>NZ_JBXWTH010000042.1:0-101788 GCF_059613825.1 Ruegeria sp. SATB027
GTCACAGAGCCCGTAGGATAAGTCCGTCCGGGGAAAGGGGAACTGCGCTCAAAATCCGATTTGTGCAACAGAGCCCACCGTCACAAGAAACCAATAGCGCCAAACGCCAGACGCAAACCGCATTTCTGTCAATGAAGCGGTAGCTTGTCGTGGTTCGGGTTTTTGAACAGCAGCACGCCATCAATTTCGATCTGTGGCCGACCTTCGATCAACCTGTGAATCACGGGGCGGTCCATTTCGAGCGTCCATCCCTTTGTCAGGAAAAACTCCTGCAAAGCGCCTTCAAGATAGCGAGAGTGCGTTCCGATAAACACGCGCTTTACAAGATTTTCTATGCCGTCGAAGTTGCTCTGCACAAAGTCCAGCTCCGAGCCCTGAATATCGATGTGTAGCAGATCGACAGCTTCGCCATTAGACAGGGTTTCAAGCGTATAACAATTCAGCTCTGTATAGTCACCTTTGGCGCGGGATTCGGCCAGAACCTTTTCGTCCGGATAGAAAATCGGCTCTGCGCCCCAGTTTTCGTGCGCCTCTTCGTGTTTTGGGAAAAGCGCGATGCCCTCTTTGCTGGCGGCCACCCCATTGACAAGGCGGTACTCACTTGGGTTGAAGCCGTTCAGTTGAAACGTGCGCTCGGCGTTTTCCAGATGAGAGCTGTCACCTTCGATACCGATCAGGTCGACGCTTAACCCTCTCTTTTTGGCGACGAAGCCCATATTGTTTAGCCAGCATCCCCAACCGCAACCAAGTTCAATAATCCGGTAAGTACCTGAGGCCTCTTTCACAGACAGAAGTGTTGCCGCCCATTCTGCGATGTCGGCATGCCAATTGCCCGGATCGGGAATAGGTTCTACCTTGCCTGCCAGGGGTTCCAGGATGCTGGACATCACGCGTGGTTCAATTCTGACGCCAAGAAAGTTGGTCACCACCCCGTCCGTTGCTTTCGGATTGGGTTCGGCGAACTCACGAATTAGATCCAAAGCTGGAAAATCGCAAACATAGTTGTAAAGAGGGTGCCCGGCACCTGCTTGGTATTCCTGATTTTGCGCTGGAGTATGAGTTTGCGCGCGAAAATGCCGCCTGAAAAATCGCCTGAGTCCCAACCTTCTGTCCTCAAATGAATTGTAAGTCGCCTCACTTTGAATAGATAGCAGGTAATGTCCAGCTATCCGTGGCGAAAAACGGAAGCTGTGGTTGTTGCAGGTTTGTGATTTCAGAGACAATTTTCGAGTCGTTCTGAGATTAATAGATGGCGCAGTTGCTCTCTCTTCTGGTTGTGCCTCTTCGCAATTTTCGTCCTGTTCGTCGAACCCGCATAACAACCTGTGCAGCGCATAACCGTTCAATAGCCCGACATGTTCATATTGTACAAAACGTAACATCACCCCTCTGCACCTGTTACAATTCGTAAGAATTGAGAAAACATCAGGCAAAAGTTGACGCTGATCGTGCGAGTGTCCCAAATCGGGGCACTGGCATCCGGGGGCTTTCCCGGATCCGCCATTTCCGGCTTTGAGGAGGCCGGATGGGGAGGAGAAAAAGATTGGCTCAGACGCAGTCGGGCGCCGAAGGGTTGCATTCCCTTCCGGCGCTTCTACACCGCAACGCGACCCAGTTCGGGGATGCCCCGGCCTATCGGGAAAAAGAATTTGGGATCTGGCAATGCTGGACCTGGGCTGAAGCGGCCAAGGAGATTCGTGCGCTCGCTCTTGGATTTCTTGAAATTGGCGTTGAGCGCGGTGACCACATTGCCGTGATCGGACGCAACCGGCCAGCACATTACTGGACCATGGTCGCGGCACAGATGGTTGGTGCAATTCCGGTGCCTCTGTATCAGGACGCAGTCGCCGAAGAGATGACCTATGTGATGGAACATTGCGGCGCGAAATATGTCGTCTGCGGCGATCAGGAACAGGTCGACAAGGTCATCGAGATTCAGGAAAAAGTGCACCAGATCAAGCACATCCTCTACACCGACAAGCGGGGGATGCGGAAATACGACCACAGCCAGATGAACGCGCTGGAAGACCTCATGGCCGAAGGTCAGGCAGGACATCAGCGGTTTGATGCAGAGCTGGACAAGCGCATCTCTGAGATCACCTATAACGACACCTGCGTCATGCTTTATACCTCGGGCACAACGGGCAAGCCCAAGGGGGTGGTTCTGTCGAACCGCAACGTGATCGAAAGCGCCAAGAATTCAGCGATTTTCGACCATTTGACCCGCGATGAAGATATCCTTTCCTACCTTCCGATGGCATGGGTCGGGGATTTTATCTTTTCCATCGGTCAGGCCTATTGGTGCGGGTTCTGCGTGAACTGCCCGGAAAGCGCCGACACGATGATGACCGATCTGCGCGAAATCGGGCCGACCTATTTCTTCGCCCCGCCGCGCGTGTTTGAAAGCCAGCTGACCAATGTAATGATCCGGATGGAGGATGCGAGCAAGCTGAAGCAGCGCATGTTCCATCACTTCATGGCGCATGCCAAAAAGGTGGGTGGCAAGTTGCTGGATGGCAAACCCGTCGGCTTTGGCGACCGGATGAAATACGCGCTGGGTAACCTGCTGGTCTACGGGCCGCTCAAGGATACGCTGGGCTATGGCCGGTTCCGGGTTGGCTATACCGCGGGTGAAGCGATCGGACCGGAAATCTTTGATTTCTATAGATCTTTGGGCATCAACCTGAAACAGCTTTATGGCCAGACCGAAGCAACCGTGTTCATCACCGTACAGCCGGATGGCGAGGTTCGGGCCGACACGGTTGGCGTGCCCGCGCCGGATGTCGAGATCAGGATCGACGACAAGGGCGAGATCCATTACCGCTCACCCGGCGTGTTTGTCGAATATTACAACAACCCGGATTCCACGGCATCGACCAAAGATGCCGAAGGCTGGGTGGCAACGGGTGATGCCGGGTTCATCGAGGAAAGCAGCGGCCATCTGCGGATCATCGACCGCGCCAAGGACGTGGGCAAAATGGCCGACGGGTCCATGTTTGCGCCGAAATATGTCGAGAACAAACTGAAATTCTATCCCGATATTCTCGAGGTCGTTCTGTTCGGAAACGGCAAGGATCGCTGCGTCGCCTTCATCAATATCGACCTGACAGCGGTCGGCAACTGGGCGGAACGCAACAACGTGGCTTACGCCTCATATCAGGAACTGGCAGGCCATCCGCGTGTGTTAGAGACGATCAGGGCGCATGTGGAAGAGGTCAACAAATCGGTAGCAGCTGATGAAATGCTGTCCGGTTGCCAGGTGCATCGCTTTGTCGTTCTGCACAAGGAACTGGACGCTGATGATGGTGAGATGACGCGCACCCGGAAAGTGCGGCGCGGGTTTGTCGAAGAGAAGTTCCACGACATCATTGCGGCGCTTTATGACGGATCCGAAAGCGTGTCGACCACGACCGAAGTGACCTATGAAGATGGGCGCAAGGGATCAATCAGCGCGACGCTGAAAATCGTGGATGCGCCGGTTGTACCGGTTGCGCAGCACAAGGTGGCAGCGGAATGAGGGCCGCCATAGCAACGCGCGACCTGCGGCCATCGCCACGCCCGCCATCCCGTTTTTGCGCAAGTCAGGGAGTGACTGATGCTGGATAACGCCGAAGGATATGTCACCGAAGACGGTCGCAAGATCGGCGGCGTGGTGATGGAGATGAAGAACATCACCCTGCGCTTTGGCGGCGTCGTGGCGATCAAGGACATCTCGTTCGATATTCGCGAAGGCGAAATTCGCGCCATCATCGGGCCGAACGGGGCCGGGAAATCGTCGATGCTGAACGTTATCTCGGGGTTCTATGTCCCGCAGGAAGGCGAGGTCTGGTTCCACGGATCAAAACGCCCGCCCATGCGCCCCTTTGAGGTGGCGCAGCAGGGAATCGCGCGGACGTTCCAGAACATCGCGCTGTTCGAGGGGATGAGTGTTTTGGACAACGTCATGACCGGGCGCTTGAACTTCATGCAGACCAACATCCTCCAGCAGGCGTGGTGGAAGGGAAAGGCCGAGGCGGAAGAGGTTGAAAACCGTGAGGCGGTCGAGAAGATCATCGATTTCCTTGAAATCCAGCATATCCGCAAGACGCCCGTAGCGCGCCTGCCTTATGGCCTGAAAAAACGCGTCGAACTGGCCCGCGCACTGGCAGCAGAACCAAAGCTCTTGCTGCTGGATGAACCGATGGCGGGCATGAACGTCGAAGAGAAAGAGGACATGAGCCGCTTTATCCTCGATGTGAATGACGAATTCGGCACCACCATCGCCCTGATCGAACACGATATGGGCGTGGTGATGGACCTGAGCGACCGCGTGGTCGTGATGGATTACGGCAAGAAGATTGGTGACGGTACACCCGACGAGGTGCGCAACAATCAGGAAGTCATCGACGCCTATCTGGGGGTCAGCCATGACTGAGACCAAAGCAGATATCCGGGGAGGCACATATGCCTGAGCAGTTAATTTTTGCCACGGAGGTCATCCTTAACGGTCTGATGGCCGGGGTGCTTTATGCGCTGGTCGCGCTGGGCTTTGTGCTGATCTACAAGGCCTCGGGAATTTTCAATTACGCGCAAGGGGTTATGGCCCTGTTTGCGGCGATGACACTGGTCGGGATCATGAACGGGCAGGTGCCCTTCGCGCATTTGATCAACGCGACCTTCGGCACTCATGTCTATAACTTCGGTTGGAACATCCCCGCCCTGCTGGCGATCATCCTGACAATGGGTGTGATGGTTCTGCTGGCCTGGTGTGTGCAGCGCTTTGTCATGCGGCATCTGGTTGGGCAGGAGCCGATCATCCTGTTCATGGCCACGATCGGTCTGGCCTATTTCCTTGAAGGCGTGGCCGACCTGATGTGGGGCTCCGAGATCAAGACGCTGGATGTGGGTCTGCCCCAGGGCATCAACCTGTGGATCGACGAGGTCACCTTTAACATCTTTGGCTATGGCTTCTTCATCGACAACCTCGACATCGTGGCAACCGTAATTGCGGCGCTTCTGGTGGCGGCGCTGGTGGCCTTCAGCCAGTACACAAAACAGGGCCGGGCCATGCGCGCTGTGGCGGATGACCATCAGGCGGCACTTTCGGTCGGGATCTCGCTCAACTTCATCTGGGTCATGGTCTGGTCGGTGGCCGGGTTCGTGGCGCTGGTCGCGGGGATCATGTGGGGCACCAAATCGGGCGTGCAGTTCTCGCTGTCGCTGATCGCACTCAAGGCGCTGCCGGTGTTGATGCTGGGCGGGTTCACCTCGATCCCCGGTGCCATCGTCGGCGGACTGATCATCGGTGTGGGCGAGAAGCTGTTCGAATTCTCGGTTGGCCCGCTGGTCGGCGGTGCGACCGAGAACTGGTTCGCCTATGTGCTGGCGCTGATCTTTCTGGTGTTTAGACCGCAGGGTCTGTTCGGCGAGAAGATCATCGAGAGGGTGTAACGCATGACCAAGCTGATCGCCATCATCAATGTGATCGCATGGGCGGGGTTCTGGGCCTTTGGCTACATCGCGCTGACCTCGAATGACCTGACTGACAATCAGCTGACGATTGCCGCGATCCTGGCCTTTGCCGGTCTGATCATGGGTGTTCTGGCCTACCTGAAACTGGTGCGCGCCTCTGAGGCGAGCGGATATGCTAAAGGGTCCAGCCAGCTGGACGCCGCGACCCGAAACCGGGCGCAGGAAGAATGGGGAAAGTAACAGATGTTCTATCGTGAGGCCGGAGATTTCAAAACCTCCTACGTGGATGACAGCCAGACTTTCCCGATCAAGTTCGACCGGTACCGGTACTATGTCGTTCTGGCGGTGGCGTTTGGGATCATTCCGTTCATCATCAACGACTATTGGGCAAACGCCCTGCTGCTGCCCTTTCTGATCTATGCCATCGCGGCGATCGGACTGAACATACTCGTGGGCTATTGCGGGCAGGTCAGCCTTGGCACAGGCGGTTTCATGGCGGTGGGTGCTTATGCCTGCTACAAGTTGATGACCGCATTTCCAGATGTCAGCATGTTCATTCATGTCCTGTTGGCTGGTGGTATCACAGCGATTGTAGGCGTCTTGTTCGGCCTGCCTTCCCTGCGGATCAAGGGGTTCTATCTGGCGGTGGCGACGCTTGCGGCACAGTTCTTTCTGGTGTGGCTCTTCAACCGGGTGCCGTGGTTTTACAACTACTCGGCCTCGGGTCAGATCAACGCGCCGGAACGTGACGTGTTCGGAATCATCATCTCGGGCCCGAACGCTCCGGCCTGGGCGACCTACCTGTTCTGCCTGATCTTCCTGACCTTCAGCGCGATTATTGCGCGCAACCTGACCCGCGGCACGACCGGGCGGACATGGATGGCGATCCGCGACATGGATATCGCCGCCGAAATCATCGGGGTGAACCCGTTGAAAGCCAAGATCAGCGCTTTCGCTGTCAGCTCGTTCTTTGTGGGCATCGCAGGGGCCTTGTTCTTTGCCGTCTATCTCGGCGCGGTCGAGGTGGGCGAAGCATTCGGCATTCAGAAGTCATTCCTGGTGCTGTTTATGGTGATTATCGGCGGATTAGGCTCGATTTTCGGATCTTTTGCCGGGGCGGCCTTCCTCGTGCTGCTGCCGGTTCTGCTCAAACTGGTTGGCGTCGATCTTCTGGGTTGGCCGACCGATATCGTTGCCCATCTTCAGCTGGTGATCGTGGGCGCGCTGATCATCATGTTCCTGATCCTGGAACCCCACGGTCTTGCACAGTTGTGGCGCGTGGCGAAAGAGAAACTCAGACTCTGGCCGTTCCCGCACTGAGGGCTGGCCCAATCATAAAGACGGGTGATCAAGCCCGAACTCAATATCGGATCAATCAAGGGAGGAGACACCCGATGAACAAGAAACTGGCAACCGTGGCGCTGAGCGCCCTGATGGCGGCAGGACCCGCGATGGCGGATCTTGTGTTCCCGTCGCTCAGCTATCGAACCGGGCCCTATGCGGCCGGTGGTATTCCATTCGCGGACGGTTACGCCGACTATTTCACTCTTCTGAACGAGCGGGACGGTGGCATTGGCGGTGTACCAGCAAACGTGATCGAATGCGAAACCGGGTATAACACCGAAAAAGGCGTGGAATGCTATGAATCCACCAAAGGTGAAGGCGCGCTGGTGTATCAGCCGTTGTCGACCGGTATCACCTATCAGCTGATCCCCAAAGTGACCGCAGACGGCATTCCGTTGCACACGATGGGGTATGGCCGGACCTCGGCCGCGAACGGCAAAGTGTTCAGCCATGTGTTCAACTATCCGGCCAACTACTGGAACGGTGCGTCCGGCGCGATCAACTATCTGCTGGATGAAAATGGCGGTGACCTGAGCGGCAAGAAGATTGCGCTGGTCTATCACAACTCTGCTTACGGCAAGGAACCGATCCGGACGCTGGAAACTCTGGCTGAAAAGCATGGGTATGAGCTGTCCTTGCTGCCGGTAGATCACCCAGGACAGGAGCAGAAGTCGCAATGGCTGCAAATTCGCCGCGAAAAGCCTGACTATGTCATCATGTGGGGCTGGGGCGTAATGAACCAGGTTGCGGTTCAGGAAGCCGCCAACATCCGTTTCCCGATGGAAAACTTCATCGGTGTCTGGTGGTCTGGCGCGGAATTCGATGTTCAGCCTGCTGGCGAAAAAGCGACCGGTTACAAGGCGCTGACCTTTACCGGCCTTGGCATGGACTATCCTGTCTATGACGACCTGAAAAAGTACGTCGTTGACTCGGGCAAGGCTGCGGGTGCCGGCGATCAGCTGGGTACAGTTCAGTACAACCGTGGTCTTTACGCCGCCATGCTGGCAGCCGAGGCTGTGAAAACGGCGCAGGCGATGCACGGAACCGCTGATATCGACGCGTCGATGATGCGCGACGGCATGGAAGCACTGGAAATGACCAACGCCAAGATGGAAGCGCTTGGCATGTCCGGGTTCGGCCCTGAATTCTCGGTCTCTTGCGAAAACCACGGCGGCCCCGGCCTTGTCGGTGTTGTTCAGTGGGATGCGGCGACTGGCGCCTGGAACCCGGTACAGGACTTCAAACCGACAGATGCCGAAGTTATCGGCGCGTTGATCGAAGAAGATTCCGGTGCCTACGCAACCGAAAACAGCATCTCGCCACGTTGCGAGTAAGGCATGTTGCGCCACGGATGTGATCCGGGGCGTTCAGACAACCGGAGCGGCGGGTCACCTGCCGCTCCTCACGAACAGCCCCGGAACGGGCAGGCATGAGGAAACGCGCTGATGCTGGATGCGGCACAAACCACTGACGTGCAGGCGGAAACCCTGCTTGAGGTCAATAATATCGAGGTGATCTACAACCACGTGATCCTCGTGTTGAAAGGCGTCAGCCTGAGCGTTCCAAAGGGCGGCATCACAGCGTTGCTGGGCGGCAATGGCGCGGGCAAGACAACCACGCTCAAGGCCGTATCGAACCTGCTGCATTCCGAACGCGGAGAAGTCACCAAAGGTTCGATCAAGTATCGCGGTCAGAACGTGCATGAAAGCGATCCGGCCGATCTGGTTGAAAAGGGTGTCATTCAGGTGATGGAAGGCCGCCACTGTTTCGAGCACCTGACCGTCGAAGAAAACTTGCTGACCGGCGCCTACACCCGCAAAGACGGGGCGGCTGCGGTCCAGCGGGATCTTGAGATGGTTTACGCATATTTTCCCCGGCTCAAGGAACGCCGCCGGTCGCAGGCAGGCTATACTTCGGGTGGGGAACAACAGATGGTTGCCATGGGGCGGGCCTTGATGTCGCGGCCCGAGACGATTTTGCTGGACGAACCCTCAATGGGTCTTGCTCCGCAGCTGGTCGAAGAGATTTTCAGTATCGTGAAGGACCTCAACGAAAAAGAGGGCGTGTCCTTTCTGCTGGCAGAGCAGAACACCAACGTCGCCCTGCGCTTTGCACATTACGGTTACATTCTTGAATCCGGGCGTGTCGTGATGGATGGCCCGGCAGCCGACCTGCGCGAAAACCCGGATGTGAAAGAGTTTTACCTGGGCATGTCCGACGAAGGCCGCAAAAGCTTTCGCGATGTGCGGTCCTATCGTCGTCGCAAAAGGTGGCTGTGAGCGGATGGAGGATATGGCTATGACCTATTTCGACGCACTCGAAACACGCTCGGCAGACGAACGCGCCTCGGACCAGGCCAGGGCGCTAGTGGAGCAGATCAAACGCGCGATGTCGGCCCCTGGATTTGCGTCGCATCTGTCAGAATCAGACACTAATAAGGTAAAATCAGTTGAAGATTTGCCGACATTGCCGGTTCTGCGGAAATCGGACCTGACCAGAGCACAGGCCAAACGCCCCCCGTTTGGTGGATTTACAGTGAAACCGGCGCGGCATTTCCATCATGTGTTCCAGTCGCCGGGACCGATCTATGAGCCGGGCAGCACTGATCACGACTGGTGGCGCATGGGCCGTTTCCTGAATGCCGCGGGTGTTGGCGCAGGGGACATTGTCCAGAACTGTTTTGGGTATCACCTAACCCCAGCCGGTATGATCTTTGAAAATGGCGCACGGGCTGTCGGCGCGGCTGTTCTGCCCGCAGGAACCGGACAAACCGAGTTGCAGGTGACTGCCGCCCGCGACGTTGGCTGTACGGCCTATGCAGGAACGCCGGATTACCTGAAGGTCATTCTGGACAAAGCCGATGAGATGGGCGTTTCACTGCATTTCTCGAAAGCCGCCGTTGGAGGTGGGGCCTTGTTCCCGTCTCTGCGACAGGAATACGCCGACCGGGGTATCTCGTGCCTGCAATGTTACGCGACAGCGGATCTGGGCAATATTGCTTATGAAAGCGCCGCGATCGACGGGATGATCATCGACGAGCACGTGATTGTCGAGATTGTGACACCTGGAACCGGAACTCCGGTGGCACCGGGTGAGGTGGGTGAGGTCGTGGTGACCTCACTCAACCCCGATTACCCGCTGATCCGCTTTGCGACGGGCGACCTTTCCGCCGTGATGCCGGGGATTTCCCCCTGCGGTCGCACGAACACCCGGATCAAAGGTTGGATGGGGCGTGCAGATCAGACGACCAAGATCAAAGGTATGTTCGTGCGTCCGGAACAGGTTGCCGCTTTGGTCGACAAGCATGAGGAAATCGTCAAGGCTCGTGTTATCGCCACCCGTCAGGGCGAGATGGATTCGATGACTGTCCAGATCGAAAGCACAGGCGGGGATGATACGGCATATGCCAGATCGGTGGCCGAAGTGCTGAAACTGAAAGGCGCAATCGAAGTCGTCGCCCCCGGCTCGCTGCCCAAAGACGGGTTGGTGATCGAGGATCAGCGCGTCTACGAATAGTGGTGAATAACAGGTCTGCGGCAGTTTGTGCCGCAGATTTGTTGACCGACGCACTGGTGTTTCCGAGCATTTTGGTCGATTAAAGGCGTACCCTAAGCCTTTGCCAATCAAAAGCCGGGATAATGGCCCAGATCGACTATTCAGAAAACGGATCACGCAATCGCGGTGTACGCGGCACACGGCTGTTGGCCGCAGTTGCTTATCTTGTGGCTGCCGCATGCCTGTTGCCCATGGTGGCCGTGGTTCTGGCGGCAGTGACGGGCGGGACAGATACGATCTCGCACCTGATGGAAACGGTTCTGCCCAGCTATACTATGACGACCCTGATCCTTGTGGTGCTGGTCGCGGCGGGTACGTTCAGTATCGGCACGGGCGCTGCCTGGCTGGTGACGATGACCCGCTTTCCCGGTGTCAGGATCCTTGAGATCGCGCTGGTCTTGCCCTTGGCTTTTCCGGCATATGTGCTTGCCTATGCGTACACCTTTATTCTGGATCATCCGGGTATCGTTCAAAGCACTTTGCGGGATGTAACGGGTTGGGGGCCGCGCGACTATTGGTTCCCTGAAATCCGTTCGACCGGGGGCGCTGCGATGATGCTGATTCTGGTGCTGTACCCTTATGTCTACCTGCTGGCGCGGGCTGCGTTCCTGCAACAAAGTGCTTCGGCGTTTCTGGCTGCTCGGGCGCTGGGCAACAATCCATGGCTTGCGTTTCGGCGCGTCTCGCTGCCGATGGCGCGCCCGGCAATCGCCGGTGGTGTGTTACTGGCCATCATGGAAACCATCGCCGATTTCGGAACCGTGTCTTATTTCGGTGTGCAGACCTTTGCGACCGGGATTTACACCAGCTGGTTTTCAATGGCCGACCGTGCGGCGGCGGCGCAGCTGGCCTGGTGCCTGCTTGTCTTTGCACTGATCATGGCTGTGGCCGAACGCACCCAGCGCGGTAAGGCAAAATACTATCAGGCCGGAAAGAAACATGCTGCCCAACCGGCGGAACACCTGACCGGTCTTCGCGCCGTCGCGGCATTCCTGTTATGTACGATACCCGTTATTTTCGGGTTTCTGTTGCCCGTTATCATACTGGTCGAGATGGGTTTGGAATCGGAACAGAACCTGCTGTCGCGGCGCTATATCGGTTTCATCCAGAACTCGCTGACCCTTGCTGGCACGGCCGCGGTCGTCACTGTCTTTGCGGCGATCTGTGTCGGGTTCTTTCAACGTCTGAGACCCGGGCGCGCGTCGTCGGCGACGGCCTACATGGCGCGGCTGGGATATGCCGTGCCCGGTGGCGTCATCGCAGTCGGTTTGATTGTACCTTTCGCCAGCTTTGACAACGCGCTGGATGCCTGGATGCGGCAGACATTCGATGTGTCCACGGGGTTGTTGGTTACCGGTTCAATCTGGCTGTTGGTCGCCGCCTACATGGTGCGATTCCTTGCCGCCGCGCTCAGCGCATATGAGGGGGGTCAAAGCACGGTTCATGCCAATATGGATGCCGCGGCCCGCTCGTTGGGGCAAACCCCGCTGGGAACATTACGGCGCGTTCACCTGCCCATTTTAACGCCGTCGCTGCTGACCGCGCTGTTGATCGTCTTTGTGGACGTGATGAAGGAATTGCCTGCCACCCTGATCATGCGCCCGTTCAACTTCGACACACTGGCCGTACAGGCGTACAGGCTTGCCTCGGATGAGAGGCTTGAGGGCGCCGCCGTGCCGTCGCTGGTCATTCTGGCGGTCGGCCTGCTGCCGGTAATCCTGATCTGCCGTCAGGTTGGTCGGCGGTAACACTTGTGTTGTAAAAGCCGGGCAACAGCGCATCAGGCTTGATTCAAACATGATTTCCGGCAAGGCTGGCGGTATGAACATGCAGCCTCCCAACCGGTTTTCGGCAAACGCAGCGCAGATGCCCGTGGCCTTTGACCGGCATGAGATGTCGCAAATCCTGTCCGTTTATGGACGGATGGTCGCCGCCGGAGAGTGGCGAGACTATGGTATCTCAAACCTGCGCGACATGGCGGTATTCTCGATCTTCCGGCGCACCGCTGAGCACCCGATCTACCGCGTCGAAAAGCACCCGCGCCTGAAGTCCCGGCAGGGGATGTACTCAGTCATAGGTATGGATGGCCGCATCCTGAAACGCGGCCATGATCTGCGCGCGGTACTGCGGGTGCTGGAACGCAAGCTCATCCGGGCCGTAAACCCGGATTAGAGCCTTTTTCGCGCTGTAACAGGCCCGTCGCCCTGATCCTGAATGCGCTGAATCGCCCGGTCCATTGGCTCGTACACAACCGCCATATGGCTGGCGTTCGCATGTACAATCATGTTGTCGCCCGAAACCCAGGCCACGTGCCCTTTCCAGAACAACAAATCCCCACGCTGCGCAGGTGATTCAGCTGACAGGACAGCGCCCAAGGCTTGTTCTTGATCGCCGCTGTCGCCGGGGCAGGGAATACCGCAGGCCAGCAACGCGGCCTGAACAAGCCCCGAGCAATCGATACCGAACCGGCTGTTTCCGCCCCACAGATAGGGCGTGCCCAGGAACAGCTCGGCCACGGCAACCGGATCACGTGACTTTTCTGCAATTGGGGCCGTGTGAACCTTTGGGACAAAACCCAACTCGGTCTGTACAAACCGATCCGTTTCGGCAGTCGCATGGATTTTACTTCCGAAACTCAGAGACAAGAGATCGCAGCTTTTGATATCGGGGGCTACGTAGGCATGTGTTGCGGGCGCGTTGATCCAATGCGTTGCAGGCATATCCTCGGACAGGTTGTCTGTTTCCAGCCAACCAGCATATCCGTCTTTTTCTGCGACGATCCTGCTCCACCCGCCGTGGTTTTCTTTGACATGAACCGCGTCCCCCAGCAGCAATTGCCGGTCACGCGGCCCGTCAGGGGCACTCAGCAGGTCGACGACCGGTTTGGATACGCGGCGCTTGGTCATAATCCCAATACCTCCGGTAAGGCAGACAGCACTGCGCGTGTTCCCTGACCCAGACCGCCTTTTGTGCGGCCGGGTTCATTGCTGGGTTGCCACGCGTAGATGTCAAAATGGATATAGCGGCTGGACCCTACGAACCGGCGCAGAAACAGCGCGGCGGTGATAGACCCGGCAAACCCGCCCGAGGGGGCATTGTCCAGATCGGCAATGCCGGGTTCGATCATCGCCTCGTAGGGTGTGTGAAAGGGCATTCTCCAGACCGGATCAGCAGACGTTTTGGCCGCTTGTGCCAAGGCCACAGCGCAGCTTTCGTCGTCGGTGTAAAACGGTGCCAGATCAGGGCCCACGGCCACGCGCGCCGCACCAGTCAGCGTCGCCATCGAGATCACCAGATCGGGATTCCCTTCATCCGCCAAAGTCAGCGCATCAGCCAGAACCAGACGCCCTTCGGCGTCGGTGTTGTTGATTTCAACGGTCAGACCCTTGCGTGAGGTCAGGATATCACCGGGGCGGAAGGCATTGCCTGATACCGCGTTTTCAACGGCCGGGATCAGAACCTGCAGTTGCAGGGGAAGGTTCAGCGCCATGATCATCCGGGCCAGTCCCAACACATTGGCCGCGCCACCCATGTCTTTTTTCATCAGGCCCATGGATGCGCCCGGCTTTAAGTTCAGCCCGCCGGTATCGAAACATACACCTTTGCCCACCAGTGTCAGTCTGGGGCCACTGGTGCCCCAGTTCAGCTCGATCAGCCGGGGGGCCTGTTCCGCGGCCCGCCCTACCGTGTGAATCATGGGAAAATTCTGGTCCAGCAGCGCATGGCCGGTGATCACGTTGCAAGACGCGCCGAATTCATCCGCCAGAACCTCGACCGCTTGCTGCAACTGATCCGGTCCCATGTCCGAAGTGGGCGTGTTGACCAGATCGCGCGTCAGAGCCTCGGCATTTGCCATGGCTTCGATACGAGTGGCGTTGATGCCATCAGGCGCAATCAATGCCGCTGACCCTCCGGTCTGGGACGCGTATCGATCAAAAGCATAGGCGGTCATCAGCCAGCCAAGACACTCCATCTCCAATAAATCCGCAGGAATGCCCGAAGCAATGCCGTAGGTGCCTTCCGGCAGGGCAATGGCCGCCGCGGCAAGGGGGAACCGTTTGCGCACACGTTTTTCTTCGGTTCCGTAACCGGCCAGCGCGAATTCAATTGCGCCGTTCGTGGCTGGCACAAGCAGGACCTGCCCCAGCGCACCGGAAAACCCGTTTGCTGCGACCCAGGACTGCACGCGCTCGGGCTGATCCAGAAGCCAGCCGTCCAAATCCGGCTGCGCGATCACATGAAGCGGTACGGAAGGGTCAGAGGATGGGGCGAAGGACAGTGTCATGGGCGCCTCGATAGATTGTTTCTGTGCACAGACTAGCCGCGCATATTCTGCCCGCAACCCCTGTCAGACGGAAAGGTCCTGTTGATCCCAGACGGCTGTCAATGACCGCTCACCAACGCGGATCAGACGTCCCAGCGTCGCGCCTGCGGCTACCGCGTCACCGGCATCGACGGCCTGCGCCACGTCACCTGCAACCCTGGCCAGAACCGTCATCCCGACCTGTTCGGAAATCGCAACCAGGGACCTTGCGCATTTGCGCAGGTCGGCCCATTCGCGCTGACGCCAAAAGCGTTCGCAGTTCGACAGGCGCACTGCCAGTTCTTCGATGGTGCGGCACAGCACATCCAGCGCGTTCTTGTCGCCCAGTTGACGGTAAAGGCCACTTAGTTGGTCCGAATCCAGACGGACGGATTCCTTGTGTTCAAGCGTGATTATTTTTTCCACCACATTCACCCTATTTCTGACGCCCCCACGGCGCAGGTTTGATACTGGTGGCAAATTCCTTTGCAAAACCTTGCAGAGAAATCGGATAATTGCTCGAATTTTCCTAGAATTCGGTTTAGAGGATCGGTCAGCGACAAGAACGGGGACACCGTAATGGAATTTGCCAAACCTTTGCCGAGCTATCTGGTCACGCGGTATCACGGCTGGAAAGCGACCACGTATTCGGAAAACCAGGTCTGGTTCAAGCGGCTGGCAGATGAAGGGCAGCGGCCCCGGGCGATGGTGATTTCCTGCTGCGACAGCCGGGTCCATGTGACCTCGATGTTCGGTGCGGATCAGGGCGATTTCTTTATCCACCGCAATATCGCCAATCTGGTGCCACCCTATGCGCCGGACGGCGATCATCACGGTACCAGCGCAGCAATCGAGTACGCCGTCACTTCTCTCAAGGTTGCGCATCTGATGGTTCTTGGCCATTCGCAATGCGGTGGTGTTCAGGGCTGTATCGACATGTGCAAGGGTCAGGCGCCGCAACTGGACGCAAAGGAAAGCTTTGTCGGTCGCTGGATGGACATTCTGAAACCAAAATTCGAACTTGTCGCTGATATCGAAGACAGCCTCGAACAAGCCCGGCAGCTGGAACGCCAGTCGGTTGTTGCGTCGCTTGAAAACCTGATGACGTTCCCGTTCATCTCGTCAGCGGTCGAACAGGGCACCCTGAGCCTGCACGGGTTGTGGACCGATATCGGCGCTGGCGGGTTAGAGAGTTTCGACCCCATACAGAAGAAATTCGTTCCGGTCTGACGACAGTTCATAGTGAAAAAATGATGCGGAATACGGCTCTGTTTCAGAGCCGTCACTTCGTATGCTCCACACATGACGTTTGAATCCGATCTGGGGCTCAACCCCATGTCCCGCTGGATGGGGGTGATGATGGATAAATAGGTTGGCGGCGATTACGAGCGGGGGTTGAATAATCTGAAAGTGCTGATCGAAAATAACACCTAGACCCTTCTTGGGATCGCGACATACGTTCTGGTATGTCCACCAAGGCAGCGGGGACCTCGCGGATCAATCCAAACGAAACCGCGCGAACTTGCCGAAATGGTCGGATCCCATGAACGGGCGCAGTTCGACTGTTCCGGTTGTTCCCTTCGGGAACAAAAGGTTGTCGATTGGCAACGGCAGGTGCCATCTGCCAAGATCATGAGTGTTCAGGACGGCCCCAAAACTCTGGTTGTCTGCTGCCGCCGCGATCCGCCGGACGCTTGCACCCCAAGGAACCATGTTGAAATCCCCGGCTATCAGAACCGGGCCATCCAGATCCGCAATGCGTTCCGCAATGATCCGGCTTTGGGTTGATTGGTCATAAGGAAAAGGCCAGTTCAGGTGGATCGAAACGATCCAGACCAAAGACCCGTCCGGGGCTTCGACTTGTATTCCGACAAGACCATGACCTTTCAGGCAGAACCCGGACCCTTCGACAATCGGCAAAGTTGTCAGGATGGCAACGTTTTGTTCGGGACGAAACTCACAGATCACCTTTTCGGGGTAATGCTCGAACAGGTTGCTCATGTATTCGCGGTTGTGACTCGAGACTTCCTGCAACGTCACGATCTGAGCATCGGATGCAATGATGTCGTCGGCCAGCGAATACCGGGGCCACGCCCGGCTCATGAGGTTCTTTTGATACAGGGTCAGGCACGGGCCGTCGCAGGCCTTTGGCGGGGCGGCGAAACTGGTTGCGATTGATCCGACAGCAACAGCGGCAAAGGCCAGGGTCACCAAAGCAAGGTATCTGGCGCGCATATACAGCAGGATCGCGGCGCACGGCAAAAGCAGAACGCCGGCTTGCGGACGGAAAAGCGCAAAGGAGTCTCCCACCGCCAGGAATTGCCCGGTAAACCCGATGAGGATAAGCCCAATCAGAATGCCTGCACATCCTATGATCAGGTATCTGCCAATTCTGCGTTTGGTCGAAGTTCCCATGCTCTGCCTCTGATGCCGTGTGCGGGGCACCACCTGTTGTCTTTAATGACCCATCCGTCGCGTTCAGGTCCTTGTTTAGCTGGCAAGCACGCCTGAATTTGTCAACTGGTCGGGGGAATGTTCCGAATTCAGGACCGGTATTTGAACATTTCGTCCGGACTGATGAGCCTAAAGGTTCTACTAGAGAGGAACGGGTGATGAAAGTGGGTCTGCGTAAGTTACCGGAGGTCCGCTTCGAGCCCAAATGCAAGGTTTTGTCGTCCTTGCTTTCTGATTAACGGTTGCCACCCGAGTTTCCGAAAATTCTCGGGTCTATTCAACACAATTTTATTGCGCGTTTCTTAAACTAACTCAGCACTGGCTTTGTAGACTTAGTGATTATCAAGCCTATAGAAGTTGTAACGTAACCCTTCATCAGCAATCGCATGTGCTTGGTGCCAGAGTACTGTCTTGGATCCCCTTTGCGCCTGTCCACGGTTAAATCAAGTGGATCGTCGCCTAAGCGAATATCCAACGGCTCCACTTTGTGTCCTTTGGATTGAAGGCGTTTTACAGCATCTTCAATGTCACGTAGGCGATAGATTGCGGTCTTTCCGCCTTTTGACGTCCGGGTGTTTGATGATAGGTTGAATTCCGTTGTATGCACAGCGACCCCACCGGGACGCAGGCAGTCCATCTGTTTCTCCAAAAAACGAACTCCGAGTTCGAGAGAACCGCAGTGCTCGAAAGAACACGTGGACCAGGTAAAGTCGTACCCTGAGATATCGCTGGGAATATCGTTCATATCAATGGGGCGAAATTTGACGCTCTTCTTAAATAATTCCTTTGAGCAGATCTCAGAGAAAAGTAAATCTTCGACTGATGCGCTCCATTGGCCAGTTGTCTCCCAACCTTCATTACCCTTGTTGTTGTCAGCCAGATCACTCGCTAGAACTTCGCAGCCCTTCGCTGCGAGGTAGGCAGGGATTCTTTCCTTACCAACTGCGAAACCCAAGCCCTTGATTCCGGGCTGGAGTAGGTCGCGTTCGCGCAAAGCTTGTAAAATGAAAGCCAGCTCCCAATACTTGCGATGGTGAGTATGAGGAAGATTGAGTTCTTCAATGCAGGCGGCAAACTCATTCGAGTTTAGGCGTCCTGTTCGAGCGATTTCTGAACCTAACGGGCCTTGGCTCAATGGGCTATTAGATGAGACGTAGCTTACTTTTGGGTCGCGCTCGAAATTTTCGATACGGATTTTGGGAGTTGGACGTAAGATTGCTTCTAGCTTATCGAAAAAGGCTCGAGCCACGGCGGTTCACCATTTAATTAACCGAGATAGTGTTTTAGTAAGTCCAACGCTTTATCGGATCAGAAAAGTTGAATATTGTAGTTTGAATATATTATCAACATTCCAAATGCTTGATGCACAAAGCCAGTCTTGCTCCGCAAGTTTGGCTTTCTAAAAAGAAACCCGCTGATCAAACAGCGGGTTTCTTTTTTAGTTTTTGCAAAGGCTGGATTGTCAGCCCTTTTTCAGGACCTCACGGCCCAGCAGTTCGGCGATCTGAACCGCGTTCAGGGCGGCACCCTTGCGCAGGTTGTCGCTGACGCACCACAGGTTCAGGCCGTTCTCGATGGTCGAATCCTGGCGGATGCGGCTGATGAATGTGGCAAAATCGCCTGCGCATTCGATGGGCGAGACGTAGCCACCCGCTTCGCGCTTGTCGATCACCATGATGCCGGGCGCTTCGCGCAGGATATCGCGGGCTTCGTCTTCGTCCAGAAATTCCTCGAACTCGATATTCACGGCCTCGGAATGGCCGACAAACACCGGCACGCGGACGCAGGTTGCAGTGACCTTGATCGACGGATCGACGATCTTCTTGGTCTCGACAACCATCTTCCACTCTTCCTTGGTCGAGCCGTCTTCCATGAAGACGTCGATCTGCGGAATGACGTTGAAGGCGATCTGTTTCTGGAACTTCTTCGGGGCGACCTCGGTGGTAGGGTTGTAGACGGCCTTGGTCTGATCCCAAAGCTCATCCATGCCCTCTTTTCCGGCACCCGAAACTGACTGATAGGTCGACACAACAACGCGCTTGATCTTGGCGCGGTCATGCAGCGGCTTCAGCGCGACAACCATCTGCGCTGTCGAGCAGTTGGGGTTGGCGATGATGTTCTTGTTCTTGTAGTCGTGGATCGCCTGCGGGTTACATTCCGGCACGATCAGCGGAATGTCCGGGTCATAGCGATAGAGCGACGAGTTGTCGATCACCACACAACCTGCCGCAGCTGCCTTGGGGGCGTAGACTTTGGTCGCCTCGGAACCCACGGCAAACAACGCCATGTCCCAGCCGGTGAAATCGAACGTGTCCAGATCTTTGGTCGTAAGGGTCTTGTCGCCAAAGCTTACTTCGGTACCCAGCGAGCGACGGCTTGCCAGGGCGGCAAGTTCATCAACCGGGAACTGGCGTTCAGCCAGAATGTTCAGCATTTCGCGGCCCACGTTGCCCGTGGCGCCGACGACTACGACGCGATAGCCCATTTCATGTCTCCAAAGTTAAGGACGCGCGTTCATAGCCGCGTTGCGGCGAAGAAAAAAGGGCTATCAGCGGGGTTTTCAACGACTGATGCTGAATTCAAGCGGTTCAATCGTTCAAAAGTCGTTCATATAGCGCAACCAGCGTCTTTGCTTCGCCCTGAATGTCAAAATTCTGCTCGACATGGGTGCGGGATGCCTGACCCGCTTGTGACAGGGAATCATTGCATTTCAGCATCTGGGCAATCGCCTCGACCAAGGCGGGAACATCATCGGGGGCCACCACCTTGCCAGAGGATGGATCAGTAATGATCTCGGAGAACGCACCGACATCTGTGGCTACAACCGGAACACCGCAGGCCATTGCTTCGAGTGGGGTCAAACCAAATCCCTCCCACCTTTGTGGCGCAACAAACAGGTCCAGAACCTGATACCATTCAGCAATCTGATCTACGGTCACCTCGGGCTTGAAAAGGATGCGATCCGACAAGCCAGCCTTTGCGACCTTATCCTTCAGTTCGGCCAGAAATGCGGTGTGTTTCTCGGTTGCCCGGCCCATGACGATGCCTGACACTGTGTCGAACCGCCCGCACACGTCAATCATGGCGTCGACAAAGGCATCCGTGCCTTTTTGGTGTCGAATACGGCCGTAACACCCTAACAGTACCCCATCCGGCAGCCCCAGCCGAGCACGGACGGTGACCTTGTCTGAAGGCGGAACGAAGTCTTCTAGGTTGATGCCATGCATCACCACCTGCGAGTCTCGCTCAAGATACCCTGCGGTTTTGCGCGAGGTTGCAACGACCGCATCCATCTTTCCGATCAGCCATTTGGTATAGCCTGTGTGCGGCCTTTGGGACGCGCTTGTGAACAGCATTTTGAGCTTTAACCGGAACACATCGCGCAGGATGAGCCCCAGCAACATCTCGGTGTTGCGGCGTGCGTGCCAGACCCGCCTTTTACGACGCGACAGGAAAGGCAGTCGACCCAGCGGGATGTGCGGCGTGTCGGCGGGCAGACCCGGTCCAGTGGCGGCGATGTCGATCCATTGCGCCTGCAGCGGAACCAGCCGTGCGATGGTCGCTGTTACGCCCGAAAGTCTGCGTTTTAGATTTGGGGCTATGACAATGGGGTCTTTCAACAGGCTCTCCTGATGGTAGCGTCAATCCACACTATCCCGGCTGAATAGATAGATCACGCAACCAATGGCAAGGGTGACCGCAAAAAACCCGAATATTGCGGTGTAGGGTGCCGTTGATCCGTCTTGCACGGTGGCTGCGTGAATACGTCCGGTGACGAATTGAGCAATGCCAACGCCGCCGATGCCGAAAAGATTCAGCAATGTCACACCACGCCCCACCAGATGCGGAGGCACGAAGGCCCGGCCATGGGCCATGATGACCGGAAAGCTGGCACCGGTAAAGCCGATTACGGCCATCAGCAGGACAGACAGCCATGTTGCATCCTCGATCAACAAGCAGAGCAAGCCCAACGCAGCTGCGCCCAGTGCGTTGCCAGCGAAAACCACCCATTTCCGGGTACCAAAAACGCGGTCCAGCGGTCCGTAAACAAAAGTGCCCGCAATCATAGCCGCACCCATGATCAGCGTTGCAGTGCCGATCTGAGTGGCACTTAAGCCAAAGACGTCGTTCAGGTAAGGCCCGGCCCAAAGCCCTCGCAGCGCAGCAGAGGGGGCGTAGGCAACCAGCATCAGGGGCAGGATCAGCCACAGGGCAGGCTCCTTCAGCAGATCCAGCAGGGATCCCTTGTGTTCTGTTTCGACCTTCGCCGGGTCGTGAACTGTCAGCCACAGGCCCAATGCGATTGCGGCGGACACTGTGGCCAGCCCGACCATCGTTGCGCGCCACCCCATCCATTCCACGGCAAGTGCGGTTGGATAAGAAGCCACCAGATTTCCAACGGACCCTGCGCCCAACATCACGGCGGCCAATGTGGCAAACCGCGCCGGGGGGTATTCACGCGCAAAGATATAGTAGGAGGCCATTAGGACCGGAGAGCACCCGACACCGATCAGGCCCATGGCTATGCTGATGTGCAGGGGCGTTGTTGCGGCTGCAAAAACCGCCGCTCCACCTGCCCCGCCCACCAGAAGCAGCGCGGCGGACGTGAGGCGTGGGCCAATCCTGTCCAGCGCCCAACCGACCGGGATCTGCATGACGGCGAATACGATAAACCAAAGACCGGAAGCAAAGGCCAAATCTTCGGGCATGGCACTGATGTCACGCTCCAGATCCAGGCTGAGAACCGCAAGGAAAGCGCGGAAAAATTGGCTGAGCACATAGCCCAGGCATAAAACCACCAAACCTGCCTGCATCTTCAGCCCTTTCCTGCTCGTCCGAGGAAAATGCTTGGCACGCCGTGATGCAACGCACAAGCCTGTGTATTATGTTTCAAAGTCAGGACATGGCTCGCCTTCCGGCTATCTTTGTCAAAACATTGATTCCGAGGGGGAGCATGAAAGACCTCCAGTCTGCATTTTACGAAAACCTTCCCTTGCAGCGCGATTTTACCCGTCTGTCAGACCCTGCGCAGTTTTCAAAACTGCCCGATGATTGGGTTCTGGGTGTTGCCGACATTGTCGATTCAACGGGCGAAATTGCGCGGGGCCGGTACAAGACCGTTAACACTGTGGGCGCTGCGGTCATTTCGGCCATGATCAATGCAATGGACGGCGCGTTGTTTCCGTATGTTTTTGGCGGCGATGGGGCGGGGTTTGCTGTCCCGCCTGGAAAAGCTGAAACCGCGCGGACTACGCTGGCTGATTTGCGGCGCTGGGCAGATGAAGAGTTCTCCATGCCACTACGGGCGGCGCTGGTGTCAGTGGCTGATATTCGCAAAGCGGGTAAGGATCTGCGCGTTGCTCGCTATGCACCCTCTACCGGAGTGGACTACGCCATGTTTTCCGGCGGTGGTCTGGCCTGGGCCGAGGCCGGGATGAAAGCCGGGCAAAATATGGTAACACCCGCAGGGCCAGGTGCGCAGCCGGATCTGACAGGCCTTTCTTGCAGGTGGTCCAACAGCCCGGCCCGTCACGGTCAGATTGTTTCACTGGTCGTACAGCCCACACCGTCAGCAACCGAACGGGACTTTGCCGATCTTGCGCAATCCGTCTTGTCTGCGTCGGAAGCGCTTGAGCGTGCAGGCCATCCGGTGTCGGAAAAGGGTCCGCCCATGACATGGCCTCCGCCCGGGCTTGACATCGACGCACATGTGTCGCGCAACGGACGTCATGTGATTTTGCACAAGCTCGTCCTGCTGGTTCAAAACCTGTTGATCGCGGTATTATTCAAAACTGGCCTGCGGATGGGACGCTTTGAGCCGGACCATTACAGACATATGGTCAGTAGCAATGCCGATTACCGAAAGTTTGATGACGGGCTGAAAATGACGCTCGACTGCGATCCGGACACATTGCGCCAAATCGAACACCTGCTTGAAGAGGCGCGTCGCCGTGGGAAAATCAGATACGGTTTGCACGCACAGGACGAGGCGATGATGACATGTATCGTCCCCTCGGCCACCCGGGATGACCATGTGCATTTTGTTGATGGAGCCTCGGGCGGCTATGCGCAGGCCGCTGCGGCCATGCGCACTTGAGTGTCTAGGAAGGTTTCCATTGCGCGGCCAGCGCGCGTGCCGCCTGTGCCAGCAGCATCACATCAATACCGACCGCCAGAAATTGGGCGCCCATGTCCAGATAGGCCTGACGCGCTTCGTCATTGGTGGCAAGGATGCCCGGCGCTTTGCCTGCGGCCTTGATCCGGGCCAGGGCGTCCGCGATGACCGCACGCACCTCGGGTGCGGCGCTGTTGCCCTTGTACCCCATGTCGGTTGACAGATCAGCGGGGCCAATGAAAACGCCATCCACACCTTCGACTTGAAGAATGTCATCCAACGCGGCCACTCCTGCGCGGGTTTCCACCTGCAACAACAAGCAGATTTCCTGATCTGCGGTCTGGATATAGTCGCTTGTCGACCCATACATCGTGGCACGCGATGCGGCTGCACCAACACCCCGCACCCCGTCCGGTGGATAACGGCAGGCACGGACCAGATCCTGCGCTTGCGCGGCGCTTTCGACAATCGGAACCAGTACTGTCTGGGCACCAGCATCCAGAACCATCTTGATCAGCCAGGTCTCTCCAACAGGGACCCGCACAACGGGATGAGATGCGCTGCTGGCCAAAGCTGTCAGTTGATCCCGGATCGAGCGGATATCATTTGGGGCGTGTTCTCCATCAATCACCAGCCAATCGAAACCCGCGGTTCCCATGATCTCGGCGGTGACGGATTCAGCAAAGCTCATCCAGCAACCAATCTGCTGTTCGCCCTTTATTAGAGCCTGTTTGAACATATTCTTTGGGGCTGACATGCTGAAACCTCATATTTGAGCCGGAGCAGGTGAGAAGGACATGAAATGGACCTCGGTCGCATCATCAACGGTCGTTCCTAATTGTCCAGCCTGAAATCGGCCCGCATGACGGTGCAAATTCGGGTGGGGGTGCTGCTGCAGCGTGCCGGGTTGCTTGCTTATATCCCGGATTTCGGTGATAATTTTCTTATGACCGACGATCTCCCTCTGACGTCGCGATCTTTGCCCATTGCGCTTTTGCGGGCGCGGGAAAAGGTTATGGGACCCATTCGAGCAATGCTGGCTGACGCTGGTGTCACGGAACAGCAGTGGCGGGTGTTGCGGGTGTTGAATGAAGAAGGCCCGCAAGAGCCGACCCATATCGCCGATCGCGCCTGCCTGTTGCTGCCAAGTCTGACGCGCATTCTGCAAAAGCTGGAGACCCGCGGACTGATCACGCGGCGCAGCCATCCGGCAGACCGACGACGTCAGGTTGTTGAGATCAGCGCACAAGGGGTTCAGATCATTCGTGCCAATCTGGCTGCAAGCACGGCCCAGGCGGAACGTATTCGATCTCAGCTTGGACCGGACAAGCATGAGTTACTGCTTGATCTGCTGAACGAGTTGAAGGACCTCGAATCCTGATCATTGGCACTGCATGAGATGTCTTCGGCAGTGACCCCGCCGGAAACTGTAGGGGGAGTCTCCGACGGGGCGGCCAGACCCGGACTGGTCGTTGGTGCCTGGCCCAAGACCGGTTACGTCAAACCTGACGGTCCGGCCTGTGCTTCGGAGTATATGAAAAGCCTGTGATGTGGCTCTGAACAGGGTCTTTCGGCCCTTGGGGGAGGGGCCTTGCACCTATACTCTCCGAAACTGATTTAGGCTTAGCCGACCGGTAAATGGGTCAGCCTATGGTTTGCCGACGTCACTTTGGTGGAATGCTTTACCAAAGCTGCTGTTCTGAATTATGACACCGCACCGAAATTGGAGCGGTCCTGACCACCTGAGGATTTAGCCCGGCTTTTGACTGAGCCAAGAGTTGTTTCGACCTGTTTGTGTACTGGTGAGACCATAGAAACTGATGAAACCGATTTTTGACACGGCGTCAGTCAATCAGGTCAGAATTGAGCCGTTTCACGCTGAAACACCACTTCGAGATTGGCGAAATACAGCGTGTTTTCCGGTCTTGCTGGCGGGTCTGGCAGACGTAATATGGCAGCTACGCAACCTTCAGGGATTATCATGCCAAACAGCCTGTTTTCGCTTCCGGACCCGATCACCATCCCCGTTGTCGGCGCAGCGGCCGGATATCCCATTGGACGGATCTTCTGCGTCGGTCGAAATTATGCCGCCCATGCCGCAGAAATGGGGAATGAGGTGGATCGCGAGGCACCTTTCTACTTCACCAAATCCGCCCCGAACGCCGTACTCTCAGGTGGGACGGTTCCTTATCCTGCCGGGACCCAGAATTACCATCATGAGATGGAATTGGCATTGGCCATTGGAAAGCCCGTGTTTCGCGCCACCAGTGCGCAGGCGTGGGAAGCCGTTTATGCCTATGGCTGCGCCCTGGATATGACGCGCCGTGATCTGCAAATCCGCGAGCGCAACAAGCAGCGGCCCTGGGATCTGGGAAAGGACGTCGAAAACGGAGCGGTCTTTGCGCCGTTGACACCAGCTGCCGACTGGACCCCGGAGGATGACAAGCGCATTCGGCTAAGCGTAAACGGAGAGTTGCGCCAGAACGCGACCCTGGAGGAGCTGATCTGGAAGATCGACGAGATTGTCATGCACCTGTCCGGCTTTTACCACCTGCGCCCCGGTGACCTAATCCTGACCGGTACGCCGGCTGGCGTTGGTCCAGTCGTTGCAGGGGATGTTCTGACAGGTGAGATTGATGGGCTGGAACCGATCAAATTGTCCCTGTCCGACGCAGAATAGACCCTATTTAGGGTCTTTCAGCCAGTCCTTGGCGAAAGTCACATTTTCAACACCGGCCAGTCTCCGCACCCGGTCCAGCTCGGCGTTCAGGCGTCGGGTACGGGCATCTGACCAGCGCACACCGCGCTCGGGCCAGAGCGCTTTGACGTGCAGCAGGTCACGATCGCGGTGGGCTTTCATATCGATACGGCCAATCATACGGTCGCCCTCGAGCAGCGGAAAAACGTAGTATCCATAGGTTCGTTTGGCCTCGGGGACGAAAACCTCGATGCGGTAGCGAAAGCCGAACAGCCGCTCGGCCCGGCGGCGGTCGCGCAGCATGGGGTCAAACGGGCTGAGCACGCGAATGCGGCCTGGTGGTTGCGGTACTTCGGTCATCAGGTTTGGGCGGGCGTATGTCTTGCGCAGGCACCCATCGGCACAGGTGACCTCGATTTCTTCAATATCGCCACTTTCCAGCGACGCCGCGCACCAGTCTTTTGCCTCAGCCGCGCTGACGGTGTCCCAGAAAGCCGCCAACTCTCCGGATGTTGCAAATCCAAGCCGGTCCAATGCGGCGTTGCACAGCCAATCCACGGTCGCTTCGGCATCACAGGGCGTGCTGCCGGGACAGAGATGTGTTTCAATCACGCGCTCTGTCAGATCATAGCGTTTCTGGAACCCATCCCGACCGACGACGGTTAGGGCACCCGAGCGCCACAGATATTCCAGCGCGGTTTTCGATGGGTGCCAGTCCCACCATCCGCCCGAGCCCTTCTTTTCATCCTTGCCAACATCCGAGGACGACACCGCACCATGGTCGCGGATGTGTTGCAGGACTGTGTCAAACTGCTGTTCGAACCCATCCCGCCGCCAGTTCTTCCACCGCGCCTTCAACATATCAGCATCCCGCTGAAAGCGCAGATGCCAATGCTGATAGAACTTCATCGGAATCACCGCCGCATCGTGCGTCCAATGTTCGAAAAGCGCATTATCCCTTTCATAGAGCCTTTTAAGATTGGCGCTGCGATAGGCGGGCCTGCGCGAGAACAGGATCATGTCATGGGCACGGGCAACGGTGTTGATGCTATCAAGCTGAACAAATCCAAGCCGGTGGATCAGATCCAGAAGCGCGGAACCTTTGGCCGAGCCTGAGGGTTGTTCACCCAATACGTGCCGGTCCATGAAGATCGCCCGGGCCGTCCGGTTGTCGAGCCTTTTCAGGGATGTGTTCATCGCCGTTTCAGCGTGTCACCATAACTGATCGTGGGGGTCAGAGTAACGCGTGTCTCGATCTCGGTATCAGGATTTTCCAGACGTTCGGCGATGATCTGGGCGGCTTGACGGCCGATTTCCAGACGACAGGCGTCCATCGTCGCGAGTTTTCGGGGCAAGCCCTGCAAAAGCTCGACATTGTTGAACCCGGCCAGGCCGATCTGTCCCGGAATATCGATACCCTGTTCCAGCAGGTACAGCAGGCCACCGGCCCCGATCATATCGTTCGAGTAATACAGGAAATCCAGCTCGGGTGAGCGTTCCAGCATGGCCTGGGTCATCTCGCGCCCTTTGGCCAGGGCCGATCCACCGGAATAGAACTCGCGATCCTCGATCTCGATCCCGTGCTTGCCCAGCACTTCGGTAAAGCCCTCGAACCGCTTCCGTGCGCGGTGATCCAGCGGCATCTTGGTGCCCATGAAACCGATATGCTGATACCCGGCCTTCAGGATTGCCTGTGCCATTTCGCGCCCCGCGCGGCGGTGTGAGATCCCCACCATCGCATCCACCGGCTTGCCATCCGTGTCCATGATCTCGACCACCGGAATACCTGCCGAATCCAGCATGGCGCGCGCGGCCTCGGTATGTTCAAGCCCCGCAATGATCACACCGGAGGGCCGCCACGAGAGCATCTCGTACAGCACTTTCTCCTCTTTTTCGGGCAGATAATCGGTTACCCCGACCACCGGTTGCAATTCGGTGTCTTCCAACACCTGATTGATGCCTGTCATCACCTCGGGGAAGACCATATTCGAAAGCGAAGGGATGATCACCGCGATCAGATTAACCCGGCTGGACGCCAATGCGCCCGCGATCTTGTTGGGGACATAGCCAAGCTCCTTGGCGGCGGCCAGAACGCGGGTGCGGGTGGCGTCAGACACATCCCCCCGGTTACGCAGAACCCGGCTTACCGTCATCTCGGATACTCCGGAAGCCTCCGACACATCACGAAGGGTAAGCGGGCGTTTGGTTTCACTGTTCACGGGAGGCACCTGCGTTGTTGTTTTGTCCGATGGTAGCGTGAACAGGTCGGTGTGTACAACAATTGTGCAAAGGCGATGACAACCCGGAAAATCCCGGTTACAGAGAGCCCGGCACGGCCCCGTGGCTCAACTGGATAGAGCAGCCCCCTCCTAAGGGGCAGGTTGCAGGTTCGAATCCTGCCGGGGTCACCAAAAATACAGGATAATATATCGGATACCGGGTTTCCGCGGCCAGCGGTGCCGTCATGGTTTACTGAGCTTTGCGAGGGCAAATGCCGAAACATGTAAAATGCGCGCCATTCGATTTTCTATAACCTTGCGCAGCCCCGCCGATCAGATCGCTACCAATCATGGCGAGGGCGATTCAGTCAATGAGGTATCGTTTAGAAACGGTTACGTCAGTGCGTCGGAGGTTTGGTCTGTCAGTTTGACTGAAGTCAGCGCAGCAAGGGCAACCATCACGGTCGCGGTGCCGAGGACCATTGGCAACCCTCCGATCTGATAAGTCAGGCCGGACAGAACCGTGCCGATCAGCCGGCCTGTTGCATTTGCCATGTAATAAAATCCGACGTCCATTGTCACACGTTCGGACCGGGTGAAAGCCAGGATCAGATAGGAATGCAGCGATGAATTCACCGCAAATATTGTTCCGAAGATCAGCAGCCCAACCACAAGCGTTATGGTCAACCAGGTTTCAGGCCCATGTGACAGCGATATGGCCATTGTTAGAGCCGCAGGAACGCAGAAAAGGACAATCGCCCAATTACGTGCCGCGCGGATCAAATCACCTTCGGTTCGATCCGCCGCACGAAGGATTTTTGGCGCGTAGGCCTGCACTGCGCCATAGAGGATGACCCACAGCGCCATGAATGTTCCGATCATGAAGAACGCGGCACGGTTGCTGTCGTCGTTGCCATCCGACAGGACGGCGTAGAAATAGATCGGGATGCCGACCACGAACCAGACATCGCGGGCGCCGAACAGAAAGACGCGCGCTGCGGATAGCCAGTTCACATTGGCGGATTTTGATAATATTTCCGAGAATTTCGCCCCTTTTCGCCCCTTCGGCAGGCCCGCTGGCATGAACAGAATAACTGCGAACAGGATCAGTGCCAGAACCGCCGCCATGGCCAGAATTGCCGTCATGAATCCCAACGTGGCCAGCATGGCCGCGCCCAACAGGAAACCCAGCCCTTTGACGGCGTTTTTTGATCCGGTCAGCACCGCGACCCACCGAAACAGCCCTCCGCCCTCGGCCGGGGCCAGTAATTTGACTGATGATTTCGACGACATCTTGGCCAGATCCTTGGCCACTCCGCTTGCCCCCTGCACCATCATCACAAAGCTGACCGAGGCGGTAACGGTCCAGTGCGGATCAAGCTGCGTCATGGCAAGCAACGCCACCACCTGCAGCCCCAATCCTGCATAAAGGGTGGACGTCAACCCGAACCGGGCGGCAATCCAGCCTGCGGCCAGGTTGGTGACGATCCCAGCAATCTCGTAAAGCACAAACAGATAGGCCAGCTGAACAGGTGAGAATCCCATGGTGTGAAAGTGCAGCAACACCAGCATCCTGAGCGCCCCGTCAGTCAGCATGAAGGCCCAATAAGCCGCCGTGACCGCGACATAAGCCGACAGTCCTTCGGGCCGCTGGGTCACAGCGAGGACCCAACCATCAGCGCCACATCCACCAAGCGGTGCGCATAGCCCATCTCATTGTCGTACCACGCATAGATTTTCACCTGTGTCCCGTTTATCACCATGGTCGAGGGCGCATCGACAATCGAGGAGCGTTTGTCATTGGTGTAATCGGTGGATACCAGTGGGCGGGTCTCATAACCCAGAATACCCTTCAGATCAGCCTCAGCCGCTGCTTTGAAGAGGGCGTTGACCTCGTCAACCGTGGTGGCCCGCTCAACTTCGAATACGCAATCGGTCAGCGAGGCGTTTAAAAGCGGCACCCTGACGGCGTGACCATTCAGACGCCCCTTGAGTTCGGGATAGATCAGCGTGATGGCGGTGGCCGAACCGGTGGTCGTCGGGATCAGTGAGTTGAGGGCCGACCGTGCGCGCCGTAAGTCTTTTGCGGGCCGATCAACAATCGTTTGCGTGTTGGTCACGTCATGGATCGTGGTCATCGACCCGTGGCGGATTCCCAGATTCTCGTGGATCACCTTGACCACCGGCGCCAGGCAATTCGTTGTGCAAGAGGCCGCTGTCACAATTTTATGGGTCGCGGGGTCGTATGTGCCGTCATTCACACCGACAACGATATTGGCCGTCGGGCCGTCTTTGACCGGGGCCGAGACGACGACCTTCTTCACCCCGGCATCAAAATACGGGGCCAGCTTGGCCTCGGTCTTGAACACGCCCGTACAGTCGATCACGACGTCGACGCCGTCCAGCGGTAGGGTGTTCTGGTCTTTCGTGCCGATGAACGGCAGGTGGGTTCCATTCACAGTGAGGCTGTCGGCATCAAAGCTGAATTCTGCATCCCATCGCCCATGCACGGTGTCGAACTCCAACAGATGCGCGTGCATCTGGGGGTCGCCGACGGCATCGTTGATCCAGGCAATCTTTGCCCCCTGTTCCAAGAGTGGCTTCAGGGCCAGTTTCCCCATTCGGCCAAGGCCGTTCAAAGCGTAAGTCGTCATGGTGCATCCTCAAGTGGCGATCGCGCGATTTCATCAACGGCGGATTGCAGTGCGATCCGGTCCAGGCTTTCAACCGGCAGCGATGTAAAGGCTTGAATCCGACGCTTCAGCGCGCCGTACGCGTTTTGAAAGGCCAGGCTTTTCTCGGCATCGGAGCCTTCTGTCTTGACTGGATCCGCCATGCCCCAGTGACCGCTGATCGGCTGGCCTTCCCAGGCGGGACATTCTTCGTTTGCAGCCTGATTGCAGACCGTAAAAACGAAATCCATTTCAGGCGCGCCCGACCCCGAGAACTCGGATATATTCTTTGAGCGGAGCGCCGAAGTATCGTGCCCCTTGTCTTGCAGAACCCGAATTGCAAACGGGTTGAGTTCGGAAAACGGTCGTATGCCGGCCGAATACACATTGAACCGATCCCCGCCGATATCCCGCAAAAGGGATTCGGCAAAGATCGACCGGGCAGAATTACCCACGCAAATGAACAACACATTGAACTTTCGGTCGGCCATGGGCTCGCGTCCTTTCGCCAAGGGCACGCAAAGATCGGGTCGGCCGCGACAGCAATCCACGAGCAGGAAATCGAACATGTGCTGCACGTTCTTCATCTCAATCGAATAGAGCAGTGACGTCCCGGAGCGTTCCTGCTTGACCAGCCCAGACCGCTGCAACGCGTTGAGATAGTTCGATAAGGTGCTGGGTTTGATCCCCAATTCCGACGCCATTTCGCCCGCCGGAACAGTGTCGGGGTACCTTCGCATCAACATGCGAAAAACGGTGATACGTTGTGGGTGGCCAAGGATGGCCAGCTGGTTGGTTATCTTTTCTGTCATATTTCATGAAATATAGAATTATAGGTATGAAGTCAAAACGCCTTTTGCGTAGTTACAAAAATTTCACAAACTGGAGGCTCGCCCCATTAGATTTATCATTGGCCCAATACCTCGACGACAACATCTTGTGAAAAGAGAGGAAAGGCCCGAACGGACACAACTGGTCTTGCAGGCTTCAGGCTGACAGTTTAAATGAGCCATCTCATCCGGAAGAGACCAGTTTCGGATGACTCAAGGCGCCGCTGTAGCTCAGCTGGTAGAGCACGTCATTCGTAATGATGGGGTCGGGGGTTCGAGTCCCTTCAGCGGCACCACAAGTTTCAGTATCCACGCTTTGATGCAAACCCTTCGACTTCCGGTCGGGCCCGCTTCAATGCGGAGAATCGTGTTATGATGTTGGCAAGCACTGCGTTTTCTATCACCGCACCATATCGTCTGGTCGACCAAGTATCGCTATAAGGTGCTGACCGGTGCGGTGCGCCTGCGGGTGCGCGCCATCGTCCGTCAGGTCTGCCACGAGAACGAGGTCGACATCTTGCGCGGGGTGTTGTCGAGCGATCCCGTGCATTTGTTCGGGTCGGTGCCGCCGAAGATTGCCATCTCGGGTCTGGTGCGCAAGATGAAGGGCCGTTCGTCTCACAAGGTGCAACGGGAAATTCCCGCGCTACGCAGCCGCTACTATGGACGCCGGTTCTGGGGCACGGGGTATTTCTCAACCACCAACGGCGCCATCACCGAAAACATCGTGCTGCAATACCTCGAAAACCATATCGCCGATCCCGCCGACGCCAGTCTGTAGTTGTTTAGTCCCGGCTTCATATGAATTGAGGTTAAGTGTTTGATATTGTGCCTTGGCTTAGACAATCACCTCGATCGCCTCCTGAGCGCCAACGCCAAACACCCGCTTATAGCGTTCGATCTGGTCCTTCGGGCCCATCGCCTTTTCCGGGTTGTCCGACAGCTTTACCGTCGGGCGTCCATTGGCGGATACGGCTTTGCAGACCAATGAGAACGGTGCCAGCGAGTCATTTGGAACCAGACCGCGGAAATCGTTGGTCAGCAAGGTACCCCAGCCAAAGGATACTTTGGTGCGGTCAGCAAACTGCGCATGCAATTCCTGGATTTTGTCCACATCCAACCCGTCCGAGAAAATGATCCGTTTCTGGGTCGGGTCTTCACCGCGCGCTTTCCACCAGTCGATGGCCACCTCGGCGGCGGTGGCCGGATCACCGCTGTCGATGCGAATACCGGTCCAGCCCGCCAGCCAGTCGGGTGCGTTGTCCAGAAAGCCCTTGGTGCCGTAGGTATCGGGCAAAATGATGCGCAGATTGCCGTCATGTTCGTCATGCCAATCGCTGAGAACGTCATAAGGGGCCTGCGCCAGTTCGGCATCGGTGTCGGCCAGCGCGGAATAGACCATCGGCAGCTCATGCGCGTTGGTGCCGATGGCCTCAACCTCACGCCGCATCGCGATCAGGCAGTTTGAGGTTCCGGTAAACGCGGGGCCAAGCCCTTCGATCATCGCCTGCACGCACCAATCCTGCCACAGGAAGGAATGCCGTCGCCGCGTGCCGAAATCGGCAATCCCCAGACCGTTGATCGTGCTCAGCTTTTCGATCTTTTCCCATACGCGGGTCATCGCGCGGGCATATAGCACCTGTAGCGCAAACCGGCGCATGTCGTTCAACACCGCGCGCGAGCGCAGTTCCATCAGCACCGCCAGCGCCGGAATTTCCCACAACATGACCTCGTGCCATTTGCCTTCGAAGGTCAGTTCATACTGATCGCCTTTGCGTTCAAGGTGGTAGGGCGGCAGGCGCATATTCTCGAACCATTCCATGAAATCGGAACGGAACATCTGGCGTTTTCCATAGAACATGTTGCCCCGCAGCCAGGTGCTTTCCCCCCGGCTGAGACTAAGCGAACGGATATGATCCAGCTGTTCCCGCAGCTCGCCTTCATCGATCAAACGGGCCAAAGGCACGTGATTCGACCGGTTGATCAGGGAAAACACCACATTTGTTTGGGGCTTGTTTCGAAACACTGACTGGCACATCAGCAGTTTGTAGAAGTCTGTGTCGATTAAAGACCGGACAATCGGGTCAATCTTCCATTTATGATTGTAGACGCGGGTCGCGATGTCGACCATGGGGAACTCCTGCGATTTCCGTAGTTAGATCAATCGACAACGGGAATGGCAAGAGTCGCTGATTTGGTGACAATGCCAGCATGACGTCATAATACGGGCATATTGTGCATTGTTTTCGCCGGTTAGTGAGAGAAGGGGATGGAAAGACGAAACTGAGTTTGTGAATGGGTCTCGAGTACGATTTTGATATTGTTAATGTAGCACTGAACGAAATTGACCCGGAGAAGCTGGGGTCAGACTCTGATGTGGAACGCCAGGTGTGTGCGGTGTTTCGTGACATCAGAACGGCAGATGCGCTACGGGGAACATCGCCGAAAATCCGCAAGATTTTCCTGGATGCCGGGTTCAGCCTCGAGTCGCGGAACAGCGGCATCGTGCCCGGTGTGTTTCCGGCCGAAGATCAGGTGGACCGGGTCAGGATTCTGCGTTCTCTGTTTGAGAACATAAAATCGCGCGGCGTTCAGGGGGAGTATTGCGGCGAATTCAACCTGTGGGATTTTCTGCATTACATTCGGATGGCGCAGCCCATGGCCGGGATTGTGCGTACGCGTCAGGTGCGAAAACCGCCGCCACAGCCACAGCAGCCTGTTTCGGACCGTCGGCGTTCAATTTCTGCGCGTATCGGGCTGGCGTTTGGGCTGGCCGTTGTTCTGTTTGTGACGATCAAGCTGCTGGCAGCTGCCGGGGCAACACCTTAGGCCAGCGTAACACCGGCGTCGCGCATGGCCTGCTCGGCGGCAGCCAGCGATCCGTCCATGTCAATCGCGCGGCAGGCATCCATCCGGACTGTGACATCAAAGCCCAACCGGGCAGCGTCTACAGCCGAATAGTGAACGCAGAAATCGGTCGCCAATCCAACCAGTGTCAAACGGGTGATGCCTCGGGTCTCAAGATAGCCTTTCAGGCCTGTTGGCGTCTGATGGTCATTTTCGAAGAACGCGGAATAACTGTCGATGCCACTGCGAAACCCCTTGCGCAGGATCAAATCGCCATCGGTGCGCAGTTCAGGGTGAAACGCAGCACCGTTTGAGCCCTGAACGCAATGGTCCGGCCACAGCACCTGCGGGCCATAAGGCATGTCGATCAGCTCGAACGGGTTTTTGCCTTTGTGCGAGCCGGCAAAGGAAGAATGCCCCGCCGGATGCCAGTCCTGCGTCAGGATCACGGCGTCGAACTCCTCCATCATGGTATTGATAGACGCGACGATTTCGTCTCCTCCGGCCACTGCCAAGGCACCGCCCGGGCAGAAATCGTTCTGGACATCGATGACAAGCAGGGCATGGGTCATGGCGGCCTCCGTATAACTGCCTTATCGGTAGGGGGCAGGGGCCGGGGCGTCAATGCAATCCCTTGCGACTCCGGGTTTGCGGGGGTAGATCGCGCATATGTACACGATCGCTGCCCTCTATCACTTTACCCGATTCCCAGACCCCGTCACACTGCGCGAACCGTTGCTTGACCTGTGCCGCGCGCAGTCCGTCACGGGAACGCTGTTGCTGGCGCAGGAAGGTATCAACGGCACCATCGCAGGTCCACGCGCCGGGATCGATGCGGTATTGGCACATATCCGGGCCTTGCCCGGTTGCTCGGATCTGGAGTGGAAAGAGGCGACCTCGGACCATCCGCCTTTCGGCAGGATAAAGGTGCGCCTGAAGAAAGAGATCGTGACCATGGGTCAGCCGGATGTCGATCCGCGCGCCCGTGTCGGCAACTATGTCGATCCGCAGGACTGGAATGATCTGATCCGTTCGGACGATGTCGTGGTGATCGATACCCGCAATGACTACGAAGTGGCGATCGGCACGTTTGAAGGCGCAATAGACCCTGAAACAGCCAGCTTCCGCGAATTTCCTGCCTGGTGGGAGGCGAACAAAGACCGCTTTCACAACAAGCGCGTTGCCATGTTCTGCACCGGCGGTATCCGGTGCGAGAAGTCCACCAATTATCTGCTGGGGCAGGGGGTCGATAATGTCTATCACCTCAAAGGTGGCATCCTGCGCTATCTTGAAGAGATGCCATCCGAAGACAGCTCGTGGCAGGGTGAATGTTTTGTGTTCGACAATCGTGTCTCGGTAGGGCACGGCCTTGTTGAAGGACCGCACAAGCTGTGCCATGGCTGCCGTCGCCCGATCCTGCCCGAGGATATGAAACGCCCCGAATATGAACATGGCGTGTCCTGTCACCAATGCATCGACGAAACCTCCGAGGCCGACAAGATGCGCTTTCGTGAACGGCAAAAACAGATAGTGCTTGCGCGCAAGCGGGGCGAGCCGCATTTGCGTCAGGACTGAAAGCGGGTTGCAGGCCCTTGCTTTAGGTCGGATGATCACCCTCAGACTAGGTTGAGAGAGCGTTCATGCATCGCAAACCCACAACTTTGGAAGAATGGAAATCGACCCTGATTGCGGCATTGGGGCTGGTTCTGACAAGTTTTCTTGCCTGGTTCGGGCTGTCGCGTCTGAACGAAACCGCTGCAGGTGACATGATCGGAACAATCGCGTCGGTTGGCCTGCTGATCTGGCTGGTGTCGCAATCCTGGTACTACATGACACAGGTGAAATCGCCGCGACGGCTTTTGTTCCTGATGGGCGTGTCATTCATCCAGGTCGTCCCGTTCCTGTTCGCCGCCGTCTACGGGGCATTTGGGTACAATGACAACTGTGTCGTCGGGGCGCAGGGTCCGGGGGATGTCCTGTATTTTTCATATGTCACCTTCACCACGGTCGGGTATGGCGACATGTTCCCGACCGGCCTGTGTCGCGGGCTTGCCGTGTCCGAGGCTGTGACCGGTTACATTCTGCTGGGTATGTTTGTTGCGGCTGCGGTTGCGCTTTATACCCGCAATCATGCGCCAGAAGACCCTAAGTAAGGGTTATCTATTGTGATCAATCCAGCGGGACATCATTTTCTTGTCCCGAAAACACTCGGACGGGATCGGGCGGCGCTTGCTGCGTGAGATCCGTTCGGCGAATGCCACCTGCTTGCCCGTCGGGTAATCGTCGAATTGCGAGGTGCCGCGCGGTTTGTGGGCTGAAATCCAGTCGGACAACAACTGCCTGTCGCGCTGCGCCTCGACCGGAATCTCAAGCGCTGATTTCTCGGCAATGGCGCGCGCATATCGCATCTGCCGGTCTGTTACCGGAAGCAGATGGTAGTCGTTGTTTGGCCCGTTCAGTGCCACGTGGCGCATGTGCTGGGTCATCGGTTTGTCCTCTGACTATGTGGAACATATATAGAACATTAACCAAAAATTTCAAGGTTTGTGAGCGATGGCAGGCGTTATCTTGCCGCTTGGATGATTTTATTGACTGGCCAGTCAATAACCTTTAGGGCCGATTCCAAACGACCAAATGCCCCGTCCGGACGGGGTCGAGCGAAAAGGACACGGTATGAAGTTTCAGCCCAAGGCCAGCCATTTCATCGACGGCGCCTATGTCGAGGATACCGATGGCACGGCCATTGACGTGATCTACCCCGCAACCGGCGAGGTGATAGCCCGCCTGCATTCGGCGACACCGGCGATTGTGGAAAAGGCTTTGAACAGCGCGAAAACCGCTCAGGCAGCCTGGGCCGCACTGACCGGAACAGAACGCGGCCGCATTCTGCGCCGCGCGGCTGACATAATGCGCGACCGCAATTATGACCTGTCGGTTATGGAAACCCATGACACCGGCAAACCGATTCAGGAAACTACGGTGGCAGATGCCACATCAGGTGCGGATGCGCTGGAATATTTCGGCGGGTTGGCCGCCTCTCTGACCGGCGAGCATATTCCGCTGGGCGGTGGCGATTTCGTTTACACCATCCGTCAGGCGCTGGGCGTTTGCGTCGGCATCGGGGCGTGGAATTATCCCACGCAGATTGCCTGCTGGAAAGGTGCCCCGGCGCTGGCCTGCGGCAATACGATGGTCTTCAAGCCTTCGGAAACCACGCCTCTTTCGGCGTTGAAAGTGGCCGAGATTCTTGTCGAGGCCGGTGCGCCCAAGGGTGTCTACAACGTGATTCAGGGCTATGGCGACGTAGGCGCCGCGCTGGTCACCGATCCGCGTGTGGCCAAGGTCTCGCTGACCGGATCGGTGCCGACAGGCCGCAAGGTTTATGCCGCGGCAGCTGACGGTATGAAGCACGTGACCATGGAACTGGGCGGCAAATCTCCGATGATCGTCTTTGACGATGCTGACATCGAAAACGCGGTGTCCGGCGCGATCCTTGGCAACTTCTATTCATCGGGCCAGGTCTGTTCCAACGGTACCCGCGTCTTTGTGCAAAAAGGTATCAAGGATGCCTTCCTGAAACGCCTGTCCGAACGTCTGGCCAACGCCAAAATCGGTGATCCGATGGACGAGGACGTCAGCTTTGGCCCGATGGTCAGCGAAAACCAGTTGAACATCGCGCTGAACTATGTCGACAAAGCCAGGGCCGAGGGCGCAAGGCTGGTCTTCGGCGGCAACCGGATCGAAGGCGACGGTTTCTACATGCAGCCAACCGTTTTTGCGGATGTGACCGATGACATGACCATCGCGCGCGAGGAAATTTTTGGCCCCGTCATGTCGGTGCTGGATTTCGACACGGAATCCGAGGTCATGGCCCGTGCCAATAACACTGAATTTGGTCTGGCCGCAGGCGTGTTCACCAATGACCTGACCCGCGCGCACCGTGTTGTGGCCGGGTTCGAGGCGGGAACCTGTTATATCAATACCTATAACCTTGCCCCGGTCGAAGCCCCGTTTGGGGGATCGAAAATGTCGGGTGTCGGGCGCGAGAATTCGAAGCTGGCGATCAACCATTTTTCGGAAATGAAAACGGTCTACGTTTCCATGAATGACGTCGAAGCCCCTTACTAGGGTCTTTTCTTCGTTCGTTTTCCTCTGTTCCCGACATTTGGCGTCGGGAACAGAGTACAAGCCCGCCCTTACCTGTGGCTGACTTTCCTGTACCGGCCCCGCCCGACAGGAGAGCTCTCATGACGCATAACCCGCAGACAAATACATTTTCCAGGGTTGCCGATTTCACGCTGACCCGCGCGGCCTCGGACATGCCTGAAAGCGCACTAGAGGCTGCGGCGCTGATGATGCTCGACACGATGGGGATCCTGATCGCATCCGGCCCGATGCAGGCAGGCGTGATCGCGCGGGACACGGCGGCATTGCTTTATGCCAACACGGATCCTGCATATGGCGCACGGATGCTGTTCGATGGCCGTACCGTCAGCATAGCGGGTGCCGCCTATGCCGCCGCCACGCAGACCGACAATCTGGATGGTCACGACGGATACAACCCCACCAAGGGCCATATCGGGGTGGTTGTGTTGCCAACGCTGACCGCACTGGCCGAACATTGCCCGAACCTGACCGGACCCGAGGCTTTGGCGGCGGTCGTTACCGGGTACGAGGTGGCCGGGCGCGCGGGCCTATCGCTGCACGCCAGTGTCAGCGATTACCACACATCCGGTGCCTGGAACGCGCTGGGCGTGGTTGCGATGGCGGCGCGCCTGCGCGGATTATCTGCCGACCAGATGCGGCAGGCGATGGGAATTGCCGAATATCACGGTCCACGCAGCCAGATGATGCGCGAGATTGCCAACCCCACAATGCTGCATGACGGGTCGGGCTGGGGGGCGATGGTGGGGCTGTCCGCCGCTGTTCTGGCCGAACGCGGCTTTACCGGCGCGCCCGCCATCACCATCGAGGCGGAAGAGGTCACACCCTACTGGGAGGATCTGGGAACCTTTTGGCAGGTCGAACATCAATACGTGAAACCCTATCCGATCTGTCGCTGGGCCCATGCCGCGATTGATGGCGTGCGCGCTGTCATGATCGCGCATGACCTAACTAGCGCGCAGATCGAAACTTTGCATATCAACAGCTTTCATCAGGCGGCCTGCCTTTTTGCGGAACTGCCCGAAACAACCTCGCAAGCGCAGTATTCCCTGCCATTTGCCGTGGCAGTTCAGGCCGTTTACGGGCGCATCGGCGTTGAACATATCTCAGGGTCTGGCCTGTCTGATCCTGCGGTCGCCAATCTGATGTCCCGCATCACGGTCGCGGAAAGCGAACACCACAGCGCCCGGTTTCCCGAAGGGCGCTGGGCAGACGTCACGATCACGACAACGGGTGGCCTTGTTCTGAAATCCGGGGATATTCATGCCCGCGGCGGCCCCGAGGCCCCCATGTCACGGGACGATGTCATCGCCAAGTATACGCAGTTTGCGGCCCCCGTGCTTGGACAAGATCGTGCCGACCGCATCCGTCAAGTGATACTTAGTTGGCCGGACAAAAGCGCGCGGTATGCAGACCTGACACCGCTGATTTTTGATCCACCAGAACCGTGAACCGCGCCCCGACCCGCCTGCAACGATCCGGGCAACTGGACCGGTTGGCTGTGAAACCTCACTCCACCCTGACCGTGTTCAGCATTTCGACGATCCTCTGCCGCGTTGCCAGACTGTCCTCCAGCAGGCTTCCCGCATCCGCCAACGGCTTGCCTGACACGCGAACCGGCGGGGCCAAAAGGGCCTCGGAGGTTTGGTTGAGGCTTGCGTACTTTCCGTCAGAGGGCCCAATCCTTTCCTCCGGTAACCCGGCCAGCCATAGGTATCGGTTTGCTTCTTCCTGTTGCCCGCGGCTCTGCATGAGTTCGGCCACCGCCGCATAGTCCTGCACCTTGTCCAACGCCTGCGCCTGCAGGACGAGCGCCTCGTCCGAGGTATCATTGGCCAGCTCAAGCATGGCCTGTTGCGGGCGGTCCGACAGCAACGCCGCACGGGCGCGCAGACGGGCACGCTCTGACCGCCGGGCCTGATCTTCAGGCCTGTTTGTCAGCGCAACGGCCTGATCGGCAAAGCCAAGCACGGCCAGGCGTTCGGCAAGTGTAATCGCGGTATCCGTGGATAGCGCCGCCGCCCGACCCGACTGCTGCACCAATGTGACCTGACGCAAAAAGGTAAGGTCGTCTGAGCGCTCTGCCAGCAATTGCAGGTGACGGTTGAAAGCGCTGTTGCTGTCCGAACCGTCTGGCAAAGACTGGATCACATCGAATGCGCTGTCGAAATCCTGGCTCAGACCCAGGGCAATCGCATGGGTGCGGTTCATCATCGGGCCCAGTTCAGATCGCCGGAACTCGATCGCGTAAGACGCGGCCAGTTCAAGTTCCTTGGAGGACACAGTCTTGCGGTCGGACCATCGCTTTTCCACCAGCCGCGCCAAAGCCACCGGCGCCTCGGACTTGGCCCCGGCCGAGGTCGTGACCTCGGTCAGCAGCGCCTCTTCAAGGGCGCTGTCGCCTTCGGCTTCGGCGACGCCAGCCCGGGCCAGCGAGACGTTCGGGGACGGCTTCTGTTCAACCCGGTCGACCGAACGCATGATCCTGCGCGCGGCCTCCAGTTCCTGCGCGTCTGTCAGGATATCCGAAAGTCGCGCGCCAAGGTGGCGGCGAAGATGCTCTGGCAGCTTTGCAAAGCTGTGTTCGATGGCTTCAAGATGTGCATCAGGTGCCAGCTTTCCCTCAGATAGCACGGCCCAAAGTGCGACGTCGCTGTTGCACCGTTGCTGGCCCCTGAATGGATTTGAAACCTGTGCTGGCCGCTCATCCACCAGCCGTGCAATCCCTTCAACACGTCCAGCCTCATCAGGTGGGGGGGGCAATAACTGCAAAACCTTCAGCGCCTCGGCCCCAAAGCCGTTATAGGCATAGAGCTTCGCCAGCTTCAGCGCGCTTTCCGCGTCAAGACGGTCGAACTCTTTGTATAGGGCGGTGCGCAAGGCGGACACCTGCTCTGGAAACGGGCGCGTCCCGGACCATGTCGTGAAGCCCAGTTCAGCCGTTGAGATACAAACCGGGTTGTTATCGATCTGCTGCAAACCAGAGTTCAGAATGTCCTGCAGATCATCCAGAACCGAGGTCACGCGGATGTTCGATGTCAATCCGGGTAACAGCGTCACGGCCTCGGACGAGGCAGAACGGCGCGGTCCGACAGGTGCCAAATTCAGGTCCAGCAGCTCACGATCCGCCCCTTGCACCAGACGGGTCGACAACTGATCCCTGATCCCGTGCGTCTTCCCGGTCAGAAGCGGCAGGTCCAGCTGTGAAAGAAGCTTGTGTTCCGCGGGAGAAGCTTTCGGCGCTGCCGGTTTTTTTCGGGTCGGCGGAGGGATTTCCGCAAGCAAGGGCGGCAGGGCTATTGCTGGTGCAATGTCCAAAACGATCATCGAGTTTCGAAACAGGAACGCCGACGCCGTGCAGGCGCACCCGAATTCCAGCTCAAGCGCACTACCGGGTTGCGCCTGCGACAGCGCGGCCAGCCGATCTGATGTCAACCGCCCGAACACCGAACCCGTCCGAAATGTGACACCCTTCAGGTCAATTGCCAGCTTGGCGCCGTTCTTGCGTTGGCTCAGAACCCAGCCCGTATCCGGTGGAACGGTGAAAACCAGCCGGGTGTAGCCCTCATGTTCACCGGACCGCACAGTCACCTCTTCAGAGGTTGCGGCCGTTGCAAGCGTGATCAACGCTGCAACCAGTATCGCGGTTTGCCTCATGCCGCGGCCCGTTTGAGCTCTTTCAACGCATCCTCAAGCTCAGAGAAATCAGGGCGGTTATGCGTTGGTGTGTTCTGGCGTCCGACCTCAATGCACATGGCAGCATTGTGGTTGTGCAGGTTTGCAACCAGAACTTCCTTGATCAGCTGATAGAAGTGATTGTCTTCCTCGACAACGGATTTCAGCTTGGCCGCAAAGGGACCAACCAGACCGTAGGCCAGAAAGACACCCAGAAACGTACCCACAAGGGCGCCGCCGATCAGTTTTCCCAGAACTTCCGGTGGCTGATCAATGGACCCCATTGTCTTGATTACCCCCAGAACGGCGGCGACAATTCCAAGTGCGGGCAGGCCGTCGGCCACGGTTTGCAAGGCGTGGCTCGAATGCAGGGCATGGTGGAAATTCGCTTCCATCCGTTTCTCCAGAACCTCTTCGACCTGATGCGGATCGTCGTAATTCATCGCCGCGGACCGCATCGTGTCGCAAATCAGATCAACCGCTTCCTTGTCGGCCTGAATTCTGGGGTAGGACGAAAACAGGTCCGAGCTGCCGGGGTCTTCGATATGCTGTTCCACCTCTACCGGATTGGCGCGGGCAATGCGGATGAGGGAAAACAGCAGGCACAACAGGTCGCGGTAATCCTCGGGCTTCCATTTCGGGCCTTTAAAGACCTTCCCCATGTCCTTGATCGTGTGTTTCACGCCGCCGATGTCGTTGCTGATCAAAAAGGCACCAACAGCGGCACCACCGATCATCATCATTTCAAACGGAAGCGACTTTAGAATGATGGTCATCTTGCCGCCAGCGGCCAGATAGCCGCCGAAGACCATCACGAAAATGACGACAATTCCAACAATTCCAATCATCTGAGATCTCCGGCTATGTGTGTTGCAACCGCGGGGAACACGGGCGACTATTCCTGAGGGGCCGAGGCGTTTCGGCCCGCCATGACAACGCTGATCGTATAGGCCGCTTCGGGGCTGAGCCCCGCCAGAACCCCGGCTGCCGCATCCGGTGACATGCGTGACAGAAACCCGGCGGCAAAGGTCGGGTCCATGGTTTCGAACAGCGCAGCCGCGTCTTTCGGCTTCATGTTCTGATAGACATCGGTCAGGCGCGTCAGGTCGTTTTCCGCCGCCCTGTCCGCCAGCGCCAGAGTGGTGCGCAACGACTCCTCGGCCTCCTCAAGCGCGGCCATGCGCATCTCGATAGCCTGACCCGCGATTTCCAGAGCGTTTTCCCGCTCGCGCAGCATGTCTTCCTTTTGTTTGACACGCTCTTCCCGGCGCAGAAGCTCGGTCAGCAGAACCTGCATGTCACGGGTGTCGGACGGGGCGGGTTCATCGTGTTCCGCCTCAGGTTTGGCTGGTTTGGCAAAGGCGGGTCCGGCTTCCAGCCCGATGCGGATAGCGGCCGAGCCGATCATCAGCAATGAGATCACGGCAAGCACCCCTCCGCGGGGCCGCGCGTTGGGAGTGTTGATCCGCGGGCGGCTCATGCCTGCGCCTCGCCTTGCTTGCGGTCATGCCGGAAAAACATCAACCCTTCAGGTGCGCGTGCCTGTTCTTGGGGCGCAGCGGATTCGCTGGCCGGCGGCTCGGGTTTGTCTTCGTGCTTCACGCTCTCCGGAACTTCGGTGATGGTGCTTGTCTCTGAAACCTTTGCCTCGGGTTGGGGATCAGTGTTTTTTTCGGGCACGACGTCGTGCATTGACGCCATCATGAGTTCCAGCCGCTGTGCCACCGTTTCGGCGCGCCCCGTCAGCGCCTTAAGCTGGTCGCCTGACTGATCAGAGGCGTTGCGCGCATCATCCAGTGATTTCCGCAACTCTTCCGCTTGGGTCGACAGCACCGCCACCGCGCCGCCGACGCCCTTTTCAAGATCGGCAAAACGCTTGAGACGGCGCGACAGCACAAAACAATACAGACCCGCACCCATGGCGCCGGCGACCAGCAAAATATCCGCAATCAGCTCCAATTTCGCCTCCTAGTTCAGAACATATTCCATCACCAGCACGTCGCGCACGCGACCTTCGCCAACGACAATCTCGATGCGGCGCAGCAGGTGGCCCCGGATGCGCATCAACGCCAGTGAATCCTCAAGATCCTTCAATTCGACGGCCCGCAGATACCCGTTCAGGACATCCATGATTCGCGGTCGCATTTTTTCCACGTCAGTCATGTACGGGGCGTTAACCTCAAGCTGTGCGTGAAACTTCAGATGCCGCGCGCCGCCGGAATTCACCGAAACGATCACCGGCGGCAAATCGAGAAAGGCAACATCCGCCAATGCCTTGGCCGGTTCTTCCTTTTCCAAGTCATGGCTTTCCGCCTTCTCGGCCTTGTTCCCCAGCGGCAGCAGCCCGGATGAGGTCAGGAAATACCCACCGGCGGCACCGGCGATGGCCAGAATCACCCCGACGATCATTCCTTTTTTCCCCTTCTTTTCCGAGGTTTCCGCCTGTTCAGCCGTTGCGTCGGTCATGACGTCCTCATTCCTGTGTTCTGTCCTGTCATAACCTTGCAGGGACTAACCGATTGTTAAGGGCAATCGTCCAAACAGAGGATACGCCGGGCAGAATGTCGGCGAGTCGGAGGTGAGCGTGCAGCAGATCGGAACTGTCTGGGCAAGTTTGGACAGGCGTAAACAAATCGTCGTTGCCGGTGCGGTTGTGCTGGTGTTTCTCGGGATCCTCGGAATGTCGCGCCTTGCGACAGCGCCTTCGATGACCCTGCTTTACGCGGGTCTGGAAAGCGGGGCCGCCGGGGATATCGTGCGCGCGCTGGATCAGCGTGGCGTGGCCTACGAGATTCGGGGCGGATCAATTTACGTCTCGGGCGCACAGCGGGACGAGCTGCGGATGACTTTGGCCAGCGAAGGCCTGCCTGCCAACGGCACCAAGGGCTACGAACTGCTTGATTCGCTGAACGGTTTCGGCACCACTTCCCAGATGTTTGATGCCGCCTACTGGCGCGCGAAAGAGGGTGAACTGGCGCGCACAATTGTGGGCAGCCCGCATGTCAGCCAGGCCCGCGTTCATATCGCCAATGGCTCTGCCAATCCGTTTCAGCGCAGCGTCGCACCGACGGCTTCGGTCTATCTGGTGCCCTCGGGGGGCGAGATCACCGGCGATCAGGCCAAGGCTATCCGGTTTCTTGTCGCCTCGGCCGTTAGTGGTCTGTCACCTGAAAGCGTGACAGTGATCGATTCGAACGGGTCCGTGATTGGCGGGCAGGACACCGCCGTGGCCGCCGATACGGCAGATGACAAAGCCCGGCAGTTGCGGGAACGGGTTCTGCGTCTGGTCGAAGCACGCGTTGGTACGGGAAATGCCGTTGTCGAGGTTTCTGTCGATACTGAAACCAGGACAGAATCCCTGCGTGAGCGGCGCTTTGACCCCAAGGGCAGGGTGGCGATCAGTACAGATGTCGAGGAACGCTCCGACAGCGCGCGCAACCAGTCAGCCGATGTCACCGTGGCCTCAAACCTGCCCGACGGCGATGGCGCGGGGGGGGACGAATCGAATTCGACCGCGACCCAGACACGTGAGAGGGTGAATTACGAGGTTTCCGAAACCGAGCTGGAGGTGCACACCGCCCCCGGTGCGATCAAACGCCTGACGGTTGCCGTTCTGGTCAACGGAACGCGGGCGGTGGATGCCTCGGGCGCTGAATCCTTCACACCGCTGCCGCAGACGGAACTCGACGCACTTGAAGAGCTGGTGGCCTCGGCTGTGGGATTTGACGCCGCGCGCGGGGATGTCATCACTCTGAAATCGCTGGATTTACCGACGGTCGCGCCACAAGGCACGCTGGTTTCCTCTTCGCTTTGGCAAAACATCCATCTGGACGCCATGTCACTGATCCAGATGGCAGCGTTGGCGCTGGTGTCGCTGGTGCTGGCGTTGTTCGTGATCCGTCCGATCCTGATGAAACCTGCGATGGTCCCGGCGCTGTTGCCAGCTGCGGAGGGTAGGGCTCCGCCCCCGTCGGTCCTGACCGGTGAAATCGCGGCGGACGGAACGGCAGAGTTCACGCCGCTGCCCCAACAAGGGACCGTTCCCGTGCTTGGGGTCAGTGCCATCGGGGACCCGGTTGATCGGTTGCGCGCAATGATCGGCGACAAGCAGGAAGAAACGGTCGAGATCCTGCGCAGTTGGCTTGAAGAAGGTGAGGAGCGCGTGTGATGTCCATCGCTCATCTGCTTGAGGATTTCACCACCCGGACCAGCGCCGGAGCCGTTCTGTATCTGGACGAGGAAGCGCTTGAGGAACAACGCCTTGCCGCGTTCGAAAGCGGGTACGGCGCGGGGTGGGAAGACGCCGCGCAGGCGCAGGAACAGAACCGCGGCCGCGTTTCGGCTGAACTGGCGGGTTCGCTTGAGGATATGTCCTTCACCTATCACGAGGCGCTTAACCGGATGACATTGTCTCTGGAACCGATGTTCGAAAGCCTGGTTCAGACCGTATTGCCTGACATGGTCGAACGCGGGCTGGCCGCCCGGATCGTCGAACAGCTTTGCGAGATGGCGCGCGTCGAAATCGAACAACCGATGCAGATCATGGTGCCGGAAAGGTGCGCGCAAGCCGTGCAATCCCTGCTGCCGCAGACCCTGAACTCCGCACCGCGCGTCATCGAAGACCCTGGCCTGGCCCCCGGACAGGCGCGATTGCAGGTCGGCACAAGCCGGCGTGAGATTGATTGCGCGGCCCTGCTGTCCACCATTGAACAGGCATTTGACGCATACGTCTTTGAGGCAAGAAAGGCTTTGTCCAATGAATGACACCCAGTTCCCGAAAACCGAAAAACCCAATCCTTTCGAAACGGTTCCGATTGAAGTGACCGTTTCGGTTGGCCGCGCCCGCCCGTTGATCCGGGACTTGCTGAACATGGGTGAGAACGCGGTTCTGACCCTGGACAAGCGGATCGAGGACCCGGTCGACCTTTATGTCGGGGATCAGCTGGTGGCACGCGGGGTGCTTGAGGAGATGGAGGGCGATCAGGCTGGGCAACTGGCCGTGCGCCTGACCGAGATTGCGGATCTGCAAAACGGAATCGGCTGATGCGCTATGTGATCTGGCTGGGTCTGGCTGTAGTGGTGTCACTGCCGTCGTTGGCGGCGGCTCAGGATGTGACCCTGTCGCTGGGCGAAGGCGGTTCGATCTCGGCCCGCACCATCCAGCTGATCCTGTTGATCACGGTGCTCAGCGTTGCTCCGGGTCTGGCGATCATGATCACCTGTTTCCCGTTTTTGATCACCGTTCTGTCGATCCTGCGGCAGGGTGTCGGCCTGCAGCAATCGCCGCCGAATATGCTTTTGGTCAGTCTTGCGCTGTTTCTGACCTATTTCATCATGGACCCGGTGTTCACCGAGGCCTGGACCGCAGGAATACGCCCGATGATGGAAGAAACCATGGCGGTCGAGCCCGCGCTGGAACGCGCGTTAGAGCCTTTTCGCGGCTTCATGGCCAACCGGCTGGATTCAGATACGTTTTATGCAATGGCGGCCCTGCGCCCCGGTGGTGACGCGATCAAGCTGTCCGCCCAGGCCCCGTTATCGGTGTTGATGCCCTCTTTCATGCTGTCCGAGATCGCGCGTGCCTTTCAGATCGGGTTCCTGATCTTCCTGCCCTTTCTGATCATCGATCTTGTGGTTGCAGCGGTGTTGATGTCGATGGGCATGATGATGGTGCCACCTGCCATCGTGTCACTGCCGTTCAAGCTGGCGTTTTTCGTGATCGCTGACGGGTGGGCCTTGATCGCAGGCGCGCTGGTGCGCAGCTACATGCCCTAGATCTCTCCAAAGGGACCCTCACGAAAAAGGGCCAGACAAGCCTAGCCCTTCAGATTTGCACAGAAAACGCGTTTTCCGAGCTCATTTGCGCCGGAAACGGCTTAACCCGTCTTTTTCAGGTCCGTGATCAGCTGATTCAGGTTGCCTTTGCGGGCATCCAGCATTGCGCCAATCTCGGTGCGTTCGGTCAGCAACAGATTCACGCCTTCGATGAACATGTTGTAGAACTTGTCGCGGCCGGATTTGTCGGAAACAAGGAACGTCACATCGAACGGGGCTGATCCGCGCAGCTTGACCATCGTGCGAACCTCGAACCCGGCCTTGATCTTGCGGGCATTGCGAACATCGACCTCACCGCCGATGAACTCGCGGAAACGGCGGCCGTATTTGCGCGAGATATAACCCTGAAAGGCAGCGGTGAACTGTTTCAGCTGGGTCGGGCTGGCTGAGCGGGCATCCGCACCCAGCGCATAGCGCGCCATGATCGGCACGTCGGCATATTGAGCGAAGATCTTTTCGAAATCGCGCAGCATCGCTTTTTCGGACTTGCCCGACTCGATCACCCGGTTGATGTCGGTAACCACGCTGGTCACAAGCGCCTTGGCGGCGGCCTCGGTCTGGGAAAAGGCAGGTACGGGTAGCACTGCCAGCGCCAGCCCGGTTGCGATAAAATGACGGCGGTTCAACGCGTTATTCGGCATAGGGGTCCTCGTAGGGGTCAAGATAGGGGTCCCTGACCGGGTCCGTCCCGGTTTCGGCATAGGGGTCAGAATACAAGTCCAGATAGGCGTCTTCATCATCTCTTGCCAGTTCGAAGCGGCGGTTTTGCAGATAGATCAGGCGGGCCTGCGCATAGCTGTCGGCACTTTCGTAAAGAATGGAATCGACAGTATCCGAGAACCGGCCCCGATCCCCCATGCGCCGCACGATTTCGGCGTAGACGCCAAGGTTGTCGGCGGGTCGGGTCGGGCTGAAATTGATCGGGTTCGAGAACAGGTTGACCACAACCCCAATTGCATCCCTTTGGGTTGACGGGCCATAGAATGGCAGCTCGATATAAGCGCCTTCACCCACTCCCCAGACATGCAGGGTCTCACCGAAATCCGTGTCCACCGGTGGCAGGTTCAGCTCATCAGCGGGCGAAGACAGGCCAAAGCCACCTACGGTCATGTTGATCACAAAGCGCAGCAGGGCGTTGCCCATCTGTTTCGGGTTGCCCTGAAGCAGGTAGTCAACCGCTTGACCGGGCAGCGAGATGTTTTCGGCAAAAGTGCTGAAACTGGTGACCATCGGGTCAGGAACGATTTTGACATAGCCTTTCGAGGCCGGCCGGAACAGAAACCGGTCAACACCCAGATTGAACTTGTGAATTCCCCGGTTCGCATTTTCATACGGATCAAACACGTCACTGCGCGAGGCACCCTCGGGTGGCGTGGTTGCACAGGCGGACACAACGGCCATGAGCGACAGTAAAACAAGGTGTTTCAGGCGAAATCTGCTCGACACGATCTTTGTCTCTCCTAAATGGCCCGGCATATGCGCCTGCCGGACATTCAATCAATAATCCACCAAAATCCACGTGCCGGAGCGGCACAAGTTGCAGTCACATAGTCGTTTCAGGTCTTAAATGAAACACCTTGCGTGTAACCTGTTCATCACGGTGGGGTAAAGTGACCGTCGATCAACAGTGAATTTTCAGTAAAGATACGCTCAGATCGCAGGAAGGCCGAAATTTGCCGGTTTCCGTCTTTCCCAATCCGTGCTTCCCGGTTAGCGTCCCGCAGAGTTGAATTTAGGGAAGGACCCTCGCAATGAGCATCGCTGCCAAACTTGAAAGCCTCGGTGTAACGCTGGAAGAAGCGCCCGCGCCTGCGGCTAACTATGTGCCTTTCGTGCGTGTCGGCAATATCCTGTATGTATCCGGCCAGATCTCGAAGACTGATAAGCTGATCACCGGTAAACTAGGCGATGACTTGGATGTCGAAGCCGGAGCTGCGGCGGCGCGCGTCTGCGCGATCAACCTGCTGGCACAGGTCAAGGCGGCCTGCGGCGGAGATATCGAAAAGCTGGTCCGCGTGATCAAACTGACCGGATTCGTGAACTCGACCGCTGATTTCACGGCACAGCCGCAGGTGATCAACGGCGCGTCAGATTTTCTGGTCGAGGCGCTGGGCGATGCCGGTCGCCACTCGCGTTCCGCCGTCAGCGCGGCGTCGCTTCCGCTGGGTGTTGCGGTCGAGATCGAAGGCATTTTCGAAATCGAATGACGCCGCCCCTACCAGATGTGTTTTTGCAGGCCCCGATTGCGCATCGGGCGCTGCATGACATTACCAAGAACCGCCCGGAAAACAGCCGAGCGGCCATTCGTGCTGCGATTGAAGCTGGATACGGGATCGAGATCGATCTTCAGCTGACATCGGATGACCAGGCAATGGTCTTTCACGATTATGACATGACCCGCCTGACCGGGCAGTCGGGGCCCATTCAGCAGGTCACGGCACTTGCCGCCTCTGGCACGCCGCTGTTGCATGGGGAAGAAGGCATTCCGACACTGGATGATGTGCTGGACATTGTCGCGGGCCGGGTGCCGTTGCTGATCGAATTAAAGGATCAGGACGGGGCGATGGGCACGAATGTGGGCGCGCTTGAACGCGACACGGTACGCGCGTTGCAGGATTACAAAGGCCCGGTGGCTCTGATGTCCTTCAATCCCAACTCGGTCGCTGAACTGGCGCGGCTGGCGCCGCATCTGCCGCGCGGGATCACGACCTGCGCCTATGAACCCAGTGTCGAGCTTTTGCCGCAAAGCGTCTGCGATCACCTGCGCGATATCCCGGATTTCGACCGTGTCGGCGCCAGTTTCATCAGCCACGAAGCCGCAGACCTGTCGCGCCCCCGCGTGGCGGAACTCAAGGCGCGGGGCGTGCCGATCCTGTGTTGGACAATCCGGTCGCCCGAACAAGAGGCAGAAGCCCGCAAGGTTGCCGACAATGTGACCTTCGAAGGCTATTTGGCTGCGCATTCGACTTGAACCCCCTTCGTGCGGTCACAGATAAAGGACAGGCGCGGAGGACATATGGATCAGGCACAGATCGAGATTCAGGTACTGGGCGCTCTGTCGCAGATTTCAGAGGCAGAGTGGGATGCCTGCGCCTGCCCCGAAGCTGCCGATGGCGGGCGGCCGTTTGATCCCTTTACCACACATCGCTTTTTGCTTGCGCTGGAGGACAGCGGCTCGGTCGGGCGTGGCACCGGCTGGCAGCCGCAATACCTGACCGCCTATCTTGACGGGATGCTGATCGCGGCGGCCCCGATGTATGCCAAATCGCACAGCCAGGGTGAATATATCTTCGATCACAGCTGGGCCCATGCCTATGAAAGCGCGGGCGGGCGGTATTACCCCAAACTGCAAATCGCGGTGCCGTTCACCCCGGCAACCGGGCGGCGGTTTCTGGTGCGTCCGGGCTATGAACGGATCGGCATGTCGGCGCTGGTTCAGGGGGCGGTGCAGCTTGCAGCTGACAACCGGGTCTCGTCCCTTCACGCGACCTTCTGTACCGAAGACGAAGCCCTTGCTGGCAAACTGATGGGCCTGATGCTGCGCCGATCGCAGCAGTTTCACTGGCTGAACGATAACTATTCAGATTTCGACGACTTCTTGAGAGCGCTGTCGTCGCGCAAGCGCAAAACTATCCGGAAAGAACGCGCGCAGGCCTGTGGGTTTGGCGGCGAGATCCACACTCTGATCGGTGACCAGCTGCGCCCCGAACACTGGGACGCGTTCTGGCGGTTCTATCAGGACACCGGATCGCGCAAATGGGGCTCACCCTACCTGACGCGGCAGTTCTTTGATATTGCTCAGGACACGATGGCAGATGACATGGCCCTTGTGATGGCAGAACGGAATGGCTTTCCCATTGCGGGTGCGTTGAACTTTATCGGCCGGGAAACCCTTTTTGGGCGCTATTGGGGCTGCATCGAACATCATCCCTGCCTGCATTTCGAACTGTGCTATTATAGGGCAATCGACTTTGCCATTGCCCAAGGTCTGGCCCGGGTCGAGGCAGGCGCACAGGGCGAACACAAGCTGGCGCGAGGGTACCTGCCAACACGCACGCATAGCTTGCATTGGGTCGGCGATCCAGGTTTTGCTGATGCGGTCAAGAAATATCTGGACGCCGAAGGCCACGCAGTGGAAGAAGAGATCGAGATTCTGACGGATTACGGCCCGTTCAGGAAATCGAACCCGGAGGAACAGCAATGACCGAACTCTTGTCGACCGAAACCCGTGGCCCGCTGCTGGATCCGCTGTTCAAAAACGGTTGGACCATGGTTGAAGGCCGCGATGCGATCACCAAGACCTTCATTTTCGACAATTTTGTCCATGCCTTCGGCTGGATGACACAGGTGGCAATCTGGGCCGAGAAGTGGAACCATCACCCCGAATGGTTCAATGTCTACCGCACGGTCGAGGTTGTCTTGTCGACCCATGATGTGGGCGGCCTGTCCTCGCTGGATGCCAAACTGGCCCGCAAGATGGACAGTCTGTGTTAGCGGTCGTTGCGGCCTGACCCTTCACCGCCAGCCAGCGATGCGGCAGTGCCCATCTTCCGGAACTCGGCAGGCGTGACAGTGCCGTCGCTGACGTCAATCGCCCTTGGAATACCCGTGGTCTTGTTTCCGATCTGGCGCACACTGCGCGCGGCCGGGTTGATATCCAGACACTTGGTTTCATAGCAGGTCAGGCCAGACAGGTTGATCTGAATGCGGGCCTGCCCGTCCGGGCCTGTCACCAACGGGGCCTGCGGCACGTCACAGGCCGCAACCAGCGCCAGCGCTGTCAAACCGAGCCATTTGTTCATCTCATGCTCCTGCCATTAATCAAGCTGACCATTCCCGTCCTGATCCGCAGACTGGAAATCCGCGCCCATCTGGGTGTCAAATTCAGGTCTTGAGATTACGTTGTCGCCGTTTCGGTCAGCGTTGCGGAACAGTTTGATGTCCATGAACGGTTTGGCCTCGGCCTGACCCAGAGTACCGTTCCTGTCTTCGTCCATTGCCTGAAAGGCATAATCCGAGAAAGCATCGAACTCGTCTTTGGACAGGAACCCGTCATTGTTGGCGTCGATGGCCTTCAACTCGTTTTCGTGCAGTTCAGCCACGCTTTCGGCGTGACCCGAACCGGCCAAAGCCACCATGAATACCACCAGGCTTAACTGTTTCATATCGACCTCCTCAGCACGCGAATCTCTGACCTTCGATGCCGCCAGCGGCAGCGCCCGCCGCGGTCAGGATCGTCTTGCCCGATCCGCCACCGAACTGGTTGCCGATCGCGCCCCCGATAAGCGCCCCGCCCAACGTTCCACCCAGACAGGCGATTTCGTGCTGGCGTGCGGCTTGCTGTTGCGGGGTTGGGGCCGGTCCGCAGGCCGCCAAAAGGGCCGCGCCGGACAGTAATAGGAAGAACGCGTTAAGTTTCATGAAAAAACTCCCCGTATGAATAGGCCAAGTATTCGCGCTCTGGGGCGGTGCTTCAAGTTAAATTGGCGGCGAAAGGCCCCGGTCGGACCGGGGCCGATCAAAATCAGATCACATCCAGCAGGCCTTCTCCGGCGGAAATTTCGCAGGCGCCGGGGTTTTCTTCCATATTCAGCACCGTGACTTTGCCATCCTCGACCAGCATTGCATATCGCTTGGACCGCGCAAAAAGCCCCACGGGCGGCGCGTCGAAATCCATGCCGACGGCCTTGGTGAACTCTGCCGCCGCGTCCGATACCATGGTCAGCCCCGCCTCGGTCGCGCCAGTGGACTGCCCCCACGCCTGCATCACAAACGGATCATTGACCGAAAGGCACAGAATCTCGTCCACGCCCTTGGCGTCAAACTGTTTCTTCGTGCGGATAAAACTGGGCACATGGGCGGTCGTGCAGGTGCCGGTATAGGCCCCCGGCACGGCAAAGATCACCACCTTGCGGCCTTTGGTCTTGTCTGAAATCCGCACCTCTTCCGGCCCGTTCGCACCCATCTGGATCAGCGTTGCTTCGGGCAGGGTATCTCCTGTTGAAATCATTTTTCAGCTCCTGTCGTTTGGATTTGCAGAATTGGGCTTAGCCGCAATATAGGTGGTCTGAACACGGTGACCACTTGAAAACTGCGGGGTAGGCAAAGCATGAGCCATATTGTCGTGATCGGCGCGGGACAGGCAGGCGCGTCTTTGGTGGCCCGTCTGCGCAAGGACGGGTTTGCGGGTGAGATCACTCTGATCGGGGCCGAGCCGCATCTGCCTTATCAGCGCCCGCCCCTGTCCAAAGCCTATCTGCTGGGCGAGATGGAGCTTGAGCGTCTGTTCCTGCGGCCTGAAAGTTTTTATACGGAAAACAACATCACCCTGCGTCTGGGTCAGCGCGTCACCGGTATCGACCCCAAGGCCAAAACGGTCATGCTGGGGGATGAGGTTATCTCTTACGACGAACTGGCGCTGACCACCGGATCGGACCCGCGCCGCCTGCCTGCCGCGATTGGTGGCGATCTGGACGGTGTGCATGTGGTGCGCGATCTGGCCCATATCGACGAGATGGAGCCCAAAGTGACCGAAGGCGCCCGCGCGCTGATCGTGGGCGGCGGGTATATCGGTCTCGAAGCTGCCGCTGTCTGCGCCAAGCGCGGCGTCAAGGTCACTCTGGTCGAGATGGCCGACCGTATCCTGCAACGGGTCGCAGCGCCCGAGACCAGCGATTATTTCCGCGCGTTGCACAGTGCATACGGCGCTGACATCCGCGAAGGCGTCGGGCTGGATCGTCTGATCGGCGAAAACGGCAAGGTCACCGGCGCGGTTCTGACCGACGGCACAAAGCTGGACGTTGATTTTGTTGTGGTTGGCGTCGGCATTGCACCCGCAACCCAACTGGCCGAGATGGCGGGACTGGACCTGGACAACGGCATTAGGACCGACGCCCATGGCCGCACGTCCGACCCGTCGATCTGGGCGGCTGGCGATTGCGCCTCCTTTCCCCATGGCGAAGGCCGCATCCGTCTGGAAAGCGTCCCCAACGCCATTGATCAGGCCGAGATCGTGGCTCAGAACATGTTGGGCGCGGCCAAGGACTATGTGGCAACCCCGTGGTTCTGGTCGGATCAGTACGACGTCAAGCTTCAGATCGCGGGCCTGAACACCGGGTATGACCGCGTGGTGACGCGGCAGGGCGAAGGGCAGACCGTATCCTTCTGGTATTACAACGGTGACAAGCTGATTGCGGTCGACGCGATGAACGATCCGCGCGCCTATATGGTTGGCAAGCGCCTGATCGAGATGGGAAAAACGGCCGACCCGGCCGTCGTGGCCGACCCGGATGCAGACCTTAAGCCGTTGCTCAAGGCATGAGGATCATCGCCGGAGAGTTCCGCGGTCGCGCCCTGACCCCCATCGGCAAGGGCGATGCGGGCGCACATCTGCGCCCGACCACCGACCGGGTTCGCGAAAGCCTGTTCAACGTGCTGGCCCATCAGATCGATTTCGACGGCCTGCGCGTGCTGGACCTGTTTGCTGGCACCGGGGCGCTCGGGCTCGAAGCACTGTCACGCGGTGCGGCACATGTCACCTTCGTTGATGACGGGCGCGTGGCGCAGGGTTTGATCCGCAAGAATATCGACCTGACCCGCAGTGCCGGGCGCACAGACCTGATCCGCCGCGATGCAACCCGGATGGGCGAAAATCCGGGCGCGCCCTATGATCTGATCTTTCTGGACCCGCCCTATGGCAAGGCCATGGGTCAGAAAGCCATTGCCGCGCTGTCCAATGGCTGGATCGCGGATGATGCGCTGCTGGTTTGGGAAGAAAACTCACGGATGCAGGCTCCGGCCGGGTTCACGTTGCACGACAGCCGAAAATATGGCGACACGTATATTTCATTGATGCGGAACGGTGATCAAAGTGCATGATCTGGTCATTTTCGATTGCGATGGCGTTCTGGTCGACAGCGAGGTGATCTCGAACCAGGTGCTGGCGGACAATCTGGCGGGCTATGGCCTGCACCTGTCCTTGCCCGAATGCATGTCCCTGTTTGTGGGCGGAACCATGGTTGGGGTGCGCGACAAGGCGCGTGCGATGGGCGCTGATCTGCCCGAAGACTGGATTGATCAGGTCTATGCCGAAACCTACGACCGCCTGCGCGCCGGTGTGCCTTTGGTGTCTGGTGTCGCGGACCTGCTTGCGGCGCTGGATCAGCGGGGCATCCCCTGTTGCGTGGCCTCAAACGGCAGCCCGGACAAGATGCAGATCACGCTGGGCCAGAACGGGCTTTGGGACCGGTTCAAAGATGTGATGTTCTCGGCCCATGTGCTTGGCACCGGCAAGCCTGATCCAAAGATGTTCCAACTGGCGGCCGAGAATTTTGGCGCACAGGCCCCGGTGGTCATCGAAGACAGCCACAATGGCGTTACAGCCGCAATCCGGGCCAATATGCGCTGTCTGGCCTACGCGCCGCATGGCGGTGGTGACAGGCTGGCCGATCTTGGGGCCGAGGTGATCACGGATATGTCACAGGCGCACCCGCTGTTGGGACTCTGACCCCCAACTGTGCTAGGGTGCAGCCATGGATCATGCGCTGACACCCTTTGTCTGGACAGTCTCCCGCGACGCCGAGGTCACGACGAAACCTGACCCCAAGCCCCTGCGCGCGCCGGTGTTCATCCACGATGCGGTTACCCCTTGGGGGGCTGAGACGATGCTGCTGAAACTCCTGCGCGAACAGGCCGCCGATCAGGACGAATAGGTCGGGTGAAACTTGCCGCCTGGCGACAGGGTAAAGATATCGACCCCATTTGCCGTTACGCCCACCGAATGCTCGAACTGTGCCGACAGCGACTTGTCGCGGGTCACGGCGGTCCAGTCATCGGCCAGTGTCTTGGTTTCGGGGCGGCCCAGATTGACCATCGGCTCGATGGTAAAGAACATGCCTTCCTCAAGAACCGCGCCTGTGCCGGGGCGGCCATAATGCAGCACATTCGGCGGCGCGTGGAACACGCGGCCCAGACCGTGCCCGCAAAAGTCGCGAACAACACTCATCCGATGCGCTTCGACATAGGCCTGAATGGCATGGCCGATATCGCCGAACGTGTTGCCCGGTTTGACCATCTCGATGCCCTTGAACAGCGCGTCATGGGTTACCTGGATCAGACGCTCGGCCTTGCGCGGCAGTTTGCCCGCCACATACATGCGCGAGGTGTCACCGAACCAGCCATCCACGATGACGGTCACATCGATGTTCAGGATGTCGCCATCCTTCAGCTTCTTGTCACCGGGAATACCGTGGCAGACCACATGGTTCACACTGATGCAGCTGGCGTGTTCATATCCCTTATAGCCGATCGTGGCCGAGGTCGCGCCCGCATCCTCGACCATCTGCGTGATCAGCCCGTCAAGCGCACCCGTAGTCTGACCGGGAAAGACATGCGCGGCAATGTCATCCAGAATCCGCGCCGCCAGAGCGCCCGCCGCGTGCATCCCGGCAAAATCACCCTGTTCATAGATGCGGATACCGTCCTTGGTCAGGCGGCCACGATGCTCTTTCATCGACGCAAAGCTCCAAATGTTACGCGCGGCACTTCTTTTACGCTGCTTGTGCAGAAAGTACCAGAGGGCGCAGTGTATCAGGCGGCACATGGGGCAGAACCACGAGAGTTCAAGAACTTGAACTGCAGTTAGGTTTCAAATCCGGTTTGACCCATCGACCATTGCGTTGACGCATAACGGTTTGGTGTTTGTTCAGTTTACACAGCAAATTTCACAGACAGCCTCTGCCCTGTTATTGTTGCGATGAACTCCAACAACTAAGGAGCGCACTGAAGTGCCACGACAGCTCCCGCACGAGACAGACAAGAAGTATTTGGTTTTTGCCGGAACTGGCACGGATCTGATCTTTAACCACGGCATAGATTTGCCGGGATTTGCCTCATTTCCATTGCTAGAGAACCCAGAAACCCGTTCTGTCCTTGCAGGTCAGATGCACGCGCTTGTTCAGTTGGCGGGCGAGATGGAGGTGGGTTGCATACTTGATGCACCGACTTGGATGGCCAATGCTGATCGGGCTGCTCCTCTGGGTTACGACGCTGAACAACTGGATGAAATAAACCGGGATGCTGTCGCGTTAATGGAAGACGTGCGTCAGAGCGCTGGTCGAGATGACGTTTTGGTTTCCGCTTGCGTCGGCCCACGCCACGATCCCTATGCGGACGTTCCGGCCATGTCGATCGATGATGCCCGTCGGTATCACAGTGCGCAGCTTGCCGTTTTGAAACAAACCAGTGTCGACTTGGTGACAGCTTATACGTTCAACAGACCTAGCGAAGCAGCGGGCTGCATTCTGGCTGCGCAGGATTTTGGACTACCGATAGTGATGTCATTGGTTGTTGAAACCGACGGGTGTCTGGCTGATGGAACAAAGCTTGTAGACGCGCTGGATCAAATCGATGTCGCCACGGATGCGGCTGCGCAGTTCTTCATGGTCAATTGTGCCCATCCGACCCACTTTTCCGATGCGCTAAATCGCCATCCAAGACTAAGAGGCGTTGTCGCAAACGCATCAAGTTGCTCTCATGCGGAACTGGATGAGGCCGAGGAATTAGACGAAGGTGACCCCCATGTGCTTGGGCAAGAGATTGCGGACGTCGTGCATAACAACCCGTCAATTTCAGTGATAGGAGGGTGCTGCGGTACAGATATGAGGCATTTGAAACTCATGGCACAAGCGGTTGCTGCGTCTTAGACGCGCACCAATCAGTCTCAATCAGTGCTCCTTAGACAATCGCGCGCATTAGTCAATCGCGCGCATTTTTGGGCTAGGTCAGCAGGCCAGGGTCATGCTGGTTGATTACTGGAAAGGTACTGACGTCAACCCAAACCCCATCCGGCGAAATCCGCGTCCCGCAAATCATCCGCTCTACCCCTTGCGCCCGCGCGACCTCAAACGCCGCCGCATAGGCCGGATCGATATCCGCGGCCAGCGCGAACCGGTCGCAATCGGTGCGTTGCACCAGGTACAGCATGATCGCCCGGTGCCCCTGCGCTGCCATCTGTGCCAGCTCGCCCAGATGTTTGGTGCCGCGGGCGGTGACGCTGTCGGGGAACTCGGCCAGACCGGGCTGGCGGGACAGCGTCACGCTTTTGACCTCGATATAGGCATCTGGCAGGCCGGGGCCGCTCAGCAGGAAATCGATACGGCTGTTTTGCCCGTATTTCACCTCGGGCCGGACAGTGTCATAAGCGGCCAGCTCGGGGATCTCGCGCGCCGCAAGCGCCGCCCGCAAAGCCCGGTTCGGGACGGATGTATCAACTCCGGTGAAATGCCCGTTTTCGTGATCCACCAGCCGCCAGCCGAATTTCAGCTTTTTCTTCGGGTCGTCATTGGGCTCCAGCCAGATCATCTGGCCCGGTTCGGCCAGCCCCATCATGGATCCCGGATTGGCGCAATGGGCCGTCACTTCGCGCCCGTCATCCAGCCTGCAATCGGCCAGAAAGCGTTTGTAGCGACGGATCAGGCGGGCGGGGACAAGAGGGGTTTCAAAACGCATGTCTCACGGCCTATACCTGCCCCTGAAGACGATCAAGAGGAGTCCGCGCCATGGCCAATCCAACCGCAGCAATGCTGGTGATCGGGGATGAAATCCTGTCGGGCCGCACCCGCGATGCAAACATGCATTTTCTGGCGCAGGAACTGGCAAAACACGGCATCGATCTCAAAGAGGTCCGCATCGTCAGCGATGACGCCCCCGCCATCGAAGCGGCAGTCAAAGCGCTGTCTGACACCCACGACACGGTCTTTACCAGCGGCGGCATCGGCCCGACCCATGACGATATCACCGCCGATTGCATTGCGCGCGCCTTTGATACCCCGATTGACATTCGCGACGACGCGCGCGCGCTGTTGCAAGCGCATTACGACAAATCCGGGCTGGAACTGAACGCCGCCCGCCTGCGCATGGCGCGTATCCCGGATGGCGCGACATTGATCGACAATCCGGTCTCGACCGCGCCGGGTTTCACCCTGAAGAACGTGCATGTGATGGCCGGGGTGCCGCTGGTGTTTCAGGCCATGGTCGCCAGCGTCCTGCCCACACTGACCGGTGGCAGCCCCCTGCTGTCGCAAACCCTGCGCGTGGACCGGGGCGAAGGCGATATCGCCGCCAACCTGTCTGCGCTGGCCGAGGATTTCAGCGATCTGTCCATCGGCTGCTATCCGTTTCAGATCAATGGGGCCTTTGGGGCCAACGTGGTGGTGCGCGGCACCGATGGCAGCCGGATTGACGCGGCCATGACCCGTCTGGCGAAAGAGCTTGCGCTTTGAGCGGCGATTGGGCGGACATCGTCGACGGCACATGGCCTGCCGCGCGGTATCGCAGGCTGGGGCCGTTTCAACTGCGCGAAGGGCAGGGAGGTGGCTCGCGTGTTTCTGCGGCCAATGCACTGGCCCCGGCCAGCGATGCCGATATCGACGCGGCCGAGGCCGCGATGCAGGCCATGGGGCAGAAATCCATATTTTGCCTGCGTCCGGGGGATGAGGCGCTGGATGCAAAGCTGGCGCAACGGGGATATGACATCCTTGATCCGGTCAACATCTATACGTGCCCCGTCTCTCACCTCACCGATCAGCCGATCCCTCCGGTCATGGTGTTTTCGGTCTGGGAGCCGCTTGAAATCATGCGCGAAATCTGGGCAGCTGGTGGGATCGGGCCCGAACGTCTGGCGGTGATGGAGCGCGCGAAGGGTCCCAAAACCGGTCTGCTGCTGCGCCACAACGACCAACCCAGCGGCGCAGCCTTCGTGGCGATGCATGGCGATGTCGCGATGCTACATGCGCTTGAAATCCTGCCCGCGCACCGCCGTCAGGGGCTGGGTCAGTGGACCATGCGCGCCGCGGCGATTTGGGCAGGTGACAACGGTGCTCAAACCTTCAGTGTGATCTGCACCAAGGCCAATGAAGGTGCCAACGGTCTCTATTGCGCCCTCGGGATGGAGATCGCCAGTGAATACCATTACCGTCACCTTGTCTGAACAAAAGAGGTCGCCATGACACAGAAAGACATGCCCACCGCGCTGAACCTGCCCATGGTCGATCCACTGCCGCCGGAAACGCAGAAATATTTCGATATCTGTGTCGAAAAGCTGGGCATGGTGCCGAATGTGCTAAAGGCAAACGCCTTCGATATCGACAAGCTGAACACGTTCACGGCGATGTATAATGATCTGATGCTGGCCAACAGCGGCCTGTCCAAGCTGGAGCGCGAGATGATTGCCGTGGTCGTATCGTCGATCAACAAGTGCTTCTACTGTCTGGTCGCACACGGCGCGGCGGTCCGGCAGCTTTCGGGCAACCCGCAACTGGGCGAGATGCTGGTGATGAATTACCGTGTTGCCCCGATCGAGCCCCGGCAGCGCGCAATGCTGGACTTTGCCGCCAAAATGACAACCGCCAGCGCCGAGATCGAAGAGCCCGACCGCCAGAACCTGCGCGACGCAGGCTTTTCCGACCGCGACATCTGGGACATCGCCAATGTTGCCGGGTTCTTCAACATGTCCAACCGGGTGGCCAGTGCCACGGCAATGGTACCCAACCCCGAGTATCACGCGCAGTTTCGATGATCCGATCAGCCGCCCTCATTGCCACGCTGCTGGCGGGGCCGGTTCTGGCGCAGGACCTGACCCTGCCAGCCAGCGCCCGCCAGATCAGCGACCGTACCTCGCCGCTGGACAGCTATGACCTGCCAACGGGGCCTTATGCGAATGGCGCGGTGCCTGCTGACACCCTCGAAGGCCGGGTTGAACGCTACACGTGGCGGCTTCAGGCGGGCTCAAGCACAACCCTTCAGCTTCTGACGCCGCTGCGCGACCAGATCGAGTCGCAGGGCTACAAGATTCTGTTCGAATGTGATGCCCGCGCCTGTGGCGGCTTCGATTTCCGCTTTGGCACCGAGGTCGTTCCGACCCCGGACATGTATGTCGCCATTCAGGATTACCGTTTCCTGTCGGCCACCAAGGGGCCTGTTGCCCTCAGCCTGCTGGTCAGCCGCAACCCCCCGGACGGGTATGTTCAGATGATCCGCGTCACACCCCAGAATGCACCGGACCCTGTTCCGGTCGTGATCGAACAGGCTGTCGAGGGGTCGGGCGGACTGCTTGAGGCACTGGCGACATCGGGTCACGTGATACTGGACGATCTGCATTTTCCAACCGGTGAGGTTGCGTTGGACGAGGGGACATATGCCTCTCTGACCCTGCTGGCCGGGTATCTGGCCGAAAACCCCAAGATGCGACTGGCGCTGGTGGGGCATACCGATGACACCGGCGCGTTGCAGGCCAATATCGCGGTCAGCAAAGGTCGGGCCGAGTCGGTCCGCACCCGTCTGATTGATGCGCATGGCGTGGCCGCCGACCGGATCGAGGCGCAGGGCGTCGGCTATCTGTCCCCGCTTACCTCGAACGCAACCCCCGAAGGGCGCGAGCTGAACCGCCGGGTCGAGGCGGTCTTGCTCGTCAACTGACCCACCACAGGTAGAGCGGCAGTCCGACCGTGATGTTGAACGGAAACGACACACCCAGCGACAGGGTCAGATAAATCCCGGCCTCGGCCTTCGGCAGTGCAATTTTCATGGCGGCCGGAACCGCGATATAAGACGCCGAGGCTGACAGCACCATGAACAGGAACAGGCTGCCTTGCGGCAATCCGATCACCGCACCGACGGCCCATGCCATCAGCGCGCCGATCAGGGGCATAAATACGCCAAAGGCAAACAGGCCAACCGACAATTTGTCGCGATTGCTGATCAGGCTGCGCCCCGCCGAAAGCCCCATATCCAGCAGAAACAGACACAGGATGCCGGTGAAAGGCGTGACGATGAAAGGCGCGATCATCTGCATGCCTTCACCCCCGGTTATGGCCCCGATCAGGAACGCTCCGGTCAGCAGCACAATCGATCCATTGGCCAGCAGATCACGCCACAGCTTGTCATCCTTGACGCCATTGCCGCCGGTCTTGTGCGCCAGCCATAGCGCCGACAGAATGGCCGGCACCTCCATCGCTGCCGCAACCGCCACCATGAACCCGTCATGGGCAAGACCTACCAGATCCAGCAGGCTAGTGGCGGTGACAAAGGTGACAATCGAAATCGAGCCGTAATGCCCCGCGACCGCCGCAGCGTTCAACGCATCCAACCGTGTCATCATCCTCAGCAGGGCAAAGGCCACGAAGGGGATTGTAAAGGACAGGGCCACGCCGCCCAGCAGTGTCAGGAACAATTGCAGGTGGATGCCATGCGCGGCCAGACTGGCACCGCCTTTGAACCCGATGGCTAGCAGCAGGTAGAGCGACATGAACTTGGCCGCGCCGGCTGGGATAGACAAATCACTGCGCACAAAAGCGGCCAGAAGCCCCAAGGCAAAAAACAAAATGGTGGGCACCAGCAGGTTGCTGGACAGCGTCTCGATCACTCCGGGCATACTTGACTCCTGATCCCTCGTTTCCGGGCTAGGTGCCTTGCAAAATTGATTTGGCCAAATACTATCTTTATAAGTTTAATATAGTTTCAGGCTATGAAATGCGTCCAACCCTGCGCCAATTGGAATACATCGTCACGGTCAGCCGCCTCGGGCGGTTCAGTTTGGCCGCCGAAGTGCTGAATGTCAGCCAACCCAGCCTGTCAGCGCAAATCGCGACCGTAGAACAAGAGCTAGGCATTCGGATCTTTGACCGTAACCGCGGTGGAATTCAGGTGACGACAAAGGGGGAAGAGTTCATCTCGCGCGCGCAAAAGATCCTTGCCGAGGTCAAGGACCTGCGCCACGCCATGACCAACGATATGCCTGTCGGAGGAAGGTTGCGACTGGGTGTTTTGCCTTCGATCGGGCCGTACCTGTTGCCGCAAGCCATCAAAGAGGTGCACCGCCTGCGCCCCGGATTACGCATTGTCGTGCGCGAGGAAAACACCCGCGATCTGGAACAGGGCCTGAAATCCGGTCGGTTTGATCTGATCCTGTCAACGCCCGAGGATCACCCCAATACCGTGCAGCAACGCTTGTTCAACGAACCCCTCTGGGTCGCGGTGGCCGTTGACGACGTTCTGGCGCAGGACCCACAAGGCGTCAGTGCCGCCGACTTGCAGAACCGGCTGTTCCTGACCCTTGACCAAAGTCACCGCCTGTCGCGCATCGTCTATGCGCTGGCAGCGGAATGCGGCGGTGTGGTTTCGGATGAATATGAAGGCACAACGCTTGATTCCATTGTCCTGATGGCGGCCTCGGGGGTCGGGGTTGCGGTTCTGCCGGATCTGTTTGCCCGCAGACAGGGCATTTACCGCGACGAAGTGCGGCTGCGCCCGCTGTCCATTCCCAATGCCAATCGCGATATCGCATTGCTGGCGCGCAATGCCGAAACGCCTCCGCCGGGTCAGAACGTGTTGATGGAAAGCCTGCGCTCTTCCGCGCGATCCATCGGCCTGACGGTGATCGGTTCATAAAAAAGGCCCGCACTATAACATGCGGGCCTAAGGTTGGTCTTCAGGGAGAAACTACCAATCCATCGGGCTTTTGTCTTCGAATGCATCGACCAGAAAATCGATGAAGGCCCGTACTTTGGGTTGTGTGAAGCGGCCGGGCGGATAAACTGCGTAAATGCCCTGTACCTCGTCCGGCAGGGACGGCATGGCATCGACAACCCGCCCCGATTTCAACGCTTCGGCATAAAGATAGCTGGGCAGATATGCGATCCCCAGCCCCGAGATGGCTGCGTTCAGCAGCGACTGGCCGTCATTCACGCTTAGCCAGCCCGCGGTGCGCACCTGACGCTTTTCACCGGACGGTGCGGTCAGCTTCCAGACATTGCCTGACGACTGGCTGGAATAGTGCAGCAACTTGTGTTCGTTCAGATCGTCGATCTTCTGCGGGCGCCCGAACCGTTCGATATAGCTGGGCGCGGCGACCATGCGTTTGACCGTTTCGGTCAGCTTGCGGGCGCGCAACGTGCTGTCTTCCAGCTCTCCGATGCGCACGGCCACGTCAAATCCTTCGGAAATCAGTTCGACATAGCGGTTGTTCAGAACCATGTTCACGGTGATGTCGGGGTAGACGGCCAGGAAATCGGACAGGACCGGCGACAGGTGATTGACGCCGAAATCCGTGGCAACGCTGATGCGCAGCAGACCGGACGGAGCCGATTGCATCGATGTGACCAGCGAATCCGCTTCACCCGCATCATTCAGAACGCGACGCGCGCGGTCATAATAGGCCAGGCCGATTTCTGTCGGCGACACCCGGCGCGTGGTGCGGTTCAGCAGCCGGGCTCCCAGACGCGCTTCGAGGCTCGAGACGTGTTTGGACACGGCCGATTTGGAGATGCCCATCTTCTTGGCCGCATCGGTGAAGCCACCCTGGTCCACCACATTGGCGAAGGCTTCCATTTCGGTCAGTCGGTCCATTCTCGTTCCCCAGATCTTGATTTCCAACCCGACTATCGCTCTGAATCTGGGCGGAATCGGGGCATACATGGGATAATATCAGGGATTTGAATCGGATCGTTTGCGTATCAGAAACGCAGAAACAGTGGTTTCCAAACCGGCCCCGAACCCTGCGATATTGCATTTTCCGCGCAATCCTTCGTTTCTGTTCATCTTAGAATGGCATTTTTGTGACCACAGAAGGGGTCAGGAAATCCGTTTTCTCCGTCTCCGTCCTTGTTGGTCTTTTGGCCGGGGGCGCGGAACCCCGAAAACCCTTTGCAACGCCATGTTTCACCACCTCGTCCGACGGCAACACCGGGCCGTAACCCCTGTTCCCTGACCGATCGGTATTTACATCTTTGCGGATGTTCGCGACCCTGCGCGCATTTGCAGGGGGTTTGAATGTCACTGGAATTCTTCATCACTTCCATGATCGTCGTGCTGCTGCCGGGCACCGGTGTCATCTACACACTGGCCGTTGGCCTGGGCCGCGGTTTCCGGGCCAGCGTTGCCGCCGCGGTCGGATGCACAGTGGGAATCGTTCCCGCTGCCGTGGCCAGTATCGTCGGGCTTGCCGCATTGCTGCACACCAGTGCCGTGGCGTTTCAGCTCGTGAAATACCTAGGTGTCATTTACCTTTTCTACATGGCGTGGGGCATCCTCAGGAGTGGCGGCGCCTTGGATGTCACCGCCGACAAGACCGCGAAAAGCAGTTTCAAGATTGCCGTCACCGGAACGCTCATCAACGTGCTGAACCCCAAGCTGTCGCTGTTCTTTCTGGCGTTTCTGCCGCAGTTCCTGCCAGCCGACACGGCGAACGCAGGGGGTGCGCTGATCCAGCTGGCCCTGGCCTTTATGGCCATGACCTTTGTTGTCTTCGTCGGATACGGGGCCTGCGCAGCGCTGGCCCGCGACTATGTGATCAGCCGTCCAACGGTGATGAAGTGGATCAGGCGGAGTTTTGCAACGGCCTTTGGCGCACTGGGTGCAAAACTCGCGCTGGCCGATTAGGAAACGCCAAACTTGGCGATCAGAATTCCGCCGCCAGCCGCGTGCCCTGATTGATCGCGCGCTTGGCGTCCAGCTCGGCGGCGACATCCGCACCCCCGATCACATGGGGGGTGATGCCCCGCTCGATCAGCGCGTCCGCCAGTGACCGTTCGGACACCTGACCGGCACACAACACGATGGTATCGGCCGCGATCACCGTCGGGTCTGCGCGCTCTTCGCCAAAGCTGACATGCAGACCGTCATCGTCGATGCGCTCATAATTCACGCCGCCCACGAAATTGACGTTCTTCATCTTCAGTGTTGCCCGGTGAATCCAGCCGGTGGTTTTGCCCAAACCCTTGCCATGTGCCTGCTTCTTGCGCTGCAACAGGGTGACCTGCCGCGCGGGTGCGCTGGGTTGCGGACCTTCGGGCGCTAACCCTGCGCGGTGTTCAGCCGGGTCCGTCACGCCCCATTCCTTCATCCATAGCGGCAGGTCGGTCGTGGCGCTGTGACCCTCTTCCAGCAGGAACTCGGACACATCAAAGCCGATGCCACCGGCCCCGATCACGGCGGCAGACTTGCCAACCTCGGCCTTGCCACGCAGCACGTCGATGTAACTCAGGACGTTGTCCCGATCCTGCCCCGGTATCTGCGGATCACGCGGGCTGACACCGGTGGCGATGACCACCTCGTCAAAGCCGGTCAGGTCATCTGCGCCTACCTCGCGGTTCAGTTCGACAGACACACCCAGATCATCCATCATGGTACGGTACCAGTCGACAAGGCCCCAGAATTCTTCTTTCCCCGGCACCTGCTTGGCCATGTTCAGCTGCCCGCCGACCTCATCAGCGCGGTCGAACAGGGTAACATTGTGGCCGCGCTGGGCCGCAATCATTGCGGTCGACAGTCCGGCAGGACCTGCGCCCACAATGGCAATGGATTTGCGCGTTTTGGCCGGTTCAATCACCAGTTCGGTCTCATGACAGGCGCGCGGGTTCACGAGGCACGAGGTCAGCTTGCCGCTGAACGTGTGATCCAGACAGGCCTGATTGCAGGCAATGCAGGGAGCGATCTTCGCGGCCTCACCCGCAATCGCCTTGGCCACGAAATCCGCATCCGCCAGCATCGGGCGGGCCAGCGAGACCATGTCGGCGCAACCGGTCGACAGAACCTCTTCGGCCACCTCAGGGGTGTTGATCCGGTTCGATGTGATCACCGGTATCCCCACCTTGCCCATCAGCTTCTTGGTCACCCAGGCAAAGGCCGCGCGCGGCACGCTGGTGGCAATGGTCGGGATTCGCGCCTCGTGCCAGCCAATGCCGGTGTTGATGATCGTGGCCCCGGCCTTTTCGATCTCCTGCGCCAGTTGCACCACCTCGTCATGGGTCGATCCGTCGGGTACCAGATCGATCATCGACAGCCGGTAGATGATGATGAAATCGGTGCCCACCGCCTCGCGCGTGCGGCGCACAACTTCGATCGGCAGACGCATCCGGTTTTCATAAGATCCGCCCCAGCGGTCGGTGCGCTTGTTGGTATGGGTCACAAGGAACTGGTTCAGGAAGTACCCCTCCGACCCCATAATCTCGACCCCGTCATAACCCGCCTTTTGCGCCAGTACGGCGGCGTTGACGATATCGCTGATCTGCTTCTCGATGCCCTCTTCATCCAGCTCAGTGGGCGGGAACGGAGAGATCGGCGATTTCACCGGGCTGGGGGCCACGCATTTCGGCCCATAGGCATAGCGCCCCGCATGCAGGATCTGCATTGCGATCTTGCCGCCCGCTTCATGTACGCGCTGCGTCACGATGGAATGGTGCGCCACGTCCTTTTCACTCACCATCATCGAGGCCCCCGGCAGGACCGAGCCTTCAAGGTTCGGACCTATCCCACCCGTCACCATCAGCGCCACGCCGCCCCGCGCCCGGTCGGCATAGAACTCGGCCACCCGGTTCCAGTCGCCGGTTTCCTCAAGCCCCGTATGCATCGAGCCCATCAGCACGCGGTTTTTCAACGTGGTAAAGCCCAGATCCAGCGGGGCCAGCATATTCGGGTACGCAGTCATGGCGGAACTCTCCCTCCTGAATTTGCCTGCTAGATTGACGTTCGCGTCAACTTTGTCACGCGAAACCCCACGTCACCCTCTTTGCTGTGGCGCCGGTGATTGCTAGAGGTGGGCGGAACAACCCGATGAGGCCGCGCATGACCCCCGAAGAAATCGCCAAACTGCCCTATCGCCCCTGCGTCGGGCTGATGCTGATGAATGCCGAGGGGAGGGTTTTTGTGGGTATGCGAAACGACGGCCCACAAGACGCCTGGCAAATGCCGCAGGGCGGTGTGGACAAGGGCGAAGATCCCCGCGACGCAGCCCTGCGAGAGCTGTGGGAGGAAACCGGGGTCACGGCTGATCTGGTCGAAATCATCGCCGAAACCGAGGGCTGGCTGCCCTATGACCTGCCCTATGACATCGTGCCCCACATCTGGAAAGGCCGCTATCGCGGGCAGGAACAGAAATGGTTCCTGCTGCGCTTCACCGGCGCCGACGATCAGATCAACATTGAAACTGATCACCCGGAATTTACCCGCTGGAAATGGCAAGAGCCCGACCAGCTGATCGCGGAAATCGTGCCCTTCAAGCGCGATGTGTATGAGCGTGTGGTCGAGGCATTCATGGCCCATCTGTCGTAACAGCGGCGACTGAACCGTAATGGCCCTTTTGCGAACACCATCACGCCTCGGAATGCGGGCGGCGTAGGGATTCGCTTGGCAAATGCCATAGACGGTTTGGGTTTCAAAGCCGCGCCACAATTCACATCACTGAACAGGGCGCAAGGTACCAAGGGTGCCGCCACAGAAATCGGAAAAATAACGCCTTTGTGATCGACATTTTTCTTCAATATAACAATAAGTTGAATAGCGGCCGCTCTCCGTCGCCAAAATTGAGGCATAAACGCAGATATAAACCAAATTTACTCCAATTCCGGCCACAATCTTGGGGCCAAAGTCGGCAACGCGTTCCAAGCTGTTGGAGTAAACAACCGTGAACTTTTGGTCGTTTTTCGCAAAATCGCATCCAGAAACATCGATTCAAATCTGTGATTTCAGAGACCGCACCCACCAGCTGATCGTGGGGAAATAGACCCGTAATCCTCTTAAGAAGGCCAAAGCAGAAAACATCCTGAAGGCCCGAATTCAACACAATAACCCTGCGGTGACCAACCAGTGCATCTGAAGGCGCCGCGCATAATGGCGTGCGATTTCTTCGGGTGCGACGCGTTATTTCAATCCAAAAGGAAAACGTGACAAAACAGCAGGATCATAGGAATGGAATTGGTCCGCCACCGAATATCACGACAACTTCGCGCGTATACTCTGCCTCTGACACTCCCTCGTTCTTGCAGGTGTGCTTTTCGTATTCTTCGGCCGCGGGTTGAACAGGCACGCCGGGTGTAAAGCCATTGGAATACTCATTTGCCTGGCACGCGTCTGCGGGTGTCTGATTGCTGAGTGATGAGTGTGGTCTGATGTTGCTGTAATCGTATTACCAAACGCGCCGGGTGGAAATCTCACCGAATAATTGGGGCGTTTGGACGTAGGTTTTTTACGGGTGAATGAGGTGACTCTGATGAAGAATTCAAAACACGGCGACGCTCAGTTTCCCGCGTGTAGCCGCTGATTAATCTTTCACAACGATAGCCCCCTTCATATGCGGGTGAAACACGCAGAAATAGGCATAAACCCCGGGTTTGTCGAATACCACGGCTGCCTTTTCGTTCCGCTCTAGCGGTCCGGTGTCCCAGTCTTGTATCTTTTGTTCCGTTGCGGTGTGAGGCGCGATGTCCAGATTTGTCCAGATCACCTCATCACCGACCGAAACTTCGAGTTCCTCAGGCGCGAACTTGAATTTGCGAATGGAAACCTGATGGCTGGTTGCCCCGGTGGACGCACCCAATGCGCCAGCCAGGAGAGTAAGCGGTGCCGCACCCAATACGGCACCAAACTTTCTGCGTGACAGTACAGCCATCAGCCGCAATCCAGCCCAGACACCATCTGTTCGGCGTGGCCTTCATGCTGTTTGAATGTGGCAAGAGCATCCTGCAGCAGGTTGGTGAGCGGCTCAACGGTGGTGTTGGGGATGAACTCGTCCTCAACCGTTTTGTTCACGATCTGATGATAGGCGAGCTCATTCTGAGCGTAGGCGCAATCAAAGGCTTTGCCGCGCAGCCCGCTCAGCTCATCGCGTTTCTCGACCGAACCTTTAACCAGGGCCTGGCTGAGGGCGTTGTCCTGAGGCGTTACATTCAGTTGTTGGATCAACGCCCCTGCAGCTTGGTTCACGGCCGCATGATCACGGATCATTGTGTTCGCAAAATCCCGAACGTCGTTATTGTCGGACACAGCAAGAGCAAGATGCGCATAGCGGATGTCAATTTCACCGGCAGTATACGCTGTATGCGCGATTTCAAGATCGTTCATCTTGTTCTCATCTGCAACAGCAGCATAGCCGACGACGACAAGAGCAGCAGAAAGGAAAGCGGTTTTCATCTGGAATCTCCAAAGTTGATTGAAGCCCTGATATGCGTACAGTTTGCCTTGTCTTTGAATTACCTGCCGTCCAGAAGACATGCCCTATCGTTCGAACATGTAGACAGATATCGAACTCTTGGTAATATCAGCAACCATGCTTGATCTGCTAAGTGATATTCTGACCCGCCTGTCGCTCAAGGGGACACTGTATTTCCGCACCAGCCTTAGCGAACAGCCCTGGGGGATCCAGGTGCCGGCGTTTCAGAACGTGGCCCGGTTCCACTATGTACATCGCGGTGAGTGCGTAGTGCGCGTCGCAGGAGAAGATCGGGCGCTACGCCTTACCAAAGGCGATCTTATCCTGGTTCCACACGGGGCGGCGCATACGTTGAATTGTCGTGTTTCGGGCCCGGAAGACGCCTTGCCGCTGGATGACGTGCTGGAAAGGTCCGGCTATGATGGTAAGGGTGTTCTGGTGTATGGCGGCAACGACCCCAACATGGAGAACCAGCTGATTTGTGGTCATTTTTCACTAGCCGAAGGATCAAGGCATCTGTTGCTTGACCGATTGCCGCCAAGCATTGTCATCCGGGATTATGGCGCCGAGGCCAGCGATTGGCTGGAAGCGACGTTGCGCGTGATAGGGTCCGAGGCAGGGTTCGGCCGTTTTGGAGGTGATTTGATAGCGCTGAAGATGTCAGAGGCGATTTTTGCACAGGCTATCCGGTGCCATATCGAAGATACCGCCAGAACAGGGGGAAAACTCGCAGGTTTCGCCGATGTTCATCTTACCCGCGCATTGACGGCGTTCCACAATGACCCGACAGCGCAGTGGAGTGTCGATTCTTTGGCCAACAGGGCGGCATTGTCTCGGACAAGTTTCGCAATGCGGTTTTCCGAGAAGCTTGGGATCACACCGATGCAATATGTGACTGCATGGCGTATGCAGATTGCCCGCAGCGCGTTGGTAGAGAAAGGTGTCAGTGTTGCCGAAGCCGCGGATCTGAGTGGGTATTCCTCAGAAGCAGCGTTCAGTCGCGCATTCAAGAAAGAGATCGGGCAACCGCCTGCCAGATTTCGAACCTCTGCGTTACCCACTCAGGTCTGAACGATCTGCAATGTTGCCGGGTATGCATTCATTCCAACGACAGTGCTCAAAAGTACCTGTTGCTGAGGAGCACACTTTTCCGTCGCAAAACAACGGAGAAGAAAGTTTCCGCTTTTTGCCGCCAAAGATATATCCGCCCTTATCGATAATCCCGCCGCCATCGCCATGATGGTGCCTCCTTTTGTTCTCGGACTGGGCGTTTTCAACCTCTGTCTGACGTCAGACAGACTATTCGAGCGCGACCATTTCCTGCCTGCTTTCGGGGTCTTTTCCCATCAACCTGAAATACTCTTTCGGCCCTTCTGACACTTTTCCAGAACCTACCTTGTTCGGTGACTTTTCTGTGAGCCAGAACAGTCGCTTCCTTGGGGTCTTTCGTTTGGAGAGCAAATCGAGTTTGTTTCGCTTGCTTAGCTTGGGGTAGTGCTTTCGAACGTCTGGGGGAACACGCCCACGAAATCACCAAACACCATTGGAGTTCTTTTGTTCAGTATATCTAGCCATGATCAGAATCGCTTCTGCTTCAAAGATGATTAGAGGCATTGCGTCACCTCTTGTGTCACCTTTACAGGTCTGAAATTCCCGCTAAGTTCTTGGAATTTATATATTTTTGAGGAAGAAATGGTGCCCAGGAGAGGACTCGAACCTCCACGTCCATACGGACACTAGCACCTGAAGCTAGCGCGTCTACCAATTCCGCCACCTGGGCAGGTGTCGTGGAGCGGCGTTTAAGCTGACTGGCGGGGGGCGTCAACCGGATTCTGAATGAATTTTGAAAGTTTTTTGAATTCGGTTTTCGAACTGAGATTTTGGCCTGAGTATTTCATGACCGGCGCGGCGAATTAGTGCCTTGTTTGGCTGGCCTGCGGGCGTTAGTTCTAGGGCGCAATTTCTCAGCAGGAGCCCTCTCATGTCGAAACTGGTGACGATTTATGGCGGATCGGGATTTGTCGGTCGCTACATCGCGCGGCGCATGGCGAGTGAGGGGTGGCGTGTGCGGGTGGCTGTACGACGCCCGAACGAAGCCATGTTCGTGAAACCCTACGGCGTCGTGGGACAGGTTGAGCCTGTGCTGTGCAATATCCGCGATGACGCCTCGGTCGCGCTGGCGATGCAGAGCGCCGATGTCGTGGTGAACTGCGTAGGTGTGCTGAATGAGCTGGGCAAGAACGCGTTTGATGCCGTTCAGGCCGAAGGGGCCGAGCGTATTGCACGCCTGGCCGCACAGCAGGGCATTGGTCGAATGGTGCATATTTCGGCCATCGGTGCGGATGCAAACGCGACCAGCGATTATGCCCGGACCAAAGCGCTGGGCGAGGCAGGTGTGCTGAAGCACATACCGAATGCGGTGATCCTTCGCCCATCTGTAATCTTCGGTACCGAGGATCAGTTCTTTAACCGATTTGCCGGGATGACCCGCATGGGTCCGTTCCTGCCAGTGGTTGGTGCTGAGACCAAATTCCAACCCGTCTACGTGGACGACGTGGCCCAGGCAGCGGTCAAAGGTATTCTGGGGCAGGCAGAGCCGGGAGTGTACGAGCTTGGCGGGCCGGAAGTGAAAACCTTCCGCGCCCTGATGCAGCAGATGCTTGAAGTGATCCACCGGCGGCGCATCATTGTCGGTCTGCCGTTTTTTGCTGCCCGGATTATGGCGGGCGTGCTGGATATTGCGAAGTTCGTCAGCTTCCAGCTGTTTCCAAACAACATTTTGACCCGCGATCAAGTCAGGAATCTGCGTCATGACAACGTGGTATCTGACGGCGCCAAGTCCTTTGCGGACCTTGGCATTGCGCCGACCACTCTGGAATCGGTGCTGCCGGAATATCTGTGGAAGTTCCGCCCGTCGGGGCAGTATGACGACATTCAGAACTCGGCAAAAAACCTGCGTATCTGATCAGCTGTAGGCCATGAACAACAATACCGCGCCCAGAATGACGCGGTAGATCACATAGGGCGTAAAGCTGACACTGCGCAGCAGTCGCATCATAAGGCTAAGCGCCAATAGTGCTGAGACAAAAGCAAATGCCGCGGCAATGGCCCCATCCCGGGCCAGTTGCGCATCAGCGTCGCGTATCACATCCAGTGCAAGCAGTGTGCCAGAGGCCAGAATGATTGGGATTGACATCAGCATGGCAATCCGCGCGCCGTCTTCTCTGGTATAGCCCAATTGACGTGCCCCTGTAATGGTGATGCCGGACCGCGATGTTCCGGGGATCAGCGCAAGAATCTGCCACAGCCCCATGACGAAAGCATCGCGAATACCCCAATCAGACGCCTCTTTCTTTTGGGGGCCTTTCTGGTCAATCCAATAAAGCAGCAGGCCAAAGCCCAGCATCGTCCACCCGATTACAGCGATCGAACGCATGGCCTCGCTTAACCCGGTCAGATGCAAAATTAGACCTGCAATCACGGTTGGAAGTGTCGCAATGATCAGACCAAGAGCCAAACGGGCCTGCGGCGTATCTGTCCGGCCGGTCAGGGCGCGCGGCACCCCGGCAAGAGCCTGCTTCACATCCGCCCAGAAATACAGAACGACCGCTCCAAGGGTTCCCACGTGCACCGCGATGTCTATGGCCTGACCCTGATCCTGAAGGCCCGACAAGTTCGGCAGCAGGATCAGGTGACCCGAAGACGAAATGGGCAAAAACTCAGTTATTCCCTGAATGATTGCCACGAGAATCAGGTGGAAAAGACTCATCTGCCCTGCCGTGCTGCCGCCACGTTTTTTATGTGGTGTATGGCTATAAGGGTGGTGGGGAAAAGGAAAGTCTTCATATAGGTCCGAATCGTACCTAAAATTCCTTTAAGAATTCACAGATTTCGAGTGAGCGGGTGGAAAATTCTCACAATAGGTCAGCATATATGACTTTTCATCCGTTTGCGCATCGCATAAAGAAATCCAACCAAGCCAATTCATGGAGTCTGACCCGTGGCCAAGCAACCGATGCTGAAATTTGTGCAGATCGACCGCGTCATGCCGGAAAAGCGTGCCGCCAATGACCGCAGAGAAGACTTTAACGAAATTTATGCCGAGTTCGCCGCCGAGAAAGCAGCAGAACAGGCCAGCCGTTGCAGTCAATGCGGTGTGCCCTACTGTCAATCGCACTGCCCGCTGCATAACAACATTCCCGACTGGTTGCGGCTGACTGCAACGGGACGGCTGGAAGAGGCTTACGAAACCAGCCAGGCGACAAACACCTTCCCCGAGATTTGTGGCCGCATCTGCCCGCAGGACCGTTTGTGTGAAGGAAATTGCGTGATCGAACAATCCGGCCACGGAACGGTCACCATCGGCACGATCGAAAAGTACATTACCGACACGGCGTGGGACAAAGGCTGGGTCAAGCCAGTGGTCCCTGCGACAGAGCGCCGTGAAAGCGTCGGCATTATCGGTGGCGGGCCGGGTGGTCTTGCCGCGGCGGACATGCTGCGTCGGGCCGGTGTTCAGGTCACGGTCTATGACCGCTACGACCGTGCGGGTGGTCTGCTGATGTATGGCATTCCGGGCTTCAAGCTGGAAAAAGAAGTCGTCCAGCGGCGTAACGACCTGTTGGCGGACGGCGGTGTCGAGTTCGTATTGAACTGCGACGTGGACGCCGCAAAATTCGCTGAAATTCACGCAAAGCATGACGCCATCATCATCGCAACGGGCGTTTACAAGTCGAGGGATCTGTCCATGCCGGGCAGTGGTCTTGCCGGGATCGAGAAGGCAATCGATTTCCTGACGGCATCAAACCGTAAAAGCTTTGGTGACACTGTTGAGGATTTCGACAACGGACGGCTGAATGCCGAGGGCAAGAAGGTTGTCGTGATCGGTGGTGGTGACACCGCGATGGATTGTGTGCGTACGTCGATCCGTCAGGGCGCGACATCGGTCAAATGCCTGTACCGTCGTGACCGGGCAAACATGCCGGGTTCGCAGCGCGAGACACAGAACGCCGAGGAAGAAGGCGTGGTATTCGAATGGCTCAGTGCACCGAAGGGATTCACGGGCGACGACAAGGTTTCCGGCGTGATGGTGCAGAAGATGCGTCTGGGTCAGCCCGATGCATCTGGTCGCCAGGCCCCCGAAGTGATCGAAGGCGCGGATTATATCGAGGACGCCGATCTGGTGATCAAGGCATTGGGTTTTGAGCCTGAAGACCTGCCCACATTGTTCGGGCAGCCCGACTTGCCCGTCACCCGATGGGGAACGGTCAGGGCAGCATTCCAGACCGGGGAAACCGAAATGGATGGTGTGTACGCGATCGGGGACATCGTGCGCGGTGCCTCACTGGTCGTATGGGCGATCCGCGACGGGCGCGACTGCGCTAACGCGATCATCGACCGGTTCAACGCCAAAACTGCCGTGGCGGCGGAATAACCCCAGTTTTCAGGAGGGTTCGAAATGTCGGAACTTCAAGGCCAATGCATGTGTGGTGCGGTCATAGTCACCGCCACCCCTGTGCGGGATGCTCTGGGGGCGTGTCACTGTGATCAATGCCGTCGGTGGACCAGTTCGATGCTGGTGACCTTTCAGGCGAAAGAAGGCTATGCCGCGCTGGGCCCGGTCAAGACATTTACTTCGTCCGACTGGGCAGAGCGTGCTTTTTGCGGCGATTGCGGATCCTCGCTCTGGTATCGGATCACGCTGCCGGGTGAGATGCACGGACAGACACAAATGGCGGCTGGCCTGTTTGAAAATGCAGCAGGTAACCCGCTGAAACTTGAACTTTATATCGACAAAAAGCCCGAGGGATACGCGTTCGCAGGTGAACGTCGGCAAATGACCAAAGCCGAGGTCGAAGCCATGTATTCCCCCTCTGACGAAGGAGACAGCCAATGACCAAATATGATGCCGATTGGGTGCGGGCAGAAGAAGCAAAACGCAAGTGGATGGCCGAAAATGGTCTCTATTCCGAGGCAGAAGAGCATTCTTCGTGCGGTGTGGGCCTTGTTGTGTCCGTGGATGGCAAACGGTCGCGCAAGGTGGTGGATGCCGGGATCGATGCCCTGAAAGCGATCTGGCATCGCGGGGCCGTTGACGCGGATGGCAAGACCGGCGATGGCGCGGGCATCCATGTGCAGATTCCGGTTCCCTTCTTCTATGATCAGGTCCGCCGCACGGGTCACGAACCCAAGCTGAATGAGCTGATTGCTGTTGGTCAGGTTTTCCTGCCCCGCACCGATTTCGGCGCGCAGGAGCGGTGCCGGACCATCGTCGAAAGCGAAGTTCTGCGTATGGGTTACTACATCTATGGCTGGCGACACGTGCCGGTCGATGTGACTTGCCTTGGGGAAAAGGCCAACGCAACCCGCCCCGAGATTGAGCAGATCCTGATCTCGAACTCCAAGGGTGTGGACGAAGAAACTTTCGAGCGCGAGCTCTATGTCATCCGTCGCCGCATCGAAAAAGCGGCTTTGGTGTCGGGTATCTCGGGCCTTTATCTTGCGTCGCTGTCCTGCCGTTCGATCATCTACAAGGGTATGATGCTGGCCGAACAGGTCGCTGTATTCTATCCCGATCTCATGGACGAACGCTTTGAATCGGCATTCGCGATTTACCACCAGCGTTATTCGACCAACACGTTTCCGCAATGGTGGCTGGCGCAGCCATTCCGCATGCTGGCCCACAACGGCGAGATCAACACCCTCAAGGGCAACGTCAACTGGATGAAAAGCCATGAGATCCGGATGGCCAGCGGAACCTTTGGTGACTATGCTGAAGATATCAAGCCAATCATCGCAGGTGGTTCGTCAGATTCTGCCGCATTAGACTCGGTTTTCGAGGTTCTGGTGCGCGCGGGGCGGTCGGCCCCGATGGCAAAAACCATGCTGGTTCCGGAAAGCTGGTCCAAGCAGGCGGTCGAGCTGCCGCAAGCGTGGCGCGACATGTATTCCTACTGCAACTCGGTGATGGAGCCATGGGATGGCCCGGCCGCGCTGGCGATGACCGATGGACGCTGGGTCTGCGCCGGTCTGGACCGGAACGGGCTGCGCCCCATGCGGTACGTTGTGACTGGCGATGGCCTTGTCATCGCAGGATCCGAGGCCGGAATGGTGCCGATCAACGAAGCTACCGTGACCGAAAAAGGCGCGTTGGGGCCGGGTCAGATGCTGGCGGTCGACATGAAAAAGGGCAAGCTGTACCGCGATACCCAGATCAAGAACAAGCTGGCCCGCGCGCTGCCATTTGGCGAATGGGTTGGCAAGATAAACGATCTGGACGAAACGCTTGCGGGTGTGAGCGAAGTTCCGATCTTTGCGGGTGGCGAGTTGCGCAAGCGCCAGATTGCTGCGGGATACTCGGTGGAAGAGCTGGAACAAATCCTTGCTCCGATGGCGGAAGACGGCAAGGAAGCCCTGGCATCCATGGGGGATGATACGCCCTCGGCTGTTCTGTCAAAGCAATACCGCCCACTCAGCCATTTTTTCCGTCAGAACTTCAGCCAGGTGACCAACCCGCCGATCGACAGCCTGCGTGAATACCGCGTGATGTCGCTGAAAACCCGGTTTGCCAACCTCAAGAACGTGCTGGACGAAGACAGCAGCCAGACCGAGATCGTGGTTCTGGAAAGCCCCTTTGTCGGCAACGCGCAATGGGACAAGCTGGTTGAGAACTTTGATGCGCCGCTGGCGGAAATCGACTGTAGCTTCGAGGCTGGTCAAGGCGCATTGAGCGCGGCTTTGGCCCGTATCAGAGCCGAATCCGAAGAAGCTGTGCGATCTGGTGCCGGGCATATCGTCTTGTCTGATATGCGGTCGGGCGAGGATCGGATTGCGATACCAATGATCCTCGCGACCAGCGCTGTGCATTCCCATTTGACGCGTCAGGGTTTGCGGACCTTCTGTTCGTTGAACGTCCGTTCGGCTGAATGTGTAGACCCGCATTACTTTGCCGTTCTGATCGGCTGTGGCGCGACTGTGGTGAACGCGTATCTGGCCGAAGATTCTTTGGCCGATCGCATCGACCGCGGTTTGCTGGACGGAAGCCTGACAGAAAACGTAGCGCGCTATCGCGAGGCGATCGATCAGGGCTTGCTGAAAATCATGGCCAAGATGGGTATCTCGGTCATTTCATCCTATCGCGGTGGTCTGAACTTTGAGGCCGTTGGCCTCAGCCGTGCCATGGTGGCCGAGTATTTCCCCGGAATGACCAGCCGTATCTCGGGCATAGGTATCAAAGGTATTCAGGCCAAGGCCGAGGAAATTCATGCCAAGGGCTGGAGCAGCGGTCTGGATGTGCTGCCCATCGGTGGTTTCTACAAGGCGCGTAAATCGGGCGAGACCCACGCGTGGGAAGCGACCTCGATGCACATGATGCAGATGGCCTGCAACAAGGCCTCGTATGAGTTGTGGAAGCAGTATTCGGCCAAGATGCAGTCGAACCCGCCAATTCATCTGCGCGATCTGATGGATTTCAAACCGCTGGGCAAGCCGGTGCCGATCGAAGAGGTGGAATCGATCACCTCGATCCGCAAACGCTTTGTCACGCCAGGTATGTCGCTGGGCGCATTGTCGCCAGAAGCTCATAAAACACTGAACGTGGCGATGAACCGGATCGGTGCGAAATCCGACAGTGGCGAAGGTGGCGAAGACCCGGCGCATTTCGTGCCTGAACCCAATGGTGACAACCCTTCGGCCAAGATCAAACAGGTGGCTTCGGGCCGGTTTGGCGTGACCGCTGAATACCTCAACCAGTGTGAGGAGCTTGAGATCAAGGTCGCTCAGGGTGCAAAACCCGGTGAGGGTGGCCAGTTGCCGGGCATGAAGGTTACTGACCTTATCGCACGCCTGCGCCATTCGACCAAGGGCGTGACGTTGATCTCGCCGCCGCCACACCACGATATCTATTCGATCGAGGATCTGGCGCAGCTGATCTACGACCTGAAGCAGATCAACCCGCGCTGCAAGGTGACGGTCAAGCTGGTTGCGTCCTCGGGCGTCGGCACGATTGCTGCCGGTGTAGCCAAGGCGAAAGCGGATATTATCCTTATTTCGGGTCACAATGGCGGTACAGGCGCGTCGCCTGCGACCTCGATCAAATACGCTGGTCTGCCGTGGGAGATGGGCCTGACCGAGGCGCATCAGGTTCTGGCGATGAACAACCTGCGCGACCGCGTCACCCTGCGGACCGACGGTGGCCTGCGCACGGGGCGCGACATTGTCATGGCCGCGATGATGGGGGCCGAGGAATACGGCATCGGTACCGCTGCGCTGATCGCAATGGGATGTATCATGGTGCGTCAGTGTCAGTCGAACACCTGTCCGGTGGGCGTGTGTACGCAGGATGAATCCCTGCGCGCCAAGTTCACTGGTAATGCGGACAAGGTGGTAAACCTGATCACCTTTTATGCGCAGGAAGTGCGCGAGCTGCTGGCCAGCCTCGGCGCGCGTTCAATCGATGAGATCATCGGCCGAGCCGACCTGTTGGCTCAGGTCAGCCGGGGATCGGCTCATCTGGACGATCTGGACCTCAACCCGCTGCTGATCACTGTCGATGGGGCACATAACATCGTCTACAACCGCGACAAAGAGCGCAACGCGGTGCCAGATACGCTGGACGCCGAAATCGTTCGTGATGCGGCCCGGTTCCTGAAGGATGGTGAAAAGATGCAGCTGTCTTATGCCGTGCAGAACACACACCGGACCGTTGGAACCCGAGTGTCCAGCCATATTGTGCGGAATTTCGGGATGCGGAACACCTTTCAGGATGACCATCTGCATGTGAAACTGCAAGGCTCGGCCGGGCAATCGCTGGGAGCTTTTGCGGCCCCTGGTCTGAAGCTGGAAGTTTCGGGCGATGCCAATGACTATGTCGGTAAGGGCCTGTCCGGCGGCATGATCGTCGTACGCCCACCACAGGTCAGCCCGCTGAAAGCAGATGACAACACGATCATTGGCAATACGGTGCTCTATGGCGCCACCGACGGGTATCTGTTCGCGGCCGGTCGCGCCGGTGAACGGTTCGCGGTCCGGAACTCTGGTGCCAAGGTTGTTGTCGAGGGGTGCGGTTCCAACGGGTGTGAATACATGACCGGTGGTGTCGCCGTTATCCTTGGAACGATCGGAGCCAACTTTGGCGCGGGCATGACAGGCGGCATGGCCTATCTGTATGATCCCGAAGGCAAGGCTGAGGCGCTGATGAACAGGGAAACGCTGGTCACTTGCCCGGTCACCGTGGATCACTGGGAAGAGCAGTTGAAATCGCTCATCATGCGCCATGCTGCTGAATCGCAAAGCCGCAAGGCCACTGACATTCTTCAGCACTGGGAAGAGGAAAAAGGCAACTTCCTGCAGGTTTGCCCGAAGGAGATGCTGAACAAGCTCAGCCACCCGCTGAGTGTTGAAGCCAAAGCAGTTCCGGCGGAATAAGCCGAAACCTATTGTCTCTAAAAGCCCCGCGTGTCATTTGCACCACGCGGGGTTCGTATGTTAACGACGTTTCAGTGCAGGTCTTGCCCGTTTATCCGAAAATCGCCAATCTTTCTTCACACTCAGGCGACAATCATGGGCCGATCTAGGCGCCAGATGATAAGCAAACAGGGGCAACCGGATGCCAACACCGTATCAGGATCAGTTTTATACTTTCGATCCAGCAAACCCGCCACCTGCGGGAACGGCAGTCACTGTTAGCAGCTTCACTTTGATCGATGCTGATGATGACAACGAAATCGATGCGCCAAGTGGTGACACCGTCAACGGTCAGGACGTCACGAATTCCTGGCCAGGGGACACTGTTACCATCAACGTGGCGGGCGTCGGGAACGTAACCTATACCGGCACCACGTTCTATCTGGCAGACGGATCTCGGGTTTTCACACCGACAGACGGCCAGGTCCTGCAGCCGGGAACATTTGTTTCAGCCACCTTCGTCAACACACAGGGGCCGCTGAATGTCGGCAATCTGGGTCCGCCCTGTTTCACGCCGGGCACCATGATAGCGACCTCGGAAGGCGAACGTGCGGTAGAAGATCTTGAAGTCGGCGATCTGGTCACGACCGTGGATCATGGCCCCCAGCCTTTGATCTGGGTTGGGCGTACAGTGGTGGCGGCCGAAGGAAAGCTGGCCCCGATCCGGTTTGAGGCCGGAGTGTTCGACCTGGATCGTCCGCTGCTTGTTTCGCCTCAGCATCGGATGCTGGTTGAAGACTGGCGGGCCTCGTACTTGTCTGGGCACGCTGAAGCGCTGATTCCGGCACATGCTCTGGTCAATGGAAAAACGGTGACCCGGGTGGAAGGCGGCGAGGTGGAGTATTTCCACCTTTTGTTCAAGCAGCACGAGATCGTCATCGCCAATGGCGCCAAAAGCGAAAGCTATTATCCGGGGCACGCGTTGTCGGCCTCGGACCGCGAAACACAGAGCGAGGTTCTGCACTTGTTCCCTGAACTGGCAGGTCATGATCCGATGTCGGTAGAAACCGCACGACCGGTTGTTCACCCGCGCGAAGCGCGCGCCTTCGCGATTTAGGCCGTTTCAAACCCGGACCGCGCGTCGTATAGCTGAGGCATGGCGAAGAAAGCAGCCCGCAAATCAAGCGGTAAGAAAAACAAGGCATCCAGCAGAAAAACACCTACGGTGCGTCACATTCGCCGTTGGCTGACTCGTGCGGTTGCGGCAATTGCCGGAGCTTTGCTTGCGATAATCCTGTTGTATTCGGTTGTGAACCCACCCGTAACCCATACGATCTGGTCGGAATGGCGCCGTTTGGGAAAGGTTGAGCGCGAATGGGTGCCGATCGAGGACATGGCTCCGATCATGGCGCGTTCGGTCGTGGCAGCAGAGGATGCAAATTTCTGCCTGCACTGGGGATTTGACGTAGAGGCCATTCGCGATGCGCTTGAGGATGGCGGAAATCGCGGCGCTTCGACCATTACACAGCAAGTAGTAAAGAACGTATTCCTTTGGCAAGGGCGCAGTTGGATACGCAAGGCGTTGGAAACTTCGATCACACCTGTGGTCGAGATTTTCTGGAGCAAGCAGCGAATTCTCGAGGTCTATCTGAATGTTGCTGAAACCGGGAATGGCGTTTTGGGGGTCGAGGCTGCCGCGCAACGGTATTTCAACACCAGTGCTTCAAAACTGACCCCAGTTCAGGCGGCGCGGATTGCCGCCATTCTGCCGTCACCGCGCAACAGATCGGTCACTGACCCGACGGCGCAAACGCGCAGGCGGGCGGCATCTATTCTGGATGGGGCGGCCACCATCCGCGCAGATGGTCGCGCAGATTGTTTCGAGGATTGAAACCCGTCGCCTGCCAAGGCTAAATCTGTCGGGTACTCACTGGTTCGATTGGAAGCCCATGGCGCGTCTGTTTCATGTTCCCCTCTCTCCATATTGCCGCAAGGTTCGGCTGTCTCTGGCGGAAAAGAAGATCGAGGTTGAGCTTGTCGAAGAGCGATACTGGGAACAGGACCCCGACTTTTTGCGCCGTAACCCCGCGGGTAAAGTACCAGTATTGCGTCTGGACGGACAAATGATGTCGGAAAGCGCAGCGATCTGCGAATACATCGAAGAAACCCGTCCCGAACCGCCATTGATGCCAAAAAGCCCCGAAGCCCGATACGAAGTGCGGCGCCTTGTTGGTTGGTTTGACGACAAATTCCACCATGAGGTGACGTCGAAGCTGCTGTACGAACGGGTAAACAAAAAAGTGACGGGTCAGGGCTATCCGGACAGCAAGAACGTCAAACAGGGTGCCAAGGCCATCAAGTACCACCTGGATTATATGGCATGGCTGCTGGATCACCGCCGGTGGTTGGCAGGTGACCAGATGACATTGGCTGATTTCGCAGCAGCGGCGCATCTGTCTTCGCTGGACTATATCTCGGACGTGGATTGGAACCGCAGTCAGGTGGTCAAGGATTGGTATGCGAAAATCAAATCACGCCCTGCGTTTCGCTCTATTCTGGCGGATCAGGTGCCGGGATTCCGGCCGCCGCCCCATTACGCTGATCTGGATTTCTGATAGGGTGCGCCAGGGGGGCTGTCTGCCCCCCATCGCGCAGATGCGCGATTCCCCCCGAGGATATTTTTGGCCAGATGAAGAGCGGATCTGATTTGAAGGAAAAGCTGGTACAGCAGGCCCTTGAAGAAGGGTTTGTTGCGTGCCGTGTCTGCCGCCCGTGGGATGTTCCAGAAGTTCCCGAGCGTCTGGCCGCGTACCTGGGTGCCGGGTATCATGGGCAGATGGGATGGATGGCCGAACGAACGCATTGGCGCGGTGATCCTGCAGCCCTTTGGCCCGAGGCGCGATCAGTGATCACGCTGGCCGAGAGTTACACGCCGGAACATGACCCGACAGACGTCTTGAAGCAACGCGGCCACGGGGCGATTTCTGTCTATGCGCAGAACAAAGACTATCATGATCTGGTCAAAAAGCGACTGAAGCGTCTGGCGCGGTGGCTGATTGCCGAGGCGGGCGGCGAGGTTAAGGTGTTTGTTGACACTGCACCCGTGCCAGAGAAAGCCTTGGGGCAGGCCGCCGGGTTGGGCTGGCAGGGGAAACACACAAATCTTGTCAGTCGGGAATGGGGTAATTGGGCCTTTATAGGGTCTGTTTTTTCAACATTGGATATACCCGCTGATTCTGCTGAGATTGATCGCTGCGGGTCTTGTCGGGCCTGTTTGGACAGCTGCCCCACGGACGCCTTTCCAGGCCCGTATCAATTGGATGCACGGCGGTGCATCTCCTATCTGACCATCGAACATAAAGGCCCTGTAGAGCCTGAACTTCGCGGAAAGCTGGGCAATCGAATCTACGGCTGTGATGATTGCCTGGCAGCTTGCCCGTGGAACAAGTTTGCGGTTGCCGCAAGTGACATACGCTATGCCGCGCGTGAAGATCTGGCAGCGCCTGCGTTGGAAGAGCTGGTGGCGCTTGATGATACCTCGTTCCGAGCGAAGTTCTCTGGCTCACCCATCAAACGGATTGGGCGCGACCGGTTTGTGCGCAACGTGCTTTATGCCATTGGAAACTCGGGGCAGTCGAAACTGAGGGCTGCGGCCCAGAGTTTGACAGATGACCCGGATGAAACCGTGGCAGACGCAGCGCGCTGGGCGGTGGAACAACTTTCATAATTGCCGCAAACAGGCTGGACGTGTCGGCCCCAATCGCTACACCAATCTGCAGCGAACAGTAAGGAGAACCCGATGGCGCTGGCTTTGGGGGTGGATACGGGTGGAACCTATACCGATGCGGTACTGATCCGGGATGAAAAAGAGGTCATAGCCTCGGCCAAGTCCCTGACCACACGCGCGGATCTGGCAATTGGTGTGGGGAAGGCGATTTCTGCCGTTCTGGAGCAGGCGAAAGTTGCGCCGGATCAGATTTCAATGGCCTCTTTGTCCACTACATTGGCGACAAATGCCTTAGTCGAAGGGCAGGGCGGGCGCGTTGCGTTGATCTATATCGGATTCAAAGACAGCGACCTTGAAAAGCACGGTTTGAAGGACGCGTTAAAAGGGGACCCGTCTCTGGTTATGTCTGGTGGGCATTCCCATTCTGGCAGCGAAGCTGCGCCATTGGACGTTGCCGCGCTGGAGCAGTTTTTAGACTCTCATAAAGGGATTTCTGGCTTTGCCATAGCCGCTCAGTTTGCCACCCGTAATCCCGCGCATGAACTGGAAGCCGCACGGATCGTTACGGAAAGAACCGGGGCTCCGGTAACATGTTCGCATCACTTGTCGGCAAAGCTGAATGGGCCGAAACGCGCCGTGACGGCCGTGTTGAATGCGCGGCTGATCGGGATGATCGACCGTTTGATCGGGCGGGCGCAGGACCAGCTGCGCGAGTTGGGGATAATGGCCCCGATGATGGTCGTGCGCGGTGATGGGGCGTTGATGAGTGCTGAACAGGCGCGTGAACGCCCCATTGAAACGATCCTGAGCGGACCAGCCGCGTCAATTGTAGGCGCGCGCTGGTTGACCGGCGCAGAGAATGCGTTGGTGTCTGATATTGGCGGTACGACAACTGACGTGGCGTTGATCCGAGACGGTAAGCCCGCGATAGACTCGGCCGGGGCACAGGTGGGCGGGTTCCGCACCATGGTCGAAGCGGTGGCGATGCGCACCCATGGCCTTGGAGGTGACAGTCAGGTGCATGTCGTGACCGAGGGATTGCAGGGCGGTGTTTTTCTGGGGCCGCGCCGCGTTCTTCCGGTGTCCCTGATCGCCTCGGAAGCGCCCGAGATCGTCCATGCTGTTCTGGACGAGCAATTGCGGGCCACGACGGTGGGTGAGCACGATACGCGCTTTGCCCGTCGCGTGCCGGGAAAACGTGACGACGGTATAGATGTGCGAGAAGAAGCCCTGTTGGAGCGGTTGGGAGATCAGGTTCTGTCGATCGGTTCCTTGCTTCGGTCCCGAATGGAGAGCGGCGCATTGACCCGGTTGGTGGACCGCGGGATCATTCAGATCTCGGGCGTGACGCCGTCGGATGCCAGCCATGTACTGGGGCGGGTGGATGCCTGGGATGCGGACGCCGCCCGTAAGGCACTTGAACTGGTCGCGCGCAAACGGGTTGGGTCCGGAGATATGTTGGCAAATTCCGCCGAAGCGCTGGCGCAGATGATCGTGGACCAGTTGACAGAACAGACCAGTTTGACCTTGTTAGAGGCTGCTTTTGATGAGGAGCCAGACAGTTTCGGGCTTTCGCCACAGGAGCTGGCGCGGCATATCCTGACACAGCGCGGATTGGCGCAGCATCGCGGTTTGTTGTCGCTGACCGCAGCCCTGAACGTTGATGTTGTGGGACTTGGGGCATCTGCCCCCAGCTATTACCCGGCGGTTGGTGAACGGCTTCACTGCCGGATGATACTGCCGGAACATGCGGGCGTAGCCAATGCGATTGGCGCTGTCGTCGGGCGGTTGACCTTACGGCGAACGGGCACGGTGACAAGTCCTGCCGAAGGGCGGTATCGTGTACATCTCGAGGGCGGGCCCAAGGATTTTTCCGCATCAGAAGATGCGCTGGCTTTGCTGGAAAATGTTCTGAGGTCGGAAGCTGAAGGCGCAGTGCGCGAAGCCGGTGCAGAAGATATCCGGGTGATCGTGGATCGCGACATCAAAACCGCGCGGGTCGAGGCCAATGATGTGTTTGTCGAAGCAATGATCACGGTCGAGGCTAGCGGGCGACCGCGGGTTGCGGCGGGCTAGCCCCTCTGACTCGTTCAGAGGGGCCGGGCAGGTGGTGCTTTATTCTGCGGCGCTGGCACGTTTGGGAAGAACCCAGTCCTGGCGCGGGAAGTGGCAGGTATATCCGTTCGGGATACGCTCAAGATAATCCTGATGCTCGGGTTCGGCCTCCCAGAAATCGCCGACGGGTTCGACTTCGGTTACGACTTTTCCCGGCCACAAGCCGCTGGCATTCACGTTTGCGATTGTATCCAGGGCGGTTGCTCTTTGGGCTTCATCGACGTGGTAAATCGCGGAACGATAGCTCATGCCTCGGTCGTTGCCTTGTCGATTCACCGTGGTCGGGTCGTGAATCTGGAAAAAGAATTCCAGCAGGTCGCGGAAACTGATCTGCGATGGGTCAAACCAGATCTCGATCCCTTCGGCGTGGGTGCCGTGGCTGCGATAGGTGGCGTTGGGCACATCGCCTCCGGTATAGCCCACCCGAGTTCGCAAGACGCCAGGCAGCTTGCGGATCAGGTCCTGCATACCCCAAAAGCAGCCTCCGGCCAGTACAGCACGTTGTTCAGTCATTGGATTTCCTCCACGTGGATCAGGAATTCGGCGTAACCTTCAGCCTCCATCTCATCCCGATGGATGAACCTGAGCGAGGCCGAGTTGATGCAATATCGCAGGCCGCCATGTTCTCGCGGGCCGTCGGGGAAGACATGCCCCAGATGGCTGTCGCCGTGTTTCGAGCGAACCTCGGTCCGGATCATACCATGTGTCGTGTCGCGAAACTCTTCCACATGCTCATGGATGATCGGCTTGGTAAAGCTGGGCCAGCCACATCCGGATTCGTATTTGTGGGTCGAAGCAAACAGCGGTTCGCCTGACACGATGTCCACGTAGATACCCGGTTCCTTGTTCCCCAAATACTTGCCTGTCCCCGGCCGTTCGGTGCCGTTGCGTTGGGTGACGTGAAATTCTTCGGGCGAAAGCGCCGCAATAACCGTGGGGTCTTTGGTGTAGCGTGTCATGGATCCTCCGGCTGATTTGACGATTGTGCCATTATCTGGGGGCTGCCGTACAGAAAGCAAAGCGATATTTCAAAGCGCTCTCACAGTCGTGCGGTCGGTCAGACGCATACACTGAGGTCCTTGTGTTAGGCCGAAGTCGTTTTGCCGGCAGGTTGGCGTGAAAGCTGTACAGCAAGAATACCCAGTGTCGTGACTGTAACGCCAATTGCGTCCATCGCGCCCAGTTTTTCGCCCAACAATATGGCCGCAATCGTGACACCGAATACCGGGTTCAAAAAGTGGAACGTGGCTGCGCGGATCGCGCCGATGCGATCCAGAAGAAGGAACCAGATCAGAGTGGCCAGCAGCCCAGGAAACAGGGTTGTGTAAGTGAACGCCAATGCCAGTGGCAGCGTCGAGTGGATGTAAATGGTCTCAAAGATCGGAGCAGCCACGAACAACATGGCTGAACCTACAAGCATCTGTAGACCGACGACCATCATGAAATTACCGCCCGAAGTCGCACCGCGGACCGCGAGGGTGGCAAAGGTCAGCGCCAAAGCTCCGATGCCGCACAACGCGATGCCGAACATGTCGACACCAGAACTGATCCGGCTGCTCATGATCAGGGCGACGCCGGTGAATCCGGCAAACAATCCCAAAACCCCGAGAGGGCGCAGTTTCTCGCCAAAAATCAGCCACCCTGCCAGCGCCACCAACAAGGGCATTGTGGACGCGATAATCGCCGCAACCGAAGCCTCGACCGTTTGCATAGCGTAGAAATTCAGACCCAAATACAGGGCATTTTGGCAGATACCGAACAGAATTGTCGCCCGCCATTGGTTCCGGGTCAGGTGCCAGCTTTGCCCCATCGCCCGGGCAATCAGAACCCCCAGACCCCCTGAGATCAAAAACCGCAGAGCCAGCGAAAACAAGGGAGAGGCGTCTGCCACGATGATCCGCGCCGAGGTAAAGGCAGACGACCAGATCAGGGCAAAAGTAAGCCCCATGGCTATGGCGCGCAGATCCATGGAGACCCCCTGTCACTTTGCGCGGACTGTCCCCGATTTTCCGATGGGTCGCAAGCGCTCCGCGTCAAAAAAGACACATCCGTGATGCAACGAAAGTCACAAGGATGTTTTTATTGATTGACTGAACAATTAAAGTTATCGGCTCCGGGATCTGACATATCAAGGGAGGGTTGTCGGTGCTTCTGGAGTACATTCTATCTTTTGGCGTTCTGCTGGCGTTGGGCCTAGTCGCGTTCTTCGTAGTGAAGTGGTGGAACCTGCGCTGCGTTGGCGTTACACCTGTCCACCTTTTCACGTTCATCGCGATCCTGTTTACGTCCGGTCTGGATGTTGGCCTGATCATGTTCCCGCTGACAGAATTTGGTGGCTATGCCGAAGATCCGGCCTATGCCTTTGCCAATCCACTGGCGATCGAGTTCGGTTTCTGGGGATTTCTGATCTGGGCGTTTTACTTCCTGACAGCCTTCTATTTCTGCGTGATCGAACCCCGCGTGAACTTCTTTGAGATTCCGCTGGTCAAGCTGATCAACAACGTCGTCATCATCGGCACCTGCGCCTTTACCGCCAGCCTGTTCCTGATCTACCTGCCTGGCTACCTGCCAGAGGTCGGAGATGGAGAATCTGTCGTTACCACCTTCTACGTCATCGTGTTTGTGGTCATTCTGGCGGCGGCATACTCGTCGACCGATTTGAAATATGTGCGCATCCTGTCGGTCGGTTCGACCTTTCTGTTCCTTGCACTGATTCTGGGTATGTGGGCGGCCGCTGGCATGGGAATGACCGGGTTTATCGAGACCGGCAGTAACATTGGTGCCTATTTCGCCAATGTGCACAAATTTGTCCTGCCGCTGACCGATTATCATGCCTTCTACTTGTTCTGGTGGTTTGCGTGGTCAATCATGATTGGCCAGTTTACTTCGCGCTTTGTGGGCGGTTTGAAAACCTGGCAGCTGCTGGCGGCGTTGTTGATCTTCCCGTCGATCCCGCTGGGGATTTGGTTCACCGTTCTCTACTACTATCACCTGAACGGCTTCAGCACCGCAGGCATCACCAATATCGCGATGGTAATCGTGGGCGTGACCTTTGTGATCAACTCGCTGGACTCGCTGATTAGGCTCTATACGGACAACCTGAACATGACCGCTGAGCGGTTCGGCAAGGCGACCTATGTCGCTGGCAACGTCGCGCTGCTGTTTGTGCTGACGCTGCTGTTCCAGAGTCAGTGGTTGCAAATCCAGTGGATCGGAGCCGTCGTAGTCGCTCTCTACCTGGCTTGCGTGGTCTATATCCTGGTCACCAAGCGCAAAGAGGTGATGAGTATCGACGCCATGCCGGAAGATCGCGATCTGGACTTCCACAAGGTTGAGACGATTCACTGATTGTTTCGAACCTACCAAACCAAAAGCGGGCCTCGACATTGGGGCCCGCAGCCGTTTTTGGACAATGCCCGATCCGGCCCTCATTCCTTGTCGTTCACTTCAGTTCGTGTCGAGACGATATTTGAGGAAACTGTGGCCAGCGTAGTCTACTTGCCCAACAAAATAAGCGCCGAGTTTGGTCATTGCGCGCAGTTTCGTGCGTGAAGGCGGCAGCAAGAATGTCACGAACGGAATACGATTGTCCTGCTTTGCGAATGTGATGGCCCGACGTGCTATTTTGGCACCCAGTCCAAATGCACCGGGCTTCAAGACCAACCCGAAATCCCACTCTTCACCTTCTTTTTGAAAACCACCCCATCCCACATATTGCCCGCGGTGCAGAATTGCCCAATGACCTAGGCCGTCCCGCGCCCAACACGACTCTTTCGCGTGAATGAAACCGGCGACTGTTTCCTCATCCCAATCCTGCGTCAGGAGAGGCATGTGTTCGGCAAGAATTGGATTTCTCATATGCGCCAGTATCTCAGGTGCTGAGATGAGGGGCAGTCGCGTGAAGGTTATATCCTGTTCCATAGAACTGGGATTTAGCGGGCCAAGCAGGAAATCAAAGGGTTGTCCGTAAAAAACGTTCCAAGAACATCCAGTGTTGGATTGTAGCCTTTAGTTACAGCCTGATGCCTTATCACATAATTGCGCGGGCCGTAGGATGTAAAGTTTAGACACAAAAAAAGGGGCCGCGTAACCGCCACCCCTTTACATGGTTCCAAGCGCTTGAGATCAGCCGTTCACGCTGTCTTTCAGTGCTTTCGCGATGGTCATTTTCACAACCTTGTCGGCTTCTTTGGTGAAGGTTTCACCGGTTGCCGGGTTGCGGACCTGACGCTCGGGGCGTTCGCGGCAGTAGATTTTGCCGACGCCAGGCAGGGTTACTGCACCACCTGCGGAAACTTCGCGTGTGATCAGGCCGGTGATGGCCTCAAGCGCAGAGTTCGCGGATTTCTTATCGGTTCCCATTTCCTCAGCGAGAGCAGCAACCAGCTGAGTCTTTGTCATAGGTTTTGCCATTTCTTGGTCTCCTTAACGTGCCCGATCTATAGGGCCTCACCGCGTAACTGTAACGGGATATTGTGGCCAAACACAACGAATAGTAGCGCAGAAATCCCTAAAAATATGGGGAAAACGTTGCTTTTTTGCGTCAGAGGAAGGCAGTTTCGTCGAAGGAACGCAATTTCCGGCTGTGCAGACGCTCCAACGGCATGCCGCGCAGGTGCTCCATAGCGCGTATCCCGATCATCAAATGACGCCCGACCTGAGTGGTATAAAAGGAAGACGCCATGCCCGGTAGTTTCAGTTCGCCGTGCAGGGGCTTGTCCGACACGCACAGCAAAGTGCCGTAAGGAACGCGAAAGCGATAGCCGTTCGCGGCGATTGTGGCGCTTTCCATATCCAACGCGATGGCCCGCGACTGGCTGAGGCGCTGAACCGGTCCGGATTGATCGCGCAGTTCCCAGTTGCGATTGTCGACCGATGCAACTGTTCCCGTCCGCATGATCCGCTTCAGTTCATACCCTTCCAGCTCTGTCACCTCGGCCACGGCGCGTTCCAGCGCGACCTGAACCTCGGCCAGGGGCGGGATGGGCACCCAGACCGGCAGGTCATCATCCAGAACCTTGTCATCCCGTAGATATGCATGGGCCAGAACGAAATCACCCAATGCCTGCGTGTTGCGCAACCCGGCGCAATGGCCAACCATCAGCCACGCGTGCGGGCGCAGAACCGCGATATGGTCGGTCGCTGTTTTCGCATTCGACGGGCCGACACCGATGTTCACCAAAGTAAGACCCGAACCATCTTCACGCTTCAGATGATAGGTTGGCATTTGCGGCAGTTTCAGCGGTTGCTCGATTTCTGCGTCCGGCTGCGTGATCTCGACATTCCCGGTCGAGATAAAACTGGTATACCCGCTGCTGGGATCAGCCAACTGTTCGCGGGCGTAGTTTTCGAATTCCGAAACATAGAACTGATAGTTCGTGAACAGAACGTGATTCTGAAAATGCCGGGCATCCGTCGCTGTGTAATGTGCCAGCCGCGCAAGTGAATAATCGACCCGCTGGGCAGTAAACAACGACAAAGGTCCGACGGCGTCTTCATTTTCATGCACACCGTTGACGATGTCGTCATTCGTGGTGGTCAGATCCGGCACGTCAAACACGTCACGCAGGGTGAAAGCAGCCGCACCCTGATGCGGCACAACCAGATCCGACGTATTTGCCACGGCAAAGTGCACCGGAATCGGTGTATCCGACGCTGCAATCGTCACCGGTTGGTCGTGATTCTTGATCAAAAGGGCAATCTGCTGGGTCAGGTAGGATCGGAACAAATCCGGGCGCGTCACGGTTGTAGCGTGAACGCCGGGCTCTGACACATGCCCAAAACTCAGGCGGCTGTCGACTTGTGCATAGGTCGATGTCTTTATGCGAATCTCTGGGTAATAGGCTCTGTATCTGGCAGTTGGCGCACCATCTTGCAGTACCTTCGAGAAGCTGTCGCACAGAAATTCCGTTGCTTGAGTGTAAAGCTCCTCCAGTCGTGCTACTGCGGCTGCGGGATCGGTGAACTGTTCTGGCGAAAGGGCTTCAGGTGTCAGGAGTGTCGTCATGCCAAGGGTTCCAGAAGATCAATTTTTTCGAATGTGCGCACGTCAACCAGCCCGAGATCAGAGATCCTGAGTTCCGGTATGACGACCAACGCCAGTAGCGAATGTTGCATATACGCGTTGTTCAGATTGCAGCCACATTCCTGCATAGCCTGAACCATCCTGTCCGCCTTGGCCGCAACTTCAGCGGCCGGGCTGTCGGACATCAGACCGGCAATGGGAAGTTCGACCATCGCCAGTTCCTGGCTGTCCCGGAAGATCGTGATGCCGCCACCCACTTCGGCCAGTCGATTCGCGGCCAGCGCCATCTGTTCACGGTCCGTGCCGACGACGATCATGTGGTGACTGTCATGCGCCACGGTCGAGGCCATGGCCATTTTTCCCTGATATCCAAACCCCGAGACAAAGGCGTTGGTGACGCCCCCTGTCGCCCGGTGTCGTTCGACCAGTGATATCTGGCATACGTCACCCTCACCTTCAACAAGCCCGCCGATTATCGGCAATTCGGCTTTCAGGGCTTTAGTGGGGGCCTGGTTTTCTACCACGCCAATGACGTTGGCCCTTACCTTGTTTGCACCCTTCGGCGCTGCGATCTCAAAATCGGACGCGGCCAGTTCCTGCTTCAGATGAACGGTGCGACGTGCCTTGTCGGGCCAGTTCAGGTGGGGGCAATCAACCTTGATCACCCCGTTTTCCGCAACAACCTTCCCGCGCGCTATGACCAGTTCGACCGGCAATTCGGTCAGGTCAGAGCTGAGGATGATGTCCGCCCGTCGTCCCGGCGTGACCGATCCGATCTCGCGTTCTAGACCGAAATGCGTGGCGGTGTTGATCGTCGCCATCTGCACGGCCACAAGCGGGTCACAACCGCAGGCAATCGCGTGGCGCACGACGCGGTTCATATGCCCATCATTGACCAGCGTGGCAGAGTGGCAGTCATCCGTGCACAGGATGAAATTGCGCGCATCCAGACCTTTGTTGGTGACCGCGGTAATCTGGCTTTCAATGTCATACCAGGCCGAACCCAACCGCATCATCGACCGCATTCCCTGACGGACCCGTGCGATGGCATCCGCTTCGCAGGTGCCTTCGTGGTCATCGGCAGGTCCACCAGCCACATAAGCCGCGAAATCAGGCCCTAAATCAGGGGATGCGTAATGTCCGCCGACGACCTTGCCTGCCCGCTGCGTGGCCGCAATCTCGGCCAGCATTTTGGGATCTCCGTGAATCACGCCGGGGAAGTTCATCATTTCCCCCAAGCCGATGATCCCGGGCCAATTCATTGCCTCGGCCACGTCTTCGGGGGTGATTTCATAGCCTGTCGTCTCTAACCCCGGTGCAGAGGGCGCGCAGGACGGCATCTGAGTGAAGATGTTGACCGGCTGCATCATTGCTTCGTCATGCATCATGCGCACACCGTCCAGCCCCAACACATTGGCGATCTCGTGCGGGTCGGTGAACATACTGGTTGTGCCATGGGGGATAACTGCGCGGGCAAACTCGGCAGGGGTCAGCATCCCCGATTCGATGTGCATATGCGCGTCGCATAAGCCGGGCAGGATAAAGCGGCCTTGCGCGTCGATAACCTGTGTCTCTGGTCCGGTACAATGCGAGGCGTCGGGACCGACAAATGCAATACGGCCTGCAGCGATTGCAACTGAATGGTTCGGCAGCAGTTCGCGGCTGTGCACATTTACCCAAGTCCCACCCTTTATTACCGTATCTGCTGCCTCACGTCCGGCAGCAACTGCGATCAATCGGGGGGCGACATCGGGCCAAGTTGGGAAGGGTGTGTTTTCCATGGCTCAACTTTCACGAATGCGCGCGCGGGTGCAACCCCGGTTCTTTACTACTGCCGACGGATCACAATTCTGCAAATCTGCCCGACCCGGTCGTCGAAAGCTGACATAGGCGCTGACAGCGCGCAGGAACCCGCCCGGGTTTACGTTTCGGACCCGAATTCTCGTCGTATCCAGTTCGCAAAGGTAACCGCTCCGGGCGTGTCCTCGGCCTGAGGGGAGAGCAGCAGATAATACGCCTCGGGCATCGGGGCGCGATGCTCAAATGGTGCGACTAGTCGTCCCTGATCGATCAAATGACCTGCGATGGTGTCATGGGCCAGGCACAGGCCACCTCCGGCCATCGCAGCTGACAAACAAACCAGATAGGTTGTCGCGTAGGTAATAGGCGGATTCTGCCAATTCAGAGCCTGATCTTCAGCCCACGTCGCCCAGTTGGTCAACAGGTTGGAACAGTCGAACAGAGGTTTTTCCTGAAGGTCTTGCAGGCACACCTGATATCCCGGCGCGCAGACGGGATAGTAATATTCAGAGCGCAGCATCTCTGTCCGGGTTGTATCTGAGGGTCGAAGGGAATACCGGATCTCGACTGCTGCGCCTTCAGCCATCTCGCGCGGTTCCCACAACTCGGTGAAGATGTTCAGCTGAACATCCGGGTGTTCAGCCTGAAATAATGGCAGACGCGGGGCCAGCCAGTTCACGGCGAAACTGATGTTGCACTGCACCTGGACCGCATTCTGTTGCGCGCCAGTTACCGCCTGAGTGCCCCGTATCAGTGTCCGAAACGCCTCGCGCACCACCGGCAAATAGGTGATTCCGGCCTCTGTCAGCTCAAGCGCCTTCGGGCGTCGCAGGAACAGTGGCTGACCCAGATGGCCTTCCAGTGATTTGATCTGCTGACTGACCGCACTTTGCGTCATGTTCAGATCCCGCGCCGCACCGGTGAATGACAGATGGCGGGCTGCGGCTTCGAATGTGCGCAGCCAGCCAAGCGGGGGAAGCCTGTTTTGCATCGACATAACTCCGGCATAAGTTTAGCTAATGGGATAGTTGCGTTTTTTTCGTTGGTCAAATTGCCGGACCAAATGCAGGCTTTGGTCATTCGCAGATACCAAAGGACGCGTCACATGAGTCTCACCAACCTTCGTCCCAATATCGATCATTGGTCAGAACGTGTGGACATGGCCGCAACCTTTCGCTGGACGGCCCGGCTGAACATGCACGAAGCCGTTGCCAACCACTTCAGTCTTGCTGTGAACGAAGACGGGACGCAGTTCCTGATGAACCCCAATCAGGCGCATTTCTCGCGTATTCGCGCGTCTGATCTGTTGCTGTTGAACGCCAACGATCCGGATGTGATGTCCCAGCCCGGCGCACCTGATCCCACTGCCTGGGGCCTGCACGGCTCGATCCATCGCCACTGCCCGCACGCACGTTGCGTCATGCATGTGCATTCGATTTTCGCAACTGTTCTGGCGTCACTGGCCGACAGTACACTTCCGCCAATCGACCAGAACACCGCGACCTTCTACAACCGCTACGTTGTTGACGAAGAATTTGGCGGATTGGCTTTTGAAAGCGAAGGCGAGCGGTGCGCCGGGATGTTGGCTGATCCGAAGAAGAAAGTCATGATCATGGGCAACCACGGGGTTCTGATCACTGGCAGCGACCCTGCAGATACCTTTAACAGGCTCTATTATTTCGAGCGCGCTGCCGAAACTTACATCCGGGCGCTGCAAACAGGCCTGCCCCTGCGGGTGCTGTCGGATGAGATTGCCGAGAAAACAGCACAGGAACTGGACGACTACCCCGATCAGGCCGAAGCGCATCTGCGAGAGATCAAGGCAATACTCGATGCAGAAGGCTCGGATTACGCAACCTGAATGCAAGACAGAGTGACCGACATGCGAGATTCCAAGCAGGACCCCGAAGCTGCCCGCTGGCATTACCACCCCGACGGGCCAGTGGGTCTCAACCCGCTGTTCAGTTGGCCACCACGTCCGGCGGCCGTGCTGAAATGGTACAGCGGAGCGTGGTTGCAAATCACCGCCCTGACCCTGTGCATGACCTTGGCCGTCATCGCCTATGCGTTCTTTTTCCCTGCGTTAGAGACGATGAAAAGCTTTGCGCCCGGATGGATGTTTCGGATCTGGTTGCTGAACATGGTGCCGCAAACTCTGGTAGCAGGAAGCCTGCACTGGTGGCTGTACATGCGCAAAGGGCAGGGGATGTACAAAAAGTTTGATCGCAGGGACCTGACACGGGACAACGGAACATTCACATTCCGCAATCAGGTCTGGGATAACATTTGGTGGACGCTGGGCAGCGCCATGACGGTGGCGACCATTTACCAGTGGGTCATCTTCTGGGCGATGGCAAATGGCTGGGTTCCGACGATTACCTGGGCCAGCTCGCAGGTGTGGTTCGTGGTTTGGATGTTGTTTATTCCCATGTGGTCCGGTCTGCATTTTTACTGGGTGCACCGGCTGGAACATCATCCCAGGCTTTATAAACATGTGCACGCGGTCCATCACCGTAATGTCAATACCGGGCCATGGTCAGGGATTTCGAATCACTGGTATGAAAACATGCTGTATTTCACGACGTATTTCATCCACCTGATCGTGCCTTCCCATCCGCTGCATGTGTTGTTTCACAGCTCGTTCCAGCAGGTCAGCCCGATACTGTCCCATTCTGGGTTCGAGAAGCTAAAGGCCGGTGAGACCGAAGCCGCGCGGGCGGGCGATTTTTTTCACCAGCTCCACCACAGGTATTTCGAGTGCAACTACGGTACATCCGAAATTCCGTTCGACAAGTGGTTTGGCACCTATCACGATGGCTCAGCCGAGGCGACGACACGCACGAGGGCCTACAAAAAGCAGATGTACACCTGAAGTGGCTGGTTCTGTCCGGGGACTAAACCCGTTCGAACAATGCAATGAAGGCCGTGTCATCCTTATTGGGTCCTGCAGCAAGATCGCCATAGATGCGAACCTCGGGCAGGGTCAGGTTGCGGATCTGGTCCTGTTCCAGTTCGTGCAGCTTGCCCTTGAAGCCCATCTTTTCGAAATGGCGGGCGTTTATTGACAGGGCGAACGTAGCGCCTGACCGTGCGACGCGAAGCAGCGCAGGCAACACTTCGGGACCCAGATGACCGTGTGTGAACGTGCCAGATGACACGATGCCGGAATAGCTGTCTGGCGGAACCGGGATGCCATGGGTCAGGTCAGCCTCGATCGCGTCCCGGTAGATATCCTTGCGCATAGCCTGTTCCAGCATCTCTGAACTGATATCCGTGGCATCAATCGGCCCAACACCAAGCCCAGACAACACCGCGCCGCACAGGCCCGTTCCCGCACCGACATCCAGAACCGGCCCCTGACCGCCCGCGCCCACAAACGCCCGCGCGGTATGGATATGAAGCTGATAATCCTCACGCGCGGCAAAGCTGTCGTCATAGTCCCCGGCCCATTCCGCATAAAGGCGTTTGTTTTCGTCCGGAGAGCTCAGCGCGTAGGCAGAATGCAGGTCTGGTTTCTCTTTGCTCATGTCCACAGAAAGGCGCATCAGAAGATTCGATTCAAGTGCGTCCATGCGGCGCTTGCATCCCGATGCGCTGAAGCCCATCAACGGTGCATGACCAAGACACTCTTCTCATTTGGCCACGGCTATTCTGCGCAGGCCCTTTCCCGAATTCTTGCCCCGAAAGGCTGGCAGATTTTTGGCACCACACGAGATGGCGAAGGCACAGATGCGATACGTGCCTCTGGCGCGGACCCGCTGATCTGGCCCGGTGAGGTTCCAAATCTGGATCGGGTGACGCAGTTGCTGATCTCAACGGCACCGGGCGAGGCGGGCGATCCGGTACTGGCGGCGCTAGGCGACGAGATCCGAAAACGAGCAAGTCAGTTCACTTGGGTGGGTTATTTATCGACAACGGCTGTTTATGGCGATCACCAGGGCGCCTGGGTTGACGAAGACACCCCGCCAACACCGACCGCCAAGCGTGGAAAGTGGCGCATGCTGGCTGAAGAGCAATGGGCGGCTGTGCCGGGCCTGCCTGTTCACATCTTCCGTCTGGCAGGGATTTACGGCCCGGGCCGTGGGCCGTTCTCTAAGCTCACACGCGGTGGGCTGCGGCGTATCATCAAGCCGGGGCAAGTGTTTTCGCGTATCCACGTGGATGACATTGCGCAGGTTCTGCAAGCTTCGATGACAAGGCCGAATCCGGGCAGAGTTTACAATGTCTGCGACGATGAGCCTGTCCCGCCACAGGATGTCATCGGGTATGCCGCCGAGTTGCAGGGGCTTCCTCTGCCCCCGGCGGTTTCATTTGACGAGGCCGATCTGACACCGATGGCGCGCAGTTTTTATAACGAGAACAAACGCGTCCGAAACGACCGGATCAAGGATGAGTTGGGTGTCGAATTGATCTACCCGAACTACCGGGTGGGGTTGGAGGCGCTTATGAAGGACCGGTAGGTTCTTTACTGCGCGGCTGCCTTAATCATGTCCGAGGCTTTTTCCGCGATCATTATTGTTGGCGCGTTTGTGTTTCCCGACACCAGCGTTGGCATCACCGACGCATCAACTACACGCAGCCCCTCAATCCCCCGCACCCGAAGTTCGGGATCCACAACCGCCAGATCGTCGGTACCCATCTTGCAGGTGCCGACCGGGTGATAGATCGTATCGGCGCGGGCGCGGATATGCCCCTCCCAATCGGCGTCAGATTTGGCTGTATCGGTTCCGAACATCTCTTTATGCCGATATTTGGCCAAAGCTGGCGCTTGCAGGATGTCTCGCGTCATTCGCGCGCCTTTGATCATGGTGTCCAGATCGCGTGCATCTGCAAGAAATCCCGGGTCGATGACAGGCATTGCCATTGGGTCGGCGCTGCTCAGGCCAACGGTTCCCCGGCTTTCCGGGCGAAGCTTGCAGATATGACAGCTGTACCCGTAACCGTAATGCAGTTTGCGGGCGTGATCATCGACCATTGCGATGGTGAAATGCAGCTGGATATCCGGGCGCTCCAGCTCGGGTGAGGTTTTCAGAAACGCCGCCCCTTCGGCAAACGGTGTGGCCGCCATCGACACACCGGTCTTGCGCCACTGATGGATGTGCTTCAGCAGTCGCATTGCCGCTGTTGCGCCGATCCCAAAGTTGTTCGTGTCTTTGGTCCGGTAGGTCAGCGTAAAGTCGAGGTGGTCCTGCAGGTTCCGCCCTACACCCGGTAGTTCGTTGAGAACAGCGATCCCGTGCGGTTCAAGATCAGCGCTTGCTCCAATCCCAGAGATTTGCAGCAGCTGCGGTGTTTTTAATGCTCCCGCGCACAGCAGAACTTCGCGAGTGGCGGTAACGGTGGTGTCTGCCTCTTTGCCTTTGACCCTGAAAACAACGCCAGTTGCGCGCTTACCCTGAAAGACCAGCCCTTTCGCGTGGGCATGTGTAATGATCGTCAGGTTCGGACGGTTGGCAATCGGGAACAGGTAACCCGCAGCCGCCGAGCACCGCTCTCCGTTCTTTGTCGGGTCATGAAACTGCGTTACCTGATACAGCCCGACACCTTCGTTATCGCCTCGGTTGAAATCTTCAGTATGACGGTGTTGGAGTTGCCGCGCGGCTTCAATGAACGCGCGGGTGATCGGGCGAGGTTCCTTTTGCTGTGACACCTGTAACGGGCCCTTGTCACCATGCCAGCTGTCTGCGCCAAGCTCATTGTTCTCGGACCGTTTGAAATACGGCAATACGCTGTCCCAATCCCAACCGTCGCAGCCCTGATCGGCCCACCCATCGTAATCCTGCCGCTGACCCCGGACATAAAGCATCGCGTTGATCGCGCTCGAACCACCCAGTGCTTTGCCGCGGGGTTGATACCCCCGGCGTCCGTTCAGCCCGCGTTGCGGTATGGTTTCAAAAGCCCAGTTGTTGATTTTGGGTCGTCCCGGAAGGGCTGCCACGACAGCTGCCGGCACCCTGACAGTCAGGCCGTTTCCGTTCCCACCTGCTTCGAGCAGGCAAACGCGTGAAGCCGGGTTCTCGGTGAGGCGGTTTGCAAGAACGGATCCTGCCGAACCGCCGCCCACGATGATATAGTCGAACTCCATGCTGGCTTCCCTACTATCAGAACCATTATTGTGCCGGTCCGCTGTTCGCCATCCGAGCCAGGCTCACCTGAGACTGCGTCAATTGAGTAAAAAAACAATTGTGACCTGAAGTCAGTTTCCAAGTGTTCTTCGACATTCAGCGAAACGGTACGCCCGCGTCGATCGAGTGACTCAAGACGGATATCGATGTCGTCGTTTGCTGACGGGGTCGACGATTCCAGCCAAAGTGCAGATTTCACCCTCTTCTTCTGATGAGCCTGCACCTGAAATGGCCGATGGGAATCGCGAAATATCTGTTTAAACTATTGATTTACAACATTTAAATGAGAGAATAGTGAGAAATGTGAAGTTTTTTCAAAATGGGGGTTGCAGGTCGGAAGCCTAATCCGTAAATACCCCTTCACCGGCGCAACTGAGGTTGGCCTGACGGACTGGAAAGACGGTTGAGACGCGCCGGAGAGACGGTGGGCATCTGAGGTTGAGGTTTAG
>NZ_JBXWTH010000043.1:0-7173 GCF_059613825.1 Ruegeria sp. SATB027
CCTTTAACAATATGACTTGGAAAATGGCCGCATAGGGTCAATAGTGAAACTGTCCGGAAACAGGGACGAAGTCCACATAGCATCAGGCCGTCAATCCGTCCAGACGAGACGTTTACCGAGCAGAGGAGGGAGACCCTATTGCAAAACATTGGGCAGGCCAGACATCGCCTCGGGATTTCTCAGGATCCGCGAATATATTCAATCAGTCACTTGGGAGATGCGGGCTTAGATACTTTCTAACAATCGCTTGTGCCCGTTCGACGCCCAGAATGGGTGGGAACAGCGTGAGGACCTCGCCATTGGCATCTAGCAAATAGATGTGGCTGCCATGGGCATAAACCGCACCGTGTTCAAGGTCGTCAAAAATTTTTTCGTGGCCCACCTGAAACAGGTCATAGACATATTCCAGTTGCTGTTTCGTCCCAGTCAGTCCCACAAACTCGGGATGCAGCTTGATTAGCGCCGGGCCCATGGTTTCGACCGTATCACGCGTTGGATCGACTGTGATCATCACAGGACGGACGCTCAAACCATCATTGGTCAAGGCGTCAGCCAGTTCCGCCAGCAAAGGCATCGCGATGGAACAGATTGACGGGCAGTTGGCATAACCGAAAAACAAAAGCTGCGCCCGCCCGTCCGGGTCGACCTGCGATCGTTCGACGCCCGTATGATCGGTTAGAATGAATGTGCCACCTAGACTGAACGGCAATGCGGCGGGCGGAGCTATCTCGGCTTCCGTTTGATGGCTCGGTGCCTGAGCCTCGTTGGAATGATCTACTCGATCATGAGCCCGGGCCGGTAACGATACGGCACAAGCGAATAATATGCTCAGCCACCGCATCAGAAATTCTCGTCTATATATGTCTGATCGACTTCATGGCCGAGCCCGAAATATCCTTCCTTTTTAATCCAGGACAGCACCCGTTCGTCGCGCCGGAACCATGGGCCTTCGGCCTTGGCATTCGGGTTGCGCAACTTCCATGCCTTGCTCCATTCCTTGGTCCAACGATTGGCCTTGATCCAATCTTCGCTGCCGACCTCGCGGATTTTCTGCACCAGATAAATGTTGTTCGCCCCCAATTCAGGGTCGGCGGTCATCAGTCCATCGACCTCGACCAGCTTGCCACAAAATGGCAGCAATTCGACCACGGCACCGGTGAAGGCTGGCTGGCCATTTTTGTTGGGAAAGACAAGCACATCATCAGCGGTGCGTAAAAGGCCGATCTGTCGTCGGCCCGCGCCGCAATCGATGGGGCAATCGCCTGTGATGACGCAAAGCAGGTCGACAACCTTGGCTTCGAATCTCGCGGGGACTTCTGCGTAAAGGTTCCAGGATTTAGCTTCAGAATTGATTGAAAAATCCTGTGCGGCTACCGGGCTAGTCAGCAAGGTCAATAGGCAAATGAGCTTCTTCATGACTATTTCTCCTTTGGATCCTCAATGGCGAACCCGGGAACCGGGCCATAATCTTCATGATTGAGGTGCGAGATTCCGTTGTCAGCCACCACGTCATTGACGATGATGTAATTCAGACCATCGCGCTTGTAGTACAGGCCATCGGCTTCGATCTGGTGACTGGCGAGCGATAACAACGTATCGCTGGAGGCTGAGGTGTCGTCGCCTTCGAATTTCAGCACCATATAAACAGTGCCGTCCTCGGCCAGCAGCCCAACCGGCACGCCGCCCGCAGAACACCAGAGGGCACATGTATGATGCGCTGATCCAACTACTGCATCCGGCCCTCCCATAACGCCCGAAAAATAGCACCAGGTGTCGATAAGTTCGCCCGTGACCTTAATGCGCTCACCCTGCACTTCGGCTCGTGCCATACCCGACACAGCACATACCGCTACACAAAAAACGAGTAATCTATTCATGCGGAATCCTCTCTGTTCTCCAGAGGAGTTCTTGCATGGTTTAACTGGTTTTCCAAGCGTAAGGTCACGGAAAATCGCGCGTCGGTGATACAGGGCAACTCGTTACTGGACAATTGCGGCATATTCTGTACTTTTGTTCCGGACGGACTTCAAATCTTAAAGAAGACCAAAACCCTAGGGAGGAATCATGAAGTATATTAGCAGATCAAAAGTTGTCCTTGCGCTTTTGCTAGGTACGGGAGCCGCGATGCTGGGGGCGGTAAATTCCGATAACGGGTTCATGAGCGCTCAAGCTCAGAGCAACGAGAACACCTATGGTGTTTCAATAGTGCCGGAGTGGACGGAAAAGGGCGAACTCATCCGCCCCAAAGGGTTCCGCCATACCTGGGTGTACTTGGGTGCGCCGTTCACGCCACATTCACTCAACGGCGGTGCCGCCGGGTTCCCGGAGTTCCATAATGTTTACGTTCAGCCAGACGCATTCCACGCCTATCGCGCGACCGGCGAATGGCCGGAGGGGACGATGATGCTGAAGGAACTGCAGCTTGTTGATGACCCCAAGGGCGATGAAGAAGATGGCTCGCGTTACGAACCCTCTGGGCGCGGCTTCTTTCCTGGGCCTGTGAATGGCATGGATGTCGCGGTGAAGGATTCGTCGCGGTTCGCCGAAACGAACAACTGGGGATATTTCAACTTCGGGCACCACGCTCCGCCATATCTGCCCGTCGCCGCGCCAGCGCCGAAGGAAGCTTGCGCCCAGTGTCATATTGACAGCGAAGGCGCCGAGGGGACGGAAGACATGGTGTTTATCAACATGTATCGTCCCATCCTCACTCCTCTGCCAAACTAACTCCCTGCTCGTGGCCGGCTCCTGACTTCAGGAGTTGGCCGCTTGATCCTCATGAGGTGGACTTGGCTGCTGAAGACCATTCGCTGCCCGGGCCACCTTCTTTTGAGAGACTTGCCACTCTAATCGATGACGATGAGGTAGAAATGTTCTTCAGAACCTTCCACAAAAAGCCAGCATTAGCACTCGTAGCGGCTGCGTCGCTTAACCTCATGGCAGGGGAAGCAATAGCTGCAGGTGACCCAGACAAGGGCGAAAAAGTATTCAAGCGCTGCAAATCGTGTCATCAGATTGGAGAGGGGGCGAAAAATAAGACAGGTCCGGTTCTGACTAATGTCTATGGTCGCGCTGCCGGGGCAGTGGAGGGCTTCAAATATTCGGGATCGCTTGTTTCTGCTGGCGAACAGGGATTGGTATGGACGGACGAAAACCTCATGGGTTGGCTGATGGGCACCTCCGCATTTCTGAAGGAGCAGTTGGGGGACGAATCGGCAAAGTCCAAAATGACCTTCCAGTTGAAGAAGCGGGATGATGCGGAACATGCGATCGCCTATCTGGCGACTTTCGCCTCCGGCGGGGCCGCAAGTTCCGATGCCGGCGATTCGAATAGCGGCAGCAGCGACGAAGCTGCACACTCGAGCCAGGATGCTGAAACCGTGATCGTGGATGGGCGCGAACTTGCCGTGGCACTGGAAGGCCCGGGCAACCTGTTCGAAGAGGACAATTCTTTGCCTCAACCCGGCGACGATGACTACGAGATCGCGGAATACAGCACGGAAGAGGACCTCGCCTATATGGAGAAGGTCATCGTGGCGATGAAGGAGCGGAACCTCTGGAATGGGCCGAATGCGATCCAGGTACCTGTTTATCCGGGCACACGTCCACACGGGATCATTCTGGGGACGCTTTTTACCCGGGCCGAGATTGATGGCCATGACGGCGAACTGATAGTCAAACGGTCGTTCGAGCACCCGTTAGCCGAGACAAAAACACCGGTGGCGCTGAAGGAGGTACAGGAAAACCCTGACAAGTACCTGCACAACTACGCCATCATGTTCCGCCGCGAAGCCGGATATCAGGACGCGCATAACAACTGGTATTATGCCGAATTCACGCCTGAGGGCGAGGCCATTAACTATGAAGGCAACCTGCTGGTCGGGCGCAATGATCTGTGTATCTCGTGTCACGTTCTGGCCAAGGGCGAAGACTACTTCTTCACAACGGACGGAATCAAGTGATCCGTACGACCTTCGAAACCCACATCCAGACGATCGGCATCGGGAAGTTTGAGAAACTCATATCGGATGTCGCTTGGATATGGGTTTCAATGTTGCTGTCGCAGATGGTTCGGCTGGGTTAATACTGGCCACCTTCTCCTTGGGGCGAACAAGTATAATAATCTTCGGACAGCTACGAAGTCCGATTGTCGGCACCACACTGAATGATAGAGAGGAGACATCCAGTGAATCTCAGAACCTTTTCGATTGTGACCACTTTGGGACTAGTTGCTGCACCATTCGCATTTGCGCAAGGTTTCTATACCATCAGCAACAAGGCAGATGGGAACACGGTTGTCGCCTTTGAAAAGGATGACGCTGGCTCGTACCGACTGCTTGGCGAGTTCCCGACCGGTGGGACAGGAACAGGTGATCTTGAAATCCCTGCACTGCAAAAGGATCCGAATCATCCGTTGGCAAACGGTGATGACCCGCTGATATCAGCAAATGCCATCGCGATTTCGTCTGATGGAAGGCATGTTCTCGCTGTCAATCCGGGCAACGCAACAATCTCTTTGATGGGCGTTGGCGCGGATAATTCGCTTACATCCCTTTCTACCGCTCCCGCATCTGACAACTTCCCCATCAGTATTGCCATTCATGGGGAAATGGTCGTGGTCGCAGCTGTCGGCAACGACAATGGGTCCGGCAGCATCTCTGCCTTTAGGATCAGCGGCGACACACTGGAGGTTGTGGAAGGCTCCCGTCGGGACCTGAAAGCCCGCCCATCTACCATCGCGTTTTCATCTGATGGAAGACATGTCGTTGTAAATGAACTCGTGACGGGCAAGATCAATGTGTTTGGCGTCGTAGCAGGCACTTTGTCCGATATTCCTGTGTCGACCATTGAGTCTCCGCGTGACGAAGAATCGCGTTTTCAGGCCATCCCGGTCGGTTTTGCCGTTGTTGGGGACACTGTTCTGATGTCTGAAGCCCGTTTTCTGACACCGGATTTCATGCTTCGCGCTGAACAGGACGTGGTTGTACAGAGCCCTCTCTATTCCTGGCAGACAAGCTCCGTTTCAAGCTACAAACTGGGCGGAGACGGTGCCATCTCGATGGTTTCCGGCGATGTTCTGACCGGGGACGCTGTCGAAGGCGGGGAGATCGCGAATTGCTGGGTCGCGGTCTCAGCAGATGGCGACACTCTTTGGGCCGCAAATGCACTGTCCAGTTCCATCAGTTCCTTCCGTGTGCGGGATAACGGAACCGTGTCCCTGGTCAATGCACGTGCGTACAAGGATACTTCTGAAGAGCTCTTTTTTGGCGATCTCGCGGTCAGCAAGGATGGAACCGAGATGTATCAGTTGGTGGGCAATAAGGGAGCGGTCATTATTTTCGATATTCAGGAAGATGGTGACCTTGTAGCAAAACAGACCATTGGCGGTCTCCCCGAGCTAGGCGCATATGGCATGGTGGCTTTCTGATCTACGTTTCCATTCGGAAAACGGTCGTGTCGGCCCGTTCTCCTAGCCCGCGGCCACCTGAAGATTGAGGAGAAGAATAATGGACCATTCTGCCAATCTCCGAGAGGTGCTTACACGCTTACACGAAGAGGGCCGGTACCGGACCTTTATCGATATCGAACGGCGGAACGGCCATTTCCCGCATGCGGTCTGGACCCGGCCCGACGGGACCGAGCAGCCGATCACTGTCTGGTGTGGCAACGATTATCTGGGGATGGGGCAGAAGCCGGTTGTTCTGGATGCGATGCACGAAGCCATCGACGCCGCCGGTTCGGGATCGGGGGGCACCCGCAACATCTCGGGCACCACGGTCTATCACAAGCGGCTTGAGGCTGAACTTGCCGATCTGCACGGCAAGGAATCGGCGCTGCTTTTCACCAGCGCTTACATCGCCAACGATGCCACGCTTTCGACGCTGCCCAAACTGTTTCCGGGCCTGATCATCTATTCTGATGCGCTGAACCACGCGTCGATGATCGAAGGGGTGCGCCGCAATGGCGGTGCCAAACGAATTTTCCGACACAACGATGTGGAGCATCTGCGCGAGTTGATGGCGGCGGACGATCCGGACGCACCGAAACTGATTGCCTTCGAATCGATCTATTCGATGGATGGAGATTTCGGCCCGATCGAAGCGATCTGCGATCTGGCGGATGAATTTGGCGCGCTGACCTATATCGACGAGGTTCACGCGGTGGGCATGTATGGCCCGCGCGGGGCCGGCGTGGCCGAGCGGGATCGGCTGATGCACCGGCTGGATATCATCAACGGGACCCTCGCTAAGGCATATGGCGTGATGGGTGGCTATATCGCGGCATCTTACAAAATGTGTGACGCGATAAGGTCTTATGCACCGGGCTTCATCTTTACCACGTCGCTGCCCCCAGCGGTCGCTGCCGGGGCTGCGGCATCGGTTGCCTATCTCAAACAGGCACCCGAGCTGCGCGACCAGCACCAGACCCAGGCGCGTATCCTGAAAACCCGGCTGAAAGGGCTGGGTCTGCCGATCATCGATCATGGCAGCCATATCGTGCCGGTCATGGTGGGCGATCCGGTGCACACCAAGCGGCTCAGCGACATGCTGCTGGAAGATCACGGGATCTATGTGCAGCCGATCAATTTCCCGACCGTGCCGCGTGGCACCGAACGGTTGCGGTTCACGCCGTCGCCGGTGCATGGCCCGGACGAGATGGATAAGCTTGTCGCGGCGATGGACACACTTTGGAGTTCGTGCTCTTTAGATCTCACAATCCTGTCTGCTTGAGCGTCGTTGTTTCGTATCTGTTCGGTCACCCCGCTCTGATGGAGCGATTGAAGATGGTGGTGGGTCATGTTGGGAAGCACTTGCCGAATACGAAGACCTAAGACGATGGGCTTTGTTGCACAAATCAGTCTGGGGATTCACTGTTTGAATCCAGGGTGATAGCTGGTCGGCATGAGCAGTTGGGCCCCGACGAAGTACAAGACCAAGAACTGGCCTTCGTATAACACAGCGTTGAAGCAGCGCGGATCGCTGCCCATTTGGTTTGATCCCGAGATGGTCTGGGTGCCGCCGCCGAGTGGCAAGCGTGGTAGGCAGCAACGGTTCAGCGATGCGGCGATCCAGACCTGCCTGACAATGGAGGTGCTGTTTGGACTTCGTCCCTGTTTCCGGACACTGGGGTACTTTACCCCTGTCCATGAAAGGGGCACCGAATGGGACAACA
>NZ_JBXWTH010000044.1:0-38755 GCF_059613825.1 Ruegeria sp. SATB027
AAACTTAATCAAGGATGAGCCAGAGCCTCCAGTCATAAAACCGCTCCGCTGTCCCAAATTATCTGACGACGGACAAGCAAGTCATTAATCCCCGGAAGGTCTTTGTGGCGATTCCACCCGGCACGAAATTCCAGAATAGCTCCGCTCTTAAAGACAATAGAAAACTCGCTATCTACCCCACTTGCGTTCTCACCATCCGGCAGCACATCTGTTTGATTCTGGCTATCTGTGTTCAATCTAAAGGCCCTCAATACTATTTGCGATTTTCGTCTTTCACGAACCAGTTAACGCCAAGCCTAACTTTCAGTTATCTATGGGTTTCTGAGCCCAACATGTTAGACAACTTTGCTCCGGTCAAGGGAGAGCGCCGCTCCTTGCGGTTTTGCTTTCATCTTCGCCATCGCCAAATCCTTCGCTGAACGGCTTTTTCGTTTCGCAACTGTGCGCTGCGCATCAAAAGCCGCCTGAAGTTCCATATCTTTTTCCGAAATTTCTCTCACCGGGGCAGGGGCCGGTTTCGCATCGGCCAGTGCCTTTGCTGTATCCTTGACCTGTTCTTCAGCAAGATCCAGGTGTGTCCCTTTGATCTTTGGCGTATCGCCACCAAGGAACTGCACAAAATACGGATCTTCGAAGTATCGGATCTTGTTTGCAATCACTGGCATTTTGCCTTCGCGGATCAGCACAACCTCGTTTTCAGGCAGTCGGCCAACGTGTTCAGGCCGGAGCAGACGAATGCCTTCCTCGCGTTCCGATATGCTACCCATTTCCATTTTGCCGAGCGCCCGAGACTTCGACTTACTCATGACCGTTTTGTCACCGATGGACCTGGACACGTGCTCGCGCACCTCTGAATCCTCAGAGGCCGCAAACATCTGCGTCCCGGCGTTTGCCAGCATCGCCCGCACACCTTCATGCCCATAAATGTCCTGCAGGCGAGACAGCGTTTGCGAAATCACGATGATCCGACCGCCGAAGGATCGCATGGTGTCATACGCTTCAACGACGCGCTCAAGATGGCCGAGGCGCTGAAATTCATCGAGCAGCATCAAAACCTTAAACGGCTCATCTGGACCCGGTTCGTGGGTTTCGATTGTGTTCACCAGATCGAGGAAGAACAGGCGAATGAGTGTCCGGAACTCTTTGACCTTTTTACCCGGCACAGAAAAGTAGATCGAGGTGGGGCGCCGACGCAGATCCTCAAAGTTGATGTCATTGCCCTGCGTCGCTCTTGCCACTGACGGGTTACGCCAGAGCTGAAGGCCGGAGTTGTTCATAACCGAAATCGTTGACCGCAAGATTTTGGATTCTTCGGCTGCAAGATTCAGGAACTCATCTGCAGCGCGCGCGTAACCAACTTCTTCAGCCATTTTCTCATAGTCCTTTTGCTTGGTCGTTTTGACCAGGCGCAGAACTTCGGAAATGTATGGCCGTTTTCGTTTGATTGCCAACATCGCCATAGCGCAGAACATGCCTTCGACACCGCCCATAAAGCCCTGTGCGGACGAGCTGGGCGTGTCGAACATTTGGGTCGCAACCTGAATCACTTCTTCCCATCGCCGGTCCAGATTGTCGGCACGTGCTGCGCGGCGCAGAGGGTTGTAGCTGTGGCTTTTTTCCGGGTTCTCGGGATCGAACACAAAAACCTCATCGCCCATCGCTGTCCGACGCGCACCTGTGGTCTGGAAAATCTCGCCTTTGATGTCCAGGACGACGCAAGACCCATTGAAACGCAGGACATTCGGGATCACAAAGCCGCTGGTTTTGCCCGAACCAGACGGGGCAATGAACATCGCGTGTGGCTTTTGTACGCCGGGGCCCGGTTTGTAGTAGATTGCGTTTTTGTCTTTGGGCTGACCAAATTTGGCAAACACGATTTCACTATCCAGTTGGTCTTTGAGCTTCAGCACCGAAGCATAGCCCTCCTGGACGAGCTGAGGGGCCTTTGCAAAGGTCGCATCACCGTATTTCGTTGAGGGGCCTCGCAGAGCAGCGGCCACAAACGCAAATGTCAGAACGCAGACGGCCACAACGGCCACAAGCCCGATGACCTGTTGTTCTTCTGCAGGCCGTGCCATGAACTTTGCCGGTATCGCCCAGATGTCCAGCCCCCGGAAGCCTTTCGTATTGAGGTATTCGATGACCAGGCCGACCACCAACACTGCGCAAGCCGAAGTAGCGACAAAGCCCATCGTGCCGGCAATCGCGACTTTCTTGCCTTTGGGTAGATCCTGAAACTCAGCCATCAATCATCTCACGTTTGAAAAAACACCGGAATCCAAATTCGACGCGCACAACGCCGACCATTTCCCAACCCGCTTCACCCATTCCAGCAAAGGCTTTTTCGGTATCGTCTCTTTCGGTCATCACCGCATCCCAATATTCAAACTTCTTCATCTTTTTATTCCTTCAGATAAGTTGATCAGCGGTCATCAGGGGCGGGAAAATCACGCCGTTGACCTTCCGTTCGTCCCCGATTTTCTTCATGTGGACGATCATGTGAATGGTGGCTCTGATGTCATCGACCACTTCGGCTTTCTGGACGGTCGGAGATCCGCGCCGCACCATTTTGCTCATGCGACCAATGGCATCTACGGGCGAGTTGGCGTGCATGGTGCAGACAGATCCGTCATGCCCGGTGTTCACCAGCTCCAGGAACATATTCGCGTCGTCGCCCCGGATTTCACCGCAAACGAGCCGGTCAGGCCGGAGGCGCAACGCCGATTCAAGCAGCTTTGTCGGGGATCGAGGCCCATTTTCTTCTGAACGATCCGCAAGCAAGCCCACGAAGTTCGGTTGCTCGATGTCCAGCTCTGCCACTTCCTCTATCGTCACGATCCGCTCGCCCGGATCGACACGCTTCAGCATGGCATTGAGAACGGTGGTTTTGCCGGAAGATGTACCGCCCGCAATAATCACATTCCATTTGCTCTGCATCGCGAGGTCAGCCAACTCGTCAAAGCTCATCGTGCCCGCTGCAAGCGCCGCTCGCGCAGTCTCAAGCGCGCTGTGGTCGTTGCTTTCGGCTAGTGCGGCCTCTTTGCTGGCAAAGCTGAACGCGCCCAGATCGACGGTTTTCACGCGGAGCAGGCGGATCGCCACGGACCCGACGCCGGTTGTCGCGGGCGGGATGACAACCTGCACCCGAGCTTTGCCCTGCTGTGTCGGCACGTTCGCCGTCGCAATGGGTTTCTTTTCTCCGAAAGTCACGTCACTGAACCCAGCAACGCATCGTCCGATATTCTCAACATCGTCTCTGGTCAGAGCAATGTCTGTTCTGGTCATGTTTGTTGTGCCCATTTCCTCAACCCAGACCGCTCCGTCAGGGTTTACAGAAATCTCGCTCAGGCTTTCATCGTGCAACAGATGCTCGATCTTGCCTGTATAGTATTCCAGAAGGCCGTTGCCATTTCGCCCGCTCATATTTTTGTCCTTGTTATTCCGTCAAAAAAGGCCGCTACCGCATTCAATTGTGCGGGGAGCGGCCGGAAGGGCCGACGATACGGCCGCCTCAAAGGGTCTGTCTCAGAAGTTGTCGAACACCACGTCGCGCTGCAGGATGGCGTTGATACGACTACCCTGATCGACATAGATGGTTGGCGTGATCCGCAAATAGTCCTCCAACGCCGCCGCTGTGGCATTCTGCAAATTCGAACCGACCTGCGTTGCCAGATCTGTTTGCACCGAATTGCTGCTATCGTTGTCGGCCACCAGTGCGACCGGCGCGATCCCGATGATCGAGAGTAGCGCGGCCGTCCCGAACCGTTCACCGAAATGCGTATCGACACGTCCGGTTGCGCCAGACCGGCCCTGACCATCCGTCCCGGCGGACCCGATTTGCGCGGATAAGCCATCCGGAGTGATTACCCGGCTCCAAACAACAGCGATCCGCGTTTGCGCAAGCTTTGTATCGGCGCGGTATTCGCCATAGAGCTTTGAGCCGCGTGGAAGAAGCAAACGAGTGCCGTCCATCGAATAGACGCCACGTGTGATCGTCGCTACAACACTCCCCGGCAGCTCCGAGCTTACGGCCCCGCCAAACACGGCTGTCAAAACCGTGCCCTGAGTCAGTGTGCGCGACGGATCGTCAATGATCGAGGCCCCCACGATGGGCGGATATTCTTCGACCAGGTTGTTTTGCCAAGTCGTGTTCGGGTTTTCCTGATAGCCGCGCTGTTCTTCAGGCAGGCGTGTGTTTTCCGGCTGAACCTGGATTGGTTGAGGCGCGGCAGGGTAGCGCTGGAAAATCACTGGTTGCGAGCCGCCGTTGATAGGCTGGTAGTTTTGCCCGGTGCCATCCTGTGCAATCGCGCTTGAGGCTAACGTGACCAGTGCGAGGGTAAGTGCTGTTCTGTTCATGTGAGGTATCCCTTTACGAACATTAGAATGTGTTGAATTACGCTCGACCTTTGAACCAGAGGTAGCCGACGCCGAACGGGGCGATGACCAAGGCGAGCCACCAAAGCGTAAAATTGACGACGAACTTGCCAACGATGAGAAACAAGAAGTTCGACAGCAGAATGGTGTCGCCCAGGACGAAACCTTTCAGATTGTTCCACACGAGCTTTGCGAACGGGAACAGCAACGTATTCAGTATGGAAAGCACCAGAATTACTGCGGTTGATGTCCCACGTTCACCCTGATCAACTGACGGGTTTGCTACGAGGCCAAGCGTCATTAACGAGCAAAGACACAAGAACAAAAAACCTATGAAGTAGGCTCGAAACAACCATCGTCTGTCAAACTGCCCAAACAAGTGTGCAATGAAATCACCCATGGTTTTTGCTCCTTCAATTTCTACGAAGTGGGTTTTCATCGAACACGATGCCGTCCGACTGGTTCTGGCGTTCACGCATCCGCTTGAGTTCTTCGAGCCTGCGCCGTTCGTCCTCGGTCAGACCTTGGGTTTGCAGATGGCTCATACTGGCGAGCGCCCGCGCCTCAGCATCGGCAACCGCCTGCGCAAGCTCCGTCTGAAACTTTTTCTCGCGCTCATCATATCTGACCTGAAGGCGCTCGTTGGTCAGGGTCAGCGTTGCAATTTCACCGTCTTTTTCGGACAGCGAAACTTTGGCATCCGTCAGCTCGTCTTGCAGATCGGAAATCCGGCCATTCTGTTGCTCGATTGTTTTCAGGGCTTGTTTCAGCCCTTCGGAATCGACCTGCGGCACTGATGCCGGTGTTGCCACCGCTATTTCCTCGGGCAAAGCCTCTGGTTCTGGCTCATCGACCTCTGGCCCCCGTGCGGTCAAAAGCCCGTATCGTTCGCCACCGCTTTGTTGCAGGGCATCGACGCGGACACCCGTGCGGCTGTTCTTGGTGTCGTCGCCCAGCACAAACCAAGCGAAACCAACGAACACGGCACCCGCGAGGGCAACGCCGATGAGCTTCTTGGGTTCTAGCCTTTTCCGGGAACGCAGGGGAGGCTGTTCAGCCGCCGCCCGTGCCGCAATTGTCTGATTGCGATCCATTACTTGCTGCCCCCCGGTTTAACTGTCTGTGAAGTGACTGGCCTGCCCGTTGCGCTGGCCTGCTGAAACTCGTCGCCATCGTTGCGGACACAGATCGAAGTGTCCTCGATGCGCAGTGTCCAAAGATCTGAAAGGCCCTGCACCTGGACAATGCCGCGCTCTTTGACTGTGGTGTTCACCATCAACTCACGCCCGTCAGGCAGGACGCGGAAGATACCCGGCAGCTCCGCATCCTGCGGGATCTGCATATAGGTGTGAACGCCATCATCCCACACGGCAGTAGGCGCGAAGTCGGCTTTGCCCGAGCGCGAGTAGTTTTGGTTCACGAACCGCCCGGTTGGCTTGGGTTCGCTTAGCGCTACTTTGCCACGGGTCGTCGTGGTCCCACCCTTGTTGTTGCTATAGAAGGTGACTCGGAACGGCACCCTTTTGCGTTCAGCGGCAGTTTCAGCAGGAACCAGATAGAAGTTGTACGAGCCGCGATTGGTCAGAACGGTCAGGTTCGAATCCGAGTTCAGGATTTCCGGCTTGAATGCGATCACGCGGCCTTCCTGCAGGCGGGTGATCTGAAAACTTTCAGTGTCGCCCGCACCAATGCTGCGGACGGTTTCGCCCTGCGGAAAGTGAACATAGGTAATCAGACGTTCACCCACAGGGATGCGGTACACCTGGTTCTCGACGTAATGGAAATGCGTGATGCGGTGATCCGCGTTCTTTCCGTCCGGTGTCGGTGTGATTTCAGCGAGCAGAGGCGCAGAGAATGCCAAAACTGCTGCGGCGGTGGCGGTGAGTGTTTTGAAAGAACGCTGCATCAGATGTCTCCCATTGCGTCTACGCGGTAGTTGGTGACGACGAAGCCGAACGGATTTTCCAGAAGCTCATCCATCGACGTCACGATTTTTTCCTCAAACCCGTAGGTCACAGTGACCACGTAGCGGGCGGAGGCCGTTGCTTGGTTTGGCACGATCAGGGACTTGCGGATCTCGACCTGCACCGTCTCATCGTTGACCGGCGAGACGCCCAGAATTTCGGTCTGCACCTTTGTCTTGGGCGTATAGATTTCGTCCGGATGGTTGTCGTTCGACCCATCCCACAGTTCGCGGTAGGACGTTTCGGCCAGCTCATCAGAACGACGCAGCACCGATTTCAGGCGCTCGTTGTTGTCCTGGACATCATAGGTTTCCCGGTCGCGCACATAGTTTGCGACCTCGCGGAATGCCATTGCCTCAGAAGGTTCCAGTTTTTCGACCTTTTCAGTCAGCAGCACCGGCAGCTTTGTGTCCGGATCAATGGAGAAGGGTACAGCGCGGATTTCCTTCAGGGGAAGGAGCATTGCCCAACCGATAATGGAAGCGACACCTATTGCCATTCCGACCATACCGAACACCTGCCACTTGAAGGCATCGCGACGTGCGCTCAGAAAGAGTTCTTTTTCGTGATCTGTCACGTATGACATTTGCTCTGTTCCTCGGATTAAGATGATTTTTGTTGCGGTTTTTCACGGGCAGCTCGAATGCTCTGCCGGTAACGGTCAGCGGCGTAGCTCTGTCGAGCCGCCCCATCCTGATTGCGGGCTCTGTGTGCGATGTCCCGACGCGCCTGCATGGCACGTGATGCGCTGTCTCGAATTCCGGTCCCGTCGCGTGCTGCGGAAGCCATCGCAGCCGCGGTTTTGCCCCCAGCAACTGTGCTGCGTCCAGCACCAGCAGCCGTACTCAACGCGCTTCTGGCGGCGGCGGCGGCACCCGTTGCCACAGCGAGACCCGACGATGCTGAAACGATTGCACCGGACATTCCCCCAGCGAGCGACGGGATCTGCGTAAGCATCACGATTGAGATAATACATACAGCTAGAAAGCGGCCACTCGCTGTCATGTTGTTCACATCTTCAACGGTGTTCAGCTCAGCGGCAAACAGTGTTTGAATGAGCGCAACGATTCCTGTCAGAACAACTATGACCATGATCAGTCCAACTGTTGTTTTTGCCCAAGCGGCAAAGATGTTGGCTGTTGCTGAACTGAGCAGTGTCGCAATAAAAACAGGAGCCAATCCGAGAAGCACGGCCATGCCGCCTTTGGCGATCAAGGCAATCCCTGTTCCGAAGGCAACAATAATTGCTCCCACCACCCAAAGTACGGCACCAGTGATGCTTAGACCCCATGTGGCGTTCTCAATGGCGGTTTGTCCCATTGTGAAACATTGCTCGGCTATATCATCGAGCGCCTGCCACACGTTCGTGGTGCCGGTTAGAGCCCCTGCAATGCTATCTGGCAGAGTTTGGACGCCTTGATAGATCGGCTGGAAAAAGCTCCAGCTTGAGGCCATTCCAATGATGATTGTCGCTCGAATGATCCAACCAACGTAACCACCGAACCCGATTTCTTTGATCTGTAATACACCGTTAATCAGCATCATCACAAAAATCAGCCCAGCGATGGCCCAGAGACCGGCTGCGAGATCCGCAGCCAGACTGTTGAATGCTTGCTGCGAAAAGTTACTAATCGCAGATTCTATCGAACTGACAAATTCTTGGATCATGGCCCACATGCCTCTGCGAGAGATGGGCCTAGGTTGTTAAGCCTAACCTTTTGTTCTTTTTTGAGATTGGAATGTCGCGATGAAGGTTGGTTCCAAAATTCTGGCTTGTTGGCACCAACCAATTCCATTGCGCTGGTACGGCTCATGTTTCCAAGCGGGCATTCCGAATTGAACTCATCACCCGCTTTGCGCAATTGGCACTGTTCCACCGTGTATTCATGTGCTGCAATGATTTGCTCATTCAGGATCACTACAGACCAGTTGGTCACAAGGTATTGCTTGTCTGCGGGTTGGCCCGCCTCTGCCATACGTTCTTGGTCGTCAGCGACGAATTGCTTTGAAAACTCGTTGACACCTGTGTAGCCGAGGCAAGTTCTATAGTCGCCAAACGGCCACTCAACGTTGGGCGTGGGGCGCAGTTTCACCTGAGCCGTTGCAGCCCCCGAAATACCGGCGGCGGCTGCAATAGTCAGGATGAAGGTTGAGCGGAGTATCATTGTGAGGTTCCTCTTACATAGTTGCTAAGCGTCGAAAGATCGGCAGCGGTTGCCGCCAGATCCGTACCCGACGCCAGAGCATTAGCCGAGGTTGCGCGCAAGATTTCAATTTCAACTTGCAGGAGTTTCATAAGAACCGCCGTGTTGTAATCGATTGCGTCCTTCAGATCCTCTTGCTGGCCGATTTCACCGCGCAGTTTTTCAGCATCTTCGGCGAGCTGACTGGCCATGTCATAGCCATTCTCACCCAGCGCCGATGCCATCAGGCCCGCACCACCACGCTCAGACAGGATGCGGCGAGCCTGCACATCCGATCCGCTGAACTCCGACAAGATGCCATTGTTCAGGCCGAGGTTGATGGATCGACGCTCCATTGCCTGCGCAGCGACATCGGGCAGGCCGGAGATACCGCCCTCCGCCGCGTCCAGTGCGTAGCCGAGCGTGTCAGCAGCCGTCGCCAATTTCAAAAAGCTGCGGCTGTTGAACTCGTCCAGATCCGTCAAGCCGCTGATGGTTTTGAAGGAGTTTTCGAGCAATGCCCGTTGCTGTTCCAGTTTCTCGTACTGTTCCAGCAGTTGCTCATACTGGCGGACCATTTCAGCGATTTCTTTGGCCGAATTGGCGGCGTCCTGCGTGATGGATGCAGAGTCCACCACTGGAACACCTTGGGCCGACGCCATGACGGGCAGGGCGGCCAGAACCGAGACAGCAATGGTTGCGCGGAATCTCTTTGAAATATTCATCAGACAAGCTCCAAGTTTTCGGGGGGGGTCATGCGCTCAAAGTCGCAGGCGCATTTGCTGCGATAGCCCGAATAGGTGCTGGTGCAGGCCGAGACGGCGGCCAGAACGACTAGGGCGATTACAAGGCGGGTTTTCATGTGATTTCCTTCCAGAAGTTGGGGTTTTGTCGCCAATCAGGATCAGGGAACGATTTTCCGTCTGATCCGCTCAGAACACGGAGAAGCGGGCCGAGAGCGCCGACATCGACATCGAGCCAAACACTCTCATCACCCTTCTTCATGAGCATTACGCGGTCGCCAAAATGCGCCCGCAACGCGCCCAGCTCCGCATCATTTAAGCCAAGTGCCCGGAAGTCCTCTTCTTTGCCGGATCGAGAGGGGAATAAGAGCTGCGTGCTGGTATTTACCAAAATGGAGTCACTGGCCTGAGACGACAGGATGTGTTTGGGGCTTTGCGTCATCAACATCATGACGACGTTCAACTTACGGAACGTGGTAAACCCATTCTCAAGGATTCCTGCGCCGTACTCGTTCCCGGCAATTTTCCATGCTTCATCAATGACAAAAACAGAGGGGATTTTTTCTGCGCAGCGATGCTCCAACCGACGCATGACATAACTGATCCATGCCAGCCGGACCAATTCGTCATCCAGAACCTCAGAAATGTCGAACGCAAGATGCCGATCGTCAGAGGCGAAAGGATCTGTGCCACCCTCGCCAAACATCCAGGACAGCCGACCATTGCCCGCCCATTCGCTGGCCCGCTTGTACAGGTTCTTGCCGTCATCAAAGGCTCTGAACCGTTCCACCAGTGAATCAAAGTTCTGAAGCGCAGGCGGCAAAGTGGCATTGGCTTGGCAAGCCCGCGTGATTTCGTCTTTTTGCTCTGCCGTTAGAGGCTCATCATAACTCAATAGGGCGATGACCCAATTTGCCAGCCAGCTTTGACCGGCCTCATCCGTCTCCGTTTGGAACGGGTTCATGCCGGTGGGCTCACCGATCCTGACACGAATGTATTGCGCACCGAGGGCGCGCATGGGGGCTTCCATTGCCCGGTCTTTGTCAAATGCGATGATCCGCGCACCCTGGGCAACAGCCGTTGTTGCCAACAGCATCGCAATCACGGTTTTACCCGAGCCGTTCGGTCCCAGAACGATTGTGTGGCCGGAGGGCAGGTTTTCAGCATCCGAGCTGGTCTTTTGCTGATGCAGAGACACGTCATAGCGGTCGCCATGTGTCGTTGGGAAAGTTGCCAATGGCCCCGGCCAGGGCAGCTTTTCCGCGTCCAGCCCTTTGGGCCGCATGTGGAACGCAACCATGTCCGCAAAGTTCTGGTCCGTGATCAGTTCTTCACGGGGGCGGAATGCGAAGTTGCCGGGATGCTGCGCGAAATACACCGCACGGGCCGACATCGCTTCGCGCTTCACTGTGCCACCCGAAATCTGAATTTCACCGATGATGTGTTTTTCGGCGGTTTTCAGATCTTCCTCGTTCCCGAACACGCAGATCGACAGGTGGTGCTTGCCGAGTGACATGGTGCCGGAGGCAATACCATCCGCCAGAATAGACAAATCCTCTTCAAGCGACTTCGCTTTGTCGCCAGCCGAGCGCATTTGTCCCGACTTGCGACGTTCCATTTCCTGCGCCTGGGCGCGGCTGATCGGCAGGAAGGATTGCGAAATCACGACATCGACCGGCAGGTCCAGCCCGTCGAAGATGCCGGGGAAAGATGCCATCGGGTAATTCTTCAGGGAATAGACACGGATCGAGCGTTCCTGATCGTCGCCCGTGACCAGTTTTCCGGTCTTGCCCTGAAACAGCACATCCTCTTGCGGCATGTTGAAGGCAATGGGTTCTGCAATGTTCGTGTGAATGATCGGCTGATACCGACCATTCAACAGCATTCCATAGTAACCCAGCCAACGCCCATCACTGAGCTTCAGCCGACTAACACGGGCCTCACCCAGCGTGCCCGCCAGTGTGGTGAACACACCGTCGAGCTGTTCGATCATTTCGCGGCGTTCCTCGTCGATCGTTCCAGACGACATGCCGAACATCTGCTTGGCCCGCTCATCCTGCCGCTTTTGCAGAATGGCGCTGATAATGATCTTGCGTTCCTTCAGCTCCGCATCGACGGACGCTGAGCGCATGGCCTGCGCCACTGCACCGGCAAAGCCGGTTGGATCTGTGATAACATGACCCGTCTCAGCCGGGACGGTCAGTCGATGAACATAAAATGCCACCTCGTTGGGTGTTGTGCGCAATACACGCTCAAACCGTTCGGCCAGGAACTCGAACTCGTTTTCGTCCAGCGTGTTTGCGTTGATTCCGGTGATTTCTGCAGCGGCGATAAGGCCACCGTTGCGTGTGGAAATGACCTCATCGTCCACGACATAGCCATACGGCAACATCTGAAAGAGGCTCATTTCATCCTTGCGCCAGCTCGGCTCGATCAACGAGCGGGCAAGGGTCCACAAATCCTGTGCAGCAGGCTTAGGCACTATAGTAATCTCCCCCATGATGCTGGCGGTTTTTGGTGCGCGGAGTTTTGGAAAGGGTTACGGACAGGACGCGGAAGAAAGCCGGTTCCCATTCGTAAAAGAGGCGAAGCCCGGTGTAGAAAACAAAACCCGCAATGATTGCTGGCGCTATCCCGAACATGAAGAACGACAGCATGGTCATCCCGAGGATCACCAGCAGATAGATCACGGGTAGGCCGCCCCATTCTGCGGGGCGGCTCAGGCCGCGAAAGACCGTATTGCGGCGCGGCATCAATCAGGCTCCGATGAATGTATCAGCGAGGCCGATAACAGCGCCGACGACGATAGCGATTACCGGGCCTTTCAAAGAACCCCAGCCGAACACGTAGGCGAGACAGCCCCAGATGAAGCCGACAGCGGCAAGGCTAACGCCAACGACCTTCGAGTCGGCCAGTGTCTCGTTGATGAAATCGCCAATGGCATCTTGCAGCCAGCCAGCGGAGGCGGGCGCTGCGGTGATGATGAACGCAGTGATCGCGAAAAACGCCATCTGCTGGTAGAAGTGGGTTCTTTTCATAGGTCTTTACTCACTTTGCTTAGGATGATCCGCACGTAGTTGCGGGTTTCGGTGAAGGGGGGAATGCCGCCATACTGGACGACGCGATGGGGACCGGCGTTGTAGGCGGCAAGCGCCAGTTTCCAGTCTCCAAACTCGCGGTACTGCGCCGCCAAATAGCGGGCACCACCGTCGAGGTTTTCAGCAGGGTTCTTTGGGTTCACGCCCAGGTCTTTCGCCGTTCCCGGCATGAGCTGCGCGAAGCCATAAGCACCTTTGGGTGACAGAGCGTCAGCCCGATACCGGCTTTCCTGCCAGACCAGCGCCATGAACAGCTCGGTCGGAACGTCATGCCGTTCCGCCGCTGCGTTGATTTCCTTGACGATACGTTCCTGCGACCATCCACCCGAGGCTTTGCGGGGCCGCGGTGCCTTGCCCGCAATCTCGATCTTTTCCTGTGGCTTGGCCTTCGGCGCTTCCGGTTTTTCGTCAAGCGTGTACTCACGCATCCGGATTGGCCGAACGACGCCATTGACGATTTCTGCCCGCGCACCGTTCAGAAACACGCTTCCATCCGGCTCGTATTCGATGACCTGGGCGCTTGCGCCGGTCGCCACAAAGGCAGTGGAGACGACAAGAAAGGGCCGCATTGCTGCAATCATTCGGATTTCTCCTTTGCTTGCGTTGCCGGGAAAGGGGAGGCGTTCTGGTCGTCGCCGGTCGCGGCCACGTACTCATCGGTCCAGGACGGCGGAATGCTGACAGCATCGACCAGCCAGCCTGCGAGACTGGCGTATTCTTCACCACCCAGGGCCGAAGTCTTGCGAGCGATAGAGCGCGACAGAAACGAGGCGGCAACGCCATGCTGCAGCAACAGCGAAATCAGAACGCACAGATCATGCAGATGGTATTCGAGGTCACTGCCAGAGCGAAAACCACCGCTATAGAACACTTCACGGGGTTTGATTGGCGACGCCGGATCATATCCGATGGTGACAAAGGCTGTGTGCCCTTGCGGAGTTTCAACGCGGCGTGTTTCAGCCAGCCGACGATCAGGAAGAACTTTGCGCGCAGGCTTGTTCATGACAAAACTCCCTGCGCATCAAGTTCCGCTTGTCGGATCTGCATTGCGAAATCCACGTCAAGGCGCAGCTCATCGACCACTTCAAGCGGCATAACGATGTCCAACCAGATACCCTCACGGATCAGGTGAACGTGATAGGTCGCATTTGGGTAGACGAACCAAAGGGCTTCATGCCGGTTCAGAACGTCGCGCGCGGTGTCGGCGTCGATTGTGCCTGACAGGTCGCAACCGAATTTCAGATTTGCGTATGTCTTTGCATAGTCCGCTCGGCTGCTGCTTTGGATTAGAGCGGCGGCTTTCTCCGGTGAAGCAAAACGGAACAGCTCTTTCGGACTCAGCGCCTTGTTAACGTCCGCGTGCTGCTTCAACGATTTGTAGAGCCGATTTGCGCGCTCATACCCAAGATCATTGAGGACATGGAACATTTCGAGCGCGATCCCGAAAGCCGTGGCGCGGGCATCGCTTTCCAGCCAGTATTCGCGCATTGCGCGCTTGATGGTTGACCGTTCTCCGGCAAGGTGGCGGATTACGGTGAGAATGTCCTTACGGGCTTGCTCGAAGCTCTGGGCGGCAGGCACCCAGCGCCGATCAATCTTGCTTTCGATAGTGTCGAAGGCCACTGTGATCACCTTTCCGCCTTTCAAAAATAGGTCAGTATTTTTTACATAATTACAATTACGGGTACTTTTGGCCGGACGTCTGAGAGGGAGGAAATCAAACGCCCGGCCACCGTCATGAAGCCGTCACCGACTCCACAAGAAACCCATGCTCACGCCGAGTTTTTCTGCTTTGAATCCGTACCCAAGCGTTCCAAAAACCTGCCAATTGGTGTCTTCGATTTGTGCTGTCCCACCGAGGGCAAACGCTGATGACCCTGAATAGTACCCATAGCCAAAGGTCATTGCTTGGGTCTTGCCATCAGCAAGTGTTGGAACTTGTGCAGCGAGCGCCATGGCAATCCCGTCATTCGCAATGTCTGCATTGCGATTAACCTGCTGTTGCAGTTCATTGACCCTATTGTCGGTGTACGCATTGGCCTGGTTCAGCGTGTTTGCATCACCCGCCTCGAAGTAATCCTTAACCTCAGTGTTAAGATCTTCGAGCAGAATGGTGTCGTTCTCGATGGTACGGCTGTCCACCGAGTTGTCAGCAAGATCGACGTTCTGCACACTGCCGTCCACGATGGTGCGGCTGTCCACCGAGTTATCGGCCAGATCGACGTTCTGCACGCTGCCGTCCACGATGGTACGGCTGTCCACCGAATTATCGGCCAGATCGACGTTCTGCACACTGCCGTCCACGATGGTGCGGCTGTCCACCGAGTTATCAGCCAGATCGACATTCTGCACGCTGCCATCTGCGATGGTGTCGCTGTCTACAGAGCCATCCGCCAGATCATCATTTGTAATGCTACCATCGGCAATGTCTGTGCCGGTCACACTTCCATCGGCAATATCCGTCCCGGTAACAGTATTGTCCTGGATATCATTGCTGGTGATCGTGTTGTTTTGAATGTCATTACTGGTGACAGTGTTATCCGTAATGTTTTGACCAGTAATTGGGCCGACAAGCGGCCCCCGAGTTTGCAGTACAAATTGTTCCGTCTGGGTGATGTTGTAGCCAACAATATGAATGTCGCCATCACTGCTTGTCTGAGTCCTCGGCGTGGACGTTATGCGGATTTGGACCCCGTACCCATCGCCGTCAGGATCATGAAAATAGACGCCTGGGCTGTCTGCAAAAAACCCCCTGTCCTGAAGGTCCTGAAGGTTGTTGTTGAAATTGGTGTGTGTCGTTTGCGGGGGATGACCCTGTAGGGAATATGTCTCGGTAGGAATGACTGGAGTTTCGTTGCCGGTCGGCTGTCCTAGACCTACAAATTGCGCTTCTGCGCCTTGCCCCATAAGGGCCAAGGCAATGGCAGCGCCAAATGTTAAGGTTTTGGTCGAACCAGCTACTTTTCGGACACTAACCCTTAGTTTGGCTCGTCGGTTGACTCCCCCCATGCCGACATGATTCTTGGGGGCAGCATTGAGTGATGCTGTTTTTACCATAGTACAGTTACTCGCTTGATGTGTGAGGAATGCCCCAGATGGACTTGGGGGCGTTTCAGGTCCTGCCGGTTGTTGGCGCAACCGACAGGACCGCTCTTTGCTCGATTAGTTCCCTTCCTCTTGCTGCATTCCTGTTTCCAGTTCTTCAGCTCAGATACACCAGGGCTGACGTTTGCCGCCCCTGTAGGGGCGTGCGAGCCCTTCAGAAATCAGGATGGCCCCCACCTCCTGACCGCCCGCACGCCCGACCGCCAAGAAACGGCCATACCTGTCCAGTTTTTCTTGAACCTCCAGTTCCACGTGTCCCGCTGTTTGAATGATTTCTGCGAGCCGTTCCTTGGCCTTTAGGCCCATTGCTTTTTCGGCTTCACATTGCGCTCGATAAGTCTCTGGTGTGTCGAAACCGACAAGCCTATAGCGGTCATCCCCGTGGTCGATGGTGTCACCGTCCACGGTATAAACTGCTGACGCAGGCAGATTTATTGTAGTTTTACGCTGCCCGAACCGTTGATCGGCCAGCATCACACCAACCAGCGCCGCCGAGAATAGAAGAACCTTCTTCATGCGCCCTGCCCTCCGCGACGGATTGCAAAGCAGAAACCTTCGGCAACGGGGTAGAGCACGCTCGCAATGAGGCACCCTACTCCGCGCCGTGCCGGGTGAGTGGCGGCAACTGTTCTCGCTATTTCAGGGGTTTTTTGTGGCCGCGAATCAAGCTGTGGTTGATTCGGCCAAAAGCCGTCAACTTGTGTCGTCTTCGAAGACTGCGTTGGGATCGACTTTGCAAACACCGGTTTCACCCTCCACAAAGGGCACGGCCACGACCGTTGCCCCCAATGAAGCCGCCAAGCTCATCGCGCCTAACGCTGTCTTGACTACTCGATGTTCGATGTTTCTCTGAACGACAAGGACTTGCCTGACCTCGTCGTTGCCTTCTTTGGATCTTACGAAGAATTTCCATTCGCCGCTGATGGAGTTCCGGGCGTGTACGACTGGTGCCGTACAGTCTATTTCCAGAATACCCCCATCCTGCAACGCTTCCCGGAACCCATTTTCCAAAAGCACAGGTGTTAGTTCTCTCATAGGTTGCGGACTCCCATCGTTTAATGGAGTCTCTACTAGGGCATTGCGCCAATATGAAGTGCATAGCTGTCATCTCATCTACCTAGCTATCACAGGCATGTTACTAAATCAATGCAATAGCATTGATACAGTGCAAATTAATTGCGTCAGAATTATGTTTTCAAATCACGGCAATGGAATGTCTTGATTCTGAAAAATTCAGCTTTGTCAAATCACAAGTTGCCAGACCCAACCAAAGTACAAGTGACCTAACCAAAGTATAGGTCTGGCAACGCGACACTTTACCGGCCCGTTTTTTCTCTCTTAAACCGTCTCTCAACCGTGGCGCGAACTATGCCCAAGGAAGCAAAGTACGGAGTTGGAAGTGCAATCAGGAATTGAAGTGAAGGTAATACCCTTCAACTGCCGTGATGAAGATGATGTGTACCGGAGGCAGTTCCACAGAATGCGCAGCAACGTGTTCTGTGAACGTATGGGCTGGGAGCTGGACAGCATCATGGGCTGCGAATACGACGAGTACGATTGTCACCTCACCAAGTATGTCCTGGCCATCGACAAAGAGAAGAAACAAGTTCTCGGCGGTGCCCGCCTACTTCGGACTGACAGGGAAGAATACGTAAACGCGCTCAGCCCTGACCCAAATTCGTACATGATCCGTGACGCATACCTGCAGCGCATCGAGGGCATCCCGTCGAACCTCTGCTTTTTGCCGCCCCCTGTATCCACCGACACATGGGAGCTGACGCGCATTATCTCGAATGGGAAACTCCGCATCGCACCGCACGTTTTGCTGAAAGCCAACGAATACCTTCTGTCTGTCGGGGCGAAGCATTGCCTGTTCCTGGGCGCGCCGAGCTTCATGCGAATGGCTAAGATGATGGGTTTTTCACCCCGGCCAATGGGCAACTTGGTTTCTGATCAGCATTCGACGTTCCTTGCGTTCTCAACAAACGTCTGCGAAACGCCCAAAATGCCCAAGGCTATCCGGCCAAAGCCTAACCGCAGCCGAGCCAGCGGAGATCCTGTTGCAGAGCTGTTCAATGAACAGCGTGACCGGGTTGGCATCGTTTTCAAATGGAATACTGGCGAAGAACAGGTTCGTTGGTCGATCCCTTGGGACGGTCAGGAACCCGACGCCTCGTCATTCTTGAGGGTCAACTTGCCCACGCAAATGGCATCATAAACAATGCAATGATTGATTTTCATTGCAATTGATGTCAATGACAAGGAAGTTGACCGGTTGTCGTGTGCGTGACATCTTCAACCATGTCGTGTTTCCAAGTCAGAGAGGATTGTCATGACTCAATTGTCTAAATCAATCAAACTGGCGCTCTTGGTTTCGTCGTCTGCGATTGTCGCACCAACAGCGTCCTCAGCCTACCCAATCGACTGCGCGATCTTCCTGTGCCTTGCGGGCGGTTGGCCGAGTTCACCAGATTGTAATGCCGCTCGTGCAGAGTTCATTCGGCGCATAACCCCCTTGCCCGTTGAGCCACCGCTTCAGCTTTGGCGTTGTCCAATGGGCGCGGCGGCAGGATCTACCACCCTGTCACCGATGCAACGCCTCGAAGCCATCAAAGAGGTCAGCGCCAATCCGCTGCCCGAATTGCCGACTGACGATCAGGACACCCCTCAAGTTGTAGAGGCGTCTTTCTCGTCCGAGTCCTGGAACGCCTTGGGCACCACACAAGCCGCCGTTTGGAAGCCGCTCGATACATCGGGTATGCCTTGGGCTAATCTCGGGGACGGAACCCCTACCCTTCCAGCGCCCACGCTTGCCGCCGTAGATCTGTCGTCATCAGACTTTGATGTTGTGCGCTCGATCCGTGTCATCGACGTGCGCCACTACAGCTACAAGGTGCGCGAACGCGATGGACCATGCGAAGTTCGGTTGGATGTGGCAGTCGGAACCTACGATGCAAACGCCAACTTCCATTGGTCGGATCGAGCGTCGGGCGGACTGCCAAATTGGCTTCCCCTGCGCAAGCAATGCCCCAGCTATTTCCGGGGTGTCGGCGTCGAATGGTCGGACACTTTTGGCCGCTACGACTACGAGCTGGTCCGATATTAACCGACACAAAGTATAGCCGATGACCAAGACCCTGCCCACCACGTCTAGCGAGCCAAGCCCGATGCTGGTAGGGTCGCAGGCATATGAGAAAGAGAATCGGAAGGAGTTACCAAGACCCTTAAAATAAGAACCCCCGCAAGGCGGGGCCTCTACGGGGGGGATCTCTATGAATACGGTTTGGTCACCTAATTCATAGCGCACCTCCCACAAGACAGGCAAGAAAAAAACGCATTTGTGCGAACAGAAAAGTTTTGCCAGCTTTTGAGGCCCGTTTCGCCTTGCTTCACGAACGAGGAAGCAGAGCATGAAAACGAAAAAACAGGCGAAGTGCGCCCCCAAAAATGACGCGCAAAATTGCTGCGCAACTCAGCGTGTGAGGTCTCAGGCATGAGTTTCCGTCACGTTGCAACGGCTCAGGCGCAGCCCACAACGCGCTATCACAATGGTTTGCCCGAAGCCTGGAACCGTGACCGGTTTCGTCAACTGTGCGTTGTCTACGCTCAGATCATGGGGCTATCAGCGCAGTGCATTCGAACACTTGAAATCATCATCGACCTGATTTCTCCGACTGCCTTTCGGGACGTTTCACAAGAACCGTTCTGCTATGCCAAACAGGAAACGCTCATCGCCATGCGCGGCCTGACAGACAAAACCATCTACAATCACGAGCGCGAGCTGGAACGCATCGGCCTGCTGTCTCGCAGGCTTGGCGCCAATGGTGCCAGATGCAAGCGCAAGGGCCTTGGCCTTTACCTGACCCCTGCCCTAAACCTCATTCCTGATATGCTGGACGCAGAAGAACGGGATCGAGCAGAGAAGAAGCAGCACGACCAGCTGCGTGGAGACCGCTCACGGCTGTATCGCTACGTCAAGGTCACTCTGACCACTCTGGCGGCGCTCCCCTGCCCTCCTGAAGCGTCTGACGAGCTTATGGACGAGTTTCGGTCATGGCCGCGCTCTGACAAGCTCAAATACATGACGCTGGAACGCCTCGCTGCGCATGTCCAGGCAGCACATGATCTGTGGAAAAGAGCAGAATCCTTTGTGACGAAACCCACCAATATTTCGGGTGAACCCGAAGCTGGTTTCGGGTGCCATATACAAGACCAAATAGAAGATAACATTTTGTCCTGTAACGCCGATGGCGAGATAACAAGGCCCTCGGCTAACGCCTCGGAACCAAATTGTTCAGGCTCCGGGCCTGACGGCCCTCCGCGTTGCTTAGAAAGCAAGTATGAGGCGGATTCCGAAGCACACAATCCCGAAAAGCTGCCCAAAATCAGCAACAGGCTGTTTTATGAGCTTGCTTCACCGGAACTGCGAATGCACATCGACATCGCTGGTGGCGGGATGGAAAACCCCAACCCGACTTGGTATGACATCGAGACAGGCACCTGGACACGATTGTCCGAAGTAGGCACCAACATTTCCGCATGGCAAGACGCTATCGCCCGGCTCAAGCCTTTGGGAGCTATGGTTGCCGGTTTGATCGCTGACGCACGGTTGTCAGATCCGAAGCAACCCCCCGTTGTCAGCCCAGGCGGATACTTCCGAGGGATGGTGAAGGCCGACGAAAAAGGCGACCTTAACCTGATTTCAAGTTTCATGGGTCTGTTGGCCCGCCGCGCCAAAGAGGACGAACAAAACCTAAGAATGTGATCGAGGTTCAATCACGCTGTTGTGAGCGGTTCTTGGCCGACGTTCGACCTAATCGTCTTAAAGGATTGTAAATCTTGCGAAAAGGCACTGAAAACTTAGCCATGCCCCCTGCCCTATGGACGTTTGGGCGGAGAAATAGCCAGCAGACTTCCCCTTTTATTGTTCTCGGGGAAGTTGTACTTGGCATAAATTTTCATGGAGCATGGCAGAGTGTATAATCCAAGCGACCTAAACGGCTCTATCGTCACCGTGGATCAGCCTACCAACGTGGGTAACTACATCGAGGACCGTAAGTGGATCTCTGAGATTGCTAACTCGGGTTTCACGCTGATCATCAACTATACGCCACTTGGCTTTAAGTATTACGACAGCACTTTCGACAAGGAATGGCAGACCGAATACATCGAAAAGAGCTATGTGTCCAAAGACCCGATCGTTCTTTCCGCCCTATCCTCTATTTCGATGACAAAGCGTTGGTCCGAAATTCGCTTGCCTGATCCCTGGAAGGTCTTTCAGGCCAGTGCCAAGTATGGGTTGATCTATGGTGTCTCCCTGAGCCGAACAAAGGGTTTCAAGAAGTCTCTGCTGACTGCGGCGCGGTACGACCGAGAGTTTGAAGATAGCGAATTGCAGAGCATTTCTGATTGGTTCGATGGTTTCGTTGACCTCGCCTCTGAATCTGTAGAGCTGAACGAAAAAGAAGTTGAGGTTGTGCGTCTGTTGGCAATGGACATGGGCGTAAACGAGATTGCAGGTGAACTAGACTTGACCCCTGCTGCTGTGAAAGCCCGCCTGAAATCGGCAAGAAAAAGAGTGGGTTGCCGCACCAACTTCAGTCTCATTCACAAAGCCAGCCGCGCCAGCTTGCTTTGATCGGTGGCCGTGTATGCGGCTCTGCTACCTAATATTAATATCAATATTGCTGTTAATATGATATTGAAATCAATATTGAGTGTAATATTGATATTGACTTGCGCAGCCTGCCTTAATATCAATATCAAAACTAATATCAATATTACTATCGCCAGAGGCAGGCGAAGCAACGAAGGATAGAGCAGTGATCAGCATCAGTTTCGTGAACCCCAAAGGGGGCACAGGCAAGACGACATCGTGTTTCCTCTTGGCCGAACAGCTTGCGAAAATGGATTACAAAGTCGCAGTGTTTGACTGTGACCCGAACAACAACCTGGTCAATTGGCGCGACCGGCGCAAAGAGAAGGACGCAGAGCTGCCTTTCGAGGTTGTCGATGGACCTGCTGAGGACGAACTACTCGACCTCGTTGCGGCCTATGAGGACAAGTGCGAGGTGCTGTTGATGGACATGGAAGGTACGGCGTCACAGATCGTCACCTTTGCTATGTCCCAAAGCGACCTTTGCATTATCCCGTTTGAACCCACTCCGATGGAAACACGACAGGCATCACGTGCTGTTAAGCTGGTCCAGCGCACATCCAAGATGATCAACCGCGAAATCAAGTATTCATTGCTGATGGTCCGGACCAATGCCGCGTTTCAGACGAATGACGAGAAAGACGTTCGTGCCGCGCTGAATGGTGTGCCTGTTCTGGATACGGCGCTAGTGCGCCGAGCAGCATACACCCGCATTTTCCGCGACGCTGATTTGCTGGCTGAGCTGGACTCGGCAAAAGTATCGAATGTTGGCAAAGCGACCGTAAATGCCAAGGCGTTCGCAATGAACACCTTGGAACTGCTGAAAGGGTAGGGGACATGGGCAATTATGGTTTTGGTGACGACGACGACACCGATAGCGGCAGCGAGCCGACTAAAATCCCTCTCAAGAGCAACAGAAAGACCGTTGCCCCCGAAAAGCTGCAGGAAGCGGCAGAGGGCGGCGCTGATCTGGGTTTCGTCAGCCGTGAGCCTAAGAGACCGTCCGCTGCCAAAAAGTCCCCCAGACGCGCTGGACGCCGCCAGACAGAGCCGCAAGACAAGTTCCTTGTGACTGGCCCAAAAAGGGTGCTGGACGCCTTCAAGGCGCGCTGTGACGAGCAGAATGTGCCGTATTGGCGGATGCTAGAGGAACTTATGGGACCGGATGGCGACGAACAGACCTAGCAAATGGCTACGTGCGCAGCTCCGTCCAGGCTGGACTTGATGGAGAAATCTGCTACTCAATTTCTAAACCTTTTTCGTGGCGAAAAAGGAATAACTGGCCCGCTTCGGCGGGCCTTCTTTTCTTCTAAACCGGGAGTGCGGCCTTGAGTACGCTCAACGCAAAACAACAGACTTATCAACGCCGTATTGAAACCCTGCAAAAAATGCTTGCTGCAACTGAAGATCCCAACGAGCAAACAAGACTGCAATTGGAAATCGAGCTTGAACAGCGCCTCTTGGAGCGGTTGAGCTAAGGTTGGATCTTCGATGAGTAAAGACATTCACGACATCGCCGCCGCCTTGAGGCTTCGCCTGGAACGGTCAGAGGCCAATCTGTTTCAATTTCTCCGATCATGCGAGATTGAAGAAACTGACAATGGCGGCAACTTTTTCTGCAGTACACAGCTCGATGGTGCGTCAGTCCATTTGCTCACAGCAAACCAGTCTATTCGTGTGACCAAAGGAGATCGCCGTGCTGTCCAGCACATCGACGTGGATTCCGCGCTGCTGTTCCAAGCCTGTCAGCACGCATTCCAAGCAGCGAAGGAAGGGTAGGGCGTCAGGATCTCGGCCGCCATGCGACCGCCCAAATCTTTCCCGGCTTATGAGCTAACCCCAATGCGACCCTACGCGGCCCCTTGTCATCACTGGACCGTATAGCCTCTCTCGGTTTCGATGCGTCAATAACGCGAAGCAAACCGGTCACGCTTATGCAGTCGATTATCCCAGCTTCAGGCAAGGTGTCTAAGGCCCTCCAACCTGGGCCGTAGTAATAGGCCGCGCGCTCGTCTGTATCCTCGTCGATCAGACAAACCCGTTCTTCTTCTTCAGGCATGATGCCGCCTTTCATTTTTGAGCATCCGCAAAGACATTTGGGTTCGTGAAGCTGCGGACCTCGATGCCCTTGCCCCACGACAGTTTAATTCTCGCTTCCCATTCAGTCAGCTTTGCTATGCTGTTCATGCGCCTTCGAACACCCTGCAGGCTTTCCCAACGTCTCAGACGAAACCACTCCGTTCCCAGCTCTGGCGCTGATCCGCGCAGGCGACGACGATAGAACTTATGCAGTCGTTGTTCCGTCGCGTATGCCCAGGGCAACGACACCGAGTAGGCAATGGTTAGCTGTTCGCCAGAGGCACGTTCTAACTCTCGCCGCCTTTCTTTTGTCAGCCGCTCCGTGAAACCGATCTTAAACAGATCCGGCTTGTCGCGGCTTAACATCAGATAAACCGTCCCTGTCTTTACTCGCTGTGCGAGCCAGCGAACTTCAGCGGAACGTCGTCTCTTGCTGCGTGATCGTCTCATTGCATATCCCAAACGCGGTTTAGGCCGGTAATTTCTCTGAATCCTACGCCGTATCAGAGGCGAGAAAAACAAGTTTCGACAAACCAAAGGTTGTCCGCTACGCATTGGACATCTTGAACGAACCAACTTTCGGATCGGCTATTCCAATGACAAAATATGCGGGCCTTCAGGCCCTTACAAAATCCTACGGCGAAAAGACCATCGAGCTATGTAAAGGTGTGCGTACCGTCCGCGACAAGGTTTTGAGCGAGCTGCCTGAATACCTTGGGTGCGACAAATCCAAGGTCTCAGGTGTTCCGCCGTTCTCAGATTTTGAGCCAGCCAGTCAGTACAGAGACGCTTGCCTTAGCTGTACTGACCTGCAAACATAATCGGCTCGGCTTGCAATCATCGTGATTTACGGCCCGAATTAGCTGCGTCTATCCAAGGCACCAAACCTAATTTAACTGCGAATGAACCCACGTTATTTGCAACCAGCCTGCAATCATCCGACTGAACCCGGATTACGTGCGAACGGGTTCAGTGGAGCATGGAACGCCGTCCACAACACTGCTTGAACTTCTTTCCGGACCCACAAGGACAGGGCTCGTTTCGACCGACCTTTCCGCCTTGGTGTGTGAATGTTCCGGCAGGCGAGGTGTATAGATTGCGCTGTTTCAGAAAAAATCGATGCATCCGCATGACGCCCGCGGCAGCACCGACAACCAGTTCTTCTCTTCTTTCATCCGATATGGGCTCGTCATAGGGGCGCATCTCCGGATCTTCGTGGTGCTCATAAGCCAGCGCCCAGATCGGCACCATGGCACCACCCTCGTTTTCATCATCCATGATTTCGGGCCAGATATTCGGTCGAAGATTGGTGCCCAGGAGGAATCCTTGAGCCCAGTGGTTTGCCTGAACCTTCCCCTGCTCATCTTCAAACAGGAGCGGCAGGTAGACCTCTTTGGAATCCAGCTGCTGGTTCACATGGTTCCAGTGCCTGTTGACCAGTTCGATGAACTGCTCAGCCTCTTCTATGCTTTCGAAGTCCAGATCCCCGTCGTCGGTCTCGCCGGTTTGAAGAATGGGCATGTACTCGCTCGGCATGACCAGATCCGGACAACATGCCAGTGCAGCAAAGAACCCGTCGAGCGCTTCGATATTCGGTATCGCACCACCACGAACACGACCAAGGAAATCATCCAGTATTTGCTCTTCGCGCTCGGATAGTTCGGCTTTCAGGTTCATATCGGCAGCCCTGCTTTTCGCATGAGGATAGAGAGTTCGTCGGTTCTGTCGGTATCCAACTGCCCTTTCAGGAAGCGGCGGATTTCCGGGAGGCGGGTATCGGTGAGATCGGCCAGCGCCTTGGGGCTGTAGCCGATCCGGGCCAGCCGCGCATCGAGATCGTCGAAGCCAACCGAGATGGTTTCCTCAACAATGTCGCGTGTGACCTGATCAGCACCCATACGATAGGCATCGGTGAACGCCCGGTTCAGATGCTCGGCAAATTGGAGCGGGGTAGATAAACGCTCTGCCAGATATTCCTGTGCGGCATCTTCAAAGACATCAGACGGGTCAACGTCATCCGCGAGACAACGTCCCAGAAGCCAGGACACAAATTCCCGGCGTTCATCGCCGATACTGCTGAACTCGAACTTGGTTGTCCGGTGGCCGATTTCTTCCATCGTCGCGTGCCGCAGGTCGTTCTGAAGCCGGGGATGGCCGACCAGAACCACGGATAGAGAGCCCCCGCCTGCGCTGATAACCTCCCGAAGTCGTTTCAACCCGTTGAGCGTATGGCCGTGCAGATCATGGGCTTCGTCGATGAAGAGAGCGATTGGTTTCTTGGCTTTGCGCACGGCTTCCTGAAGTAACCGTTCCCGGCGTTCAGGCTGGGTGGGCACTTTCATGTCCGGATCGCCGGTGATGTCGAGGAAAAGCGCTGTGATCAGGGCAGGCAATACAACACGTGGTTTGTCGACTGAAAGGCTGCGCGCCACGATGATCTTTTTGTCGGCGGTGATCTGATCCTGAAGACGGTTGATCATCACCGTCTTGCCTACACCCACCGGGCCGGAAATCGCAATCAGATCCCCGGCCATGATGGCCGCCATCACATCCTCGCGGAATTGGACCAGCCGTTCGGTTTCAAAGTAGCCAGCCTGGCTCCACACCCGCTCTATGTGGAAATGCTGCATGACCTGCCTGTTTAACACCTGCTCGTCCCTCTTTCTTATTTCCCGCGCCGGAAGCGCGCTTTGATAGCCGCTTCAATCTCGGCCTTGTTCAGTGTTCGACCGACCAGCTCGCCGACGAAAGTGCGGTCATCCGGTGAAAGCTCCGCCAGAGGCCGATCCAGAAGATAGGATATCCCTCTCCGCGCACTGAGTTCGTTTTCATAGGCAATCTGGCCCCATGGGTCCGGATCGGTAAATTTGACCTTTGGGAGAGGCACGACCTCGGCCGGGGCGACATCAAAATCCGAGCCGCTCAGTGCTGCACGCGGCAGACTGATCTGCTCCGCCAGTTTGGCCACCGCTTCGGCGCGTTTTTCTCGCGGCGAAGGTTTGCGCTTCCGATACCGATGCAACGGAATTGGCCCACCTTCCGGCCGATACGGACCATAGCGCTTGTCATTCCATTCCACGAATAACTCGTGATCGAACAAACCCCACCACAGCAGCACCTCTTCGCCTGCAAGATTGCCATCGACCTCGTAGAATGCGCCATCAATTGACACCCGTGCATCGGCGGCAACCTTGCGGCGCTCCGGCTCGCGGGCAAAGGCGCAGAAGCGTTCCCAGGAACACATCTCGCGAATGCCGCTATCCGGCAGATTGGCAATCCAGTCTTCGATCCGGCTGTGCGGTTCCCGGCGGTGGGGCTTGTCATTGTATTTGCTGATGAAGTTCCTCAGCCAGAGATTGGCCTCCGCTTCGGTTTCAGGTTTGTGGAAGTGATACAGAGTTTCATGGGCTTCCTTCACGGTTCGGAATGGACGCTCAACCTTGCCCTTTGATCGCGCGGTCACTCGGGCACCATCTGACCCTGCAGGCATGTGGGTTTTCCAGTCCACTCCAAGCTGTTCCATCACCGACTGGAACACCAGGCTTTTCGCAACAGGGCCGTTGTCGAGATAAATCATCTCGGGAATGCCCTGGAACTCTGTATCTTCCTTCGGGGCCATGGCGTTGAACAGGAAACGCAGCGCGCTTTCGGCGTCCTCGCCATAGACACAGCGGTATTCCTGATAGGAGGTGCCGGAGCGATCATCCACAACGCTGTAAAGCATCATCGTCGGCTGACCGCGCTTCAGGTCTACCCAGGCTGGTTGCGTAATGTGCTTCAGATCTGATGGGCTGATATCGAATTGCCAGCTGGCGTTGGAATGGCGGGCCACAAACCGGACAGCTGGCGTTGCGCGTGTCATACGCGGTTGATCAAAACCCCAATCTTTTAGCCACCTATTTACGGTTGAACGTTTCAACAGGCCCATCTCAGGCTGCACGTGGCCATCCGGCGCTTCCACACCGTGTTCTTCCAGAAGTTCAATGGCCCGGTTGGTCGAGAGGTGCCGCCCCTTCTTGTTGTTCGTCCGCATTTTCAGCGCGGCAATGATCTCGCAATACCGCACCATGTCTTTCTCGGAGATGCCACGTGGCTTGCCACGGTCAGCTCGCCGAAGACCCTTGGGCTGGTGCAGTGATTTTAGAGCGCGATAGACAGTGGATGAACTGACACCAAAGAGATCCGCGACCCGACCAACTTCCTCCCGCCGTGTTGCTGATCGTGGCGGCAATCCCGCCAATCTGGTTCTCAGCGCCAGCAATGTCTCGGCCGGTATGCGGATGCCCTTATTTGCCATCGGCAAACTCATCCACATAGGCATAAAGCGTGGCTCGTGAGATACCCATCAGATTGCATATCTCCGGGATTGTGTGTTCACGGGAATGATAAAGCCGGACAGCATGAGCCCGCTTCTTGCGATCCAACACCTTTTTGCGACCACCCTTGCGTCCACGTGCCCGTGCCGCAGTCAGGCCAGCTTGTGTACGTTCCCGGATCAGATTGCGCTCGAACTCGGCCAATGCACCGAACATGTGAAAGATAAGCTGACCACCGCTCGATGTGGTGTCGATGGATTCCTGAAGGCTTTTCAGGCCAACACCCATTTCCTTCAATTCTTCAGCACGGGCAATCAGATCCTTCAGCGACCGCCCCATTCGATCCAGCCGCCAGACAACCAGCGTGTCACCATCCCGGAGCTGCTCCAGAGCTTTGCTCAGACCTGGACGCTCGCTATTGGCCCCGCTTACCTTATCGTCGAAAATCCTCTCGCAGCCTGCGGCACGCAACGCATCATGCTGCAAGGCAAGGCTCTGAACTTCTGTCGATACACGTGCATAGCCAATGAGCATGAAAATCCGTCTGAATATTCAATCCGATTGATCAAATGCATACGGTGATTTCCAGACGCGGTAAACGGACAAAATTATCAAGCGATATCAAGATGGAAAAACATCAGCCGTATACCGTCCAAGAAACCCTCGTTTCCCAGACACCCAAAGGCAACTCATCCCAGACCAGCCCTTTATGATCTACGCGGCGAAAGAGGTGGAAGAGCCCATAGTATCATTGCCGCAGCAAAACACTGCGAAAACTACGAAGGTTTTGCCGGGGGCCTGGCCGAGCTTTTAATCCTGAGTAGGGCAGGACGCTCGGCCAATAAAGACTGCATTTTACGCGGAATTTTCGACGATAGGTCCTGATACTCCGTGCGGGAGTCTTGCTGAAGTCACCACTATGGTGTATCGTGGTGCAAATTGATGAAACGGTGTATTTGCCATGCCAGCCGACACCCAAAACAACGATGACAAATCCGTACATCGCCTGTCTGTCAGTCTCACAGCCGAGCAGCATCGCGAGATTAACGAAATTGCCCGAAAGAACCGGGTATCAGTGGCATGGGTCGTGCGCGAAGCAATCGACCGCCTTCTAAAGGATGAAATGCCGCTACTTCATGTGGGGAAAGAATGAAAGCCGCGCGTACCAGATCATATACTACCGCGCCGAAGGGTAGAACTTTGAATGCGGCCCCACGTGGTCGCTTCGCCGATTTGGACGAGGATAAGTTGCGCGGTGGTTATTACACGTCATCAAAGGTCGCTGAATGGTTGTGTGGTTGGGTTATCCAATCTGCAGAGGATGTTGTTCTCGAGCCAAGCTGCGGCGATGGTGCCTTCTTGGAGGCAGCCGCAAACCGGCTTCGTGAGCTTGGTGCAACGCCAGCAAAGATCGGACGACATCTGACAGGTGTCGAGATCATTGCGGCAGAAGCGGAAGCTGCAAAAACGCGCCTTCAAGGCGTGATCGGCAAGTCCGCTGAAAAGGTTGTTGAAAACTCGGACTTTTTTGCGTGGTGGGCTGACTCTGTCCAGCCGACCTTTGACGCGATCATCGGAAATCCACCGTTCATTCGCTACCAATCTTTCCCAGAGCCGCATCGCACCATCGCCATGCAAATTATGGGTGATCAGGGGCTGAAGCCAAATCGCCTAACTAACATCTGGGTACCGTTCGTGGTTGCCGCGACGGCCAGCCTCAAAGCTGGTGGCCGCCTTGCGCTCGTGCTGCCAGCGGAAATCCTGCAAGTCACTTATGCAGCGCAGCTGCGCTCCTATCTGACTGATCACTTCGAGCGGATCGACGTGATTGCCTGCAATGAGCTGTTCTTCGAGAAGGCGGAGCAAGAGGTCGTCCTGCTACTTGCCGATGGCGCTTTGGCAACGGCGTCCGAGGACAATACCTGTAGCGTTTCTCTAACGGCTGCCGCGACGGTTGCAGATATTACCGATGTCAAACCCGCTTTGATCCTGGATCAGGCGGAGCCGAAGACGATCCGGCATGATAGCGAGAAGTGGCTGAAATACTTCCTCGACAATCGGCAGATTACCTTCATGCGTGCTCTGCGTGATGCGGCGATCACGACGCCCATGTCCACGCACGCAAGCATTGACGTGGGTGTCGTCACTGGGAAGAACGAATTCTTTGTCCTCTCGGCTGATCAGGTCGAAGATCTTGGACTCGAGGGCTACACGACGCCACTAGTGTCACGATCCGCCCAACTAAAGGGCAGTAATATCGGAAAGGATGACTGGCAATCCTTGGCAGCCGATGGTGGTCGCGTCCACCTCCTTAACATCTCGAAGGCGCAAGCTAACGACATCAGCGCAAACCTTCAGAATTATATCGAGGAAGGCGAACGACAAGAATTTCACATGGGGTACAAATGCTCCATCCGAAAACCTTGGTATCTGGTCCCATCTGTCTGGGTGCCGGACGGTTTCGCGTTCCGTCAGATTTACGACTTCCCCCGCATGGTGCTGAACTCTTCAGGAGCGACGTCAACCGACACGATTCACCGGATGCGTAGCCACGGTGCGAAGCCTGAACGAGTGATCGCCAATACCTATACCTGGCTTACGGCGGCTTCGGCCGAGATCGAAGGGCGAAGCTATGGCGGCGGCGTTTTGGAGCTTGAACCGACCGAAGCCGAACGGTTGCTTGTGCCCGCACAGCTCAACGGAGCGATGCCGCTCAAGGAAGTGGATCAGCTCGTCCGTGCGGGACGGCTCGATGATGTTCTGGAGGAGAATGCAAAAATTATTCTCCGCGAGCACATGGGACTGACATCGGCGGAGTGTGATCTTTTGAAAAGCGTCTGGACGCAGATGCGGGATCGGCGGAACTCTCGCCGTCGCGGTGCCCGGAAACGTACGGCATGACAGCCGTTAACCCGAAGGACGCTGCCCGTGCGCGGGTGGCTGATCTCGTCCAGAACTTCCGGCGCAACGAAGCAGATTATCTGCGCGCGGCCTATAATGAGACGCAGGCGCGCACAGATTTCATCACGCCGCTGCTCGCTGCATTTGGATGGGACGTGCACAACGCCGCCGGCCAACCGCTCGGGCTTCGGGAAGTTATCGAAGAGGCAACAGTTGAAGTCGGCGAGGAGCGGCTCTCCAAGAAGCCGGACTACGAGCTGCGCCTTGCACGTCAGCGCAAGCTCTTCGTCGAAGCCAAAAAGCCAAATGTGCGCATTGACCGGAGTCGGGACGCCGCATTTCAGACGCGGCGCTACGGTTACTCGGCAAGCCTGCCGATCTCGGTCCTGACCAACTTTCTTCAGCTGGCGGTCTATGACTGCCGGCCCTCTCCAAATCTCACCGATGAAGCGCATGTCGCACGCATTCTGCTTGTTGGATACGATGAATTTGAGGCGCGCTTCGACGAGCTTTGGCCGCTTCTGTCGCGCGAGGCGGTGTACTCTGGCGATTTTGATCGCCGCTTCGCCGTCGATGTGACCCGCCACGGTGCCGATCAGTTTGACGACTTTTTCTTGCGCCAGGTGCGGTCGTGGCGCGAGCGTCTCACAAGAGATATTCACCAGCAAGTCCCTGGCCTGTCGCCGGACGAACTAACCTATGCGGTGCAACTGTTCCTTTCGCGGATCGTGTTCCTGCGCATCTGTGAAGATCGCGACATAGAACGCTATGAAACCCTGCGTGGCCTGACCGCCGGCAACAGTTTCGATGCTCTTATGGCGGAGCTGCGGCGCGCGGACGCCTTCTATGATTCCGGTCTGTTCCGGCTGCTAGATGATGCCCGGCTCGGGATTCGCATCAGCGACGATGTGCTAAGTGGCATCATCAACGAGCTTTACTACCCGCAAAGCCCCTACACCTTCGCGGTCGTGGAAACCGAAGTCCTCGGGGAAATTTACGAGCAGTTTCTGGGCGAGATCATCACGATCGACGCGCATGGCAACGTCGAGATCGTCAGCAAACCCGAGGTGCGGGACAGCGGCGGCGTCGTACCGACGCCGCGCTACATCGTCGATGCGATTGTGCAGCGCACGCTTGGGCCGAAACTGGCCGGACAGTCTCCGGCTAATCTTGCGGCCTTCACCGCGGCCGACATTTGCTGCGGCTCGGGCATTTTCCTCTTGTCGGTTTTTGAGTTCCTGACGGACCACTATCTGTCCTGGTATCTGGCGAACGATCGCGAAAACCATGTGGGCCACACGATCTATGAAGCCGGGGCGGGGCTGTGGCGTCTGACCTTCGAGGAAAAGCGGCGCATCCTGCTCGCGCATGTGCGCGGCGTCGATATTGACGCCAATGCGGTCGAGGTCGCCAAGTTCAGCCTTCTTTTGAAGCTAATCGAAGACGAGAGCGAAGCCGGTTTGCGAGAGTATGTCGATCGCACTGGCACGTCGGCGCTGCCGGAGCTGGATGGAACGCTGCGCGCAGGCAATAGCCTTGTCAGCCAAGCCGAGTGGTTTGCGGCGCGCGGCGCACTGCCAGCACGGCTTCTGGATAAGGTCAATCCTTTCTCCTGGGCGGCCGAGTTCCCGGCGGAGAGCGCACGCGGTGGCTTCGACGTGATCGTTGGAAACCCGCCTTATATTCGCATTCAGAACATGCAGACATACTCGCCGGAGGAAGCCGCCTTTTACCAATCTGCGGGGTCTCCCTACACAACGGCGCGTCAGGACAACTTCGACAAGTATGCGCTGTTCATTGAACGCTCGCTGGGCCTTGTAAGGCCAGACGGTCGGCTTGGCTTCATTGTCCCGCATAAATTCATGACGATTCAAGCCGGGCGGGCACTTCGACTGTTGGTGACGGCCGGGCATCCGCTCGAAGAGATCGTGCATTTCGGCGTACAGCAAGTCTTTGGACGCCTTGCAACAAACTACACCTGTCTGTTGATCCTCGACCGGCAGGGAAGAACTGATGTGACCGTGGAGCGGGTCGAAGCGTTGGATTTGTGGCGGTATGGTATGCCAGGGCCGAGAAGCACGATGCCGGCCGCTGAGCTGACGGATGATCCGTGGCAATTCGCCGATGCAGCCACGCGCGCGCTGTTTACGCGTGTGCGCGCTGCCTGCGGTCGCGAGTTGGGGGAAGCATCGGAAATCTTCGTCGGCGTCCAAACCAGCGCCGATGCAATCTACATCTTCCACGAGGTCAGCAGCACGCCGAACACCGTGACGCTGCGGTGGGACGGCCGTGATTGGCCGATCGAGCGGGATATACTTAGGCCTTGCTTACATGATGTCACACTGCACCCGTACGCGCGCGCTGAGGCAAATACCTGGATGATTTTCCCCTATGAGATCGTCAACGGTGCCCGTACAACAGCGCAGCTGATCCAACCTCCAGATATGGCGCGCCGGTTTCCGCTCTGCATGGCTTATCTGACAGCGCGTCAAGCTGAGCTGCAACGGCGCAATATCGTCGGCGGCACAGCGGCTACACGGCAGTTCTATCAGTTCGGGCGCTCACAGAGCCTAACGAAGTTCGACAGCCCCAAGATCATCCTGCCGATCCTGTCCCGTGAGGCTCGTTATGCCTACGATGACACCAACATCATGATGACAGGCGGCGGAAACGGTCCATATTATCTGATTAGACCGCGCGATGGCGCACCGGAAACAAATTTCTTTCTGTTGGCTGTATTGCACCACCCTTTGAGCGAAGCGATGGTGCGGACGCACACCAGCTCGTTCAGGGGTGGATACTATTCGCACGGAAAGCAGTTCATCGGGCACTTGCCGATTCCGCAGGCAACGCCGGCGGAGAGAGCAAATATCGAAGCTCTTGTCACGCAGTTGATCGCGGCAAACGATGCCGCGCAAGCGGCTCGGGTGCCGCATCAAAAGACGCTACATGAGCGCAACACGGCCGCGCTGCGTGACCAGATTGAAACGCGAGTAACTTCGCTGTTTGAACTCTCACCAGAAGATATGGAAGTAGTCAGAGCTGTACCGATCCCAGCTTGATCGTGGGTCTTGAGCCAACCAAAAAAGCTCAACTGGGCAAAAACAAGGTCTTACACGCAAATTCAGCTAGGTTGCATTTCGCCACGAGTCCATCGAACGCGGTTAGAATCTTGGGCTATGAGAGCGCGAAGATTGAGTCTGTTTCAAAGAACCCCTTTGCAAGAAGAGCCTCGCGCATCTTTGCCGTGTCTTCTGCAAAGATAACGACCGCCAGGTCGGAAAGCGCACGCGAGCAGCAAACATAAAACAAACGCCGCGTTCGATCGATGACGGAATCCCTTCCGGCATTGATGTGTCCCTGATCAGTTGCCGATAGCTGCGTTACTCCGAAGTATTTACCGTAGGAGAAGGTGTTTGTTCGCCCTTCCTGATCGTCAACAACGACGATCACCTTGTCGAACTCCGCGCCCTTGATGCCTTGCTGCGTGGCGAACGGAGACATCTTCTCTATATATTTTCGATATCCCCATAACTCCGATGCATCGCACTGCATGAAACGAAGAGCGGCATTGTCGGTCGCGGGCTCAGCAACAGGTTCAGCCGCACCCGCGTACAGGTCGATGAGCTTGACGTAACGATCGTCGAACGCCAACAGGTTATTGTCTCCCATGAAACGGAGGACATCGCCGACGCGCGCGTCACCCCCGGCGTCCAACATCGCCACCAGTTCGCCGATCTGCCCCTGTAGGTCATTCAGAAGTCCCGCGGTGTCGACACCAGCCAGCGCGTCCGGCTGCAACCGCGGGCAGTGCTTGCGAAGCAGTCGCATAATCTCGAATTCTCGCCCTTCGTGACGCGCGAGCGCTACTGGAAGAATGTACGACAGGAATGGACGTACCACCCAAGCAGTCCCGTCAATCAGGCCGCTGCTAAGATCCTCCGGTGATCTGTCGTTAAGCGCGCTGTAGAGGTTTGGAAAACCAAGTCGGGTTGCCGCCATCCTGTGGACCAGGACCAATAGCCGCAACGCTTCCTCGTCTTCTTGCTCCAACCAGCCTTCATCACCGTCTTGTTCTACCAGCCAGCGACGCGCCTCTTCCAGACGTTCCTGTCGCCGATCATCGGCGGGCAGGATCAATACTCTGGCTGACCCTTCGGCGGGAGCGTCTTCCCCGTTCACCACAACGTGGCGTCCGCGCGTTTGCTCAAGCTGGTCGTCTTCCGCCCTGATACGGTTGATGACGCGAAGCACGGCCTGCGGACACCGGAAGTTTTCCGGCTTTTCAAGCGTCTCCCATCCTTCTTCTGGCGGAATAGGTCCGGCACCTTGCATGTAAATCTTCTGGACCGGATCGCCGAAAAAACCGAGACAGAAGCCTATTGGAACCGCCCGCGCCACTTCGCGGAGCGCATCCACAAAAGCAGGGTCTGTGTCCTGACTTTCATCGACAAAGATGACCGGAAAGCGACGTGTCAGAAGGGTCTGCATCAATGCGTGTTCGGCGATAAATTCGGGGCCGATTTTCAGGATATCGCTATGGCCGAGAACGCCGTTCGCGTAGTCACTACCGGTCCCGTACCGGAAGCTCTTCACTGCACTAATTTCCGTTAGTTGTCGATTGTACCGTTCGATGTTCTCCGCGGCGCGGGCTTTCGTGGCTTCTCTTGTTCGCGGATTGTCGATTTTTTCTTGCTCTTCTGTAATCTTCTCTTGCAACCGGTTGCTTACCCATTCCCGAAGATTGTTTTGAAATGGCTTTATGACAGTCCAGAGGAAGCTATGGATGGTCGAGACGTGGAACAGTTCATCATTCCCGACGTCTCCGCGAATTTCTTCCACGGCCACTTCGGTGTAGGTAATGCATGCGACTTGTTGCCCGTTGCGGCGCAGGGCAGACCCTTGAGTGCGTTCGATCTGCGCTAGGGCTTTCACGAGCGATGTTGTCTTTCCCGAACCCGCTCCCGCCACCATCACAAAATGCCGGTTGCCGTCGCCTGCGAGCCGCTCGTGAAGCGCCGTGTCGGTATCTGTATTGGGCTTGCCTATGCGGCTTGTCATGCGGCGTCACCTTGTTGCTGCTCTTCGTCTTCCTCCGCTACCCCCAGAGTGGCTTCGAGCCATTCCAAGCCTTCGGCAATGTAGCGAGGGACGTTCCAGGCGTCAGGGTCCTTGGCAAGTAGTGCGAGCGCGAAATCCGTTTTCTTGTAGTTCGAACTATGAACTTTATCGTGGAGACGTCGTGCTAAGTCTTCCAGATTTTGTGGTGCGCGCACCCGGAGTCTCAGCTCCCGATTGGCGATTTCCTGTGTCCACTCCAGATTGTCGAATGCGAAGGCGACTTCGAGCGTGCGACCGGCGCGCTCTATCTGTTCGTCGCCACGCGCAAGATTGACGGTGCAGGGATAGGTGACACGGATAGCGCCTAACCCAAAGTCATCTGCCGCAATTGTCTTGGCTTCTTCATCGGCACCCAAGAGCTCGTCGATCCTGTTTGTGCCAGGCAACCATTGGGCAAGCATCTGGTTCGACGTCAACGCGTCCGGAGTTTCAGGAGTGCAAGTGCTGCCCGCCACAACTTCATTCTCGTCATCGTCGCCGTCCACCAGTTCGGCATCATCCTCGTTATCCTCGTCGGCGGGTCCGTTTACGCTATCCAGATCGGTGACTACGAGCGTGGTTATCCCGATGAACTCTATAAGTGTCCGGAACAGGTGAGCATAGGCTCCACCGATTTCGAGAACGCTAAGGTAGCAGGAACGCAAACCGGGCGCTGCCTTTGCAATCATCTGCGGCATCACCAGCCGTTCGACATTGCCCTCGACGAGAACAGCCGCGTCGGCAAAGAAAAGGTCACAGTGCGTTAGCTTCAAATAGCGTTCCAGAAAATCACGGCTCGGGTTGGCTGTAGTGCGATAGAACTCCGACAGGTTCAGGACCTTGGACGCTTGTGCAATGCCTGTGCCTTCACGCCTGAAATAGCGGATGGGCTGGAAACCGCGCTCGTACAGGATATGCGGAGAATGCGTTGTCAGCGCGAGTTGCGTGTGGAAACCATCCGGCGCGTCATCTTCCGCCGCTAGAATTTCCAACACCTTGTTGACGAAGACTTGCTGCAACTGGGCATGCAAATGGGCTTCCGGCTCTTCGACAAACACCAGATGCAGAGGCGGGCGCTTATCTTCCGTTGCCAGCCATTGTGCGTGAAGATCGAGAAGTTCGACCACCATATAGATCAGGTTTTTGAAACCGAGCCCGTTATATTTGTCGGGGAGCGTCAGGCCCTCGTCGTTCAGAGCGTAGTGAACATGGGCACCGTCCTGGCTGTTCATTACCGTCGCAGGATTAAGCGCGGATTTGATCATCAGGCGCGGATTGGTCAGCCCCGGATATCCTAATTGGGCTAGCCGCTGGAGGGTATCCGCGAAGACCTGTTCGAGATGCTGATTCAGCAGTATCTCCGAATCCGCTAACGCCCTGATCGCATTGTAATCGTCGCCGTGGCGCTGAAGGTTCCTTTGGTAATAGCGGCTAAGGTGCCGGGATAGTTCTTCTGCGCGGCTGCCTCCCTCACTGTCTGAAAGATGACGTTGTGCGTGTAGGAAATCGACTTTGATCAGTGAATTGACGATGTCCTTTCCCGTGCGACCTTGATCCCTCAGCAGCTCTTGCGGTTCGTAACCTTCGTTTGGCTCAAGCTCTTCGTTGAATTGGGCTTCATCAAGGACGAAATACTTGAACTCATACTCTCGCTGGAGCTCATCTTCGAGATATTCGCGCAGCGTTCGCGGCGGAGCAACATACTGTTCCTCACCTTCCGGATGCTCCAAGGCGGCGACCGCTTCCTGCGCTTGTGCATGTCGCTCCTGAAAGCGCGTCAAAGTTTCATCTTCGTTGCGCGGAGCGAAGGCTATACGAACGCCGACCATCGCTCCTTGCCATTCAAGATTGGGAAGAAGGTCGATGACACGATGCAGGTCCGCTTGCTCGACGCCGAACCATAGATCAAGTGACAAGACCGGAAGTGCAGCGTCTGCTTGACCGGCTTCGAACGCATCGATGTCGCTCCATCGGCACGCGCTTATGTCATGAAACCTGACACGGTCACGGGCACCGCCTATGAAGAAGTGCATTGCGTGTGCAACGGAGGTCTTGCCGCTGTTATTCGCACCAACGAAGATTGAGATTTCGCTGTCCAGATCAATTTTGACGTCTGCGAGGCGACGGTAATTCTTTAGTCTAATCTTGCTTAAATGCATTGCGTGCTCAATCTCTGATAGCTCGATTCAATAACAATGCCTTAGGTTGACCGGCAAAGCTAGGAATTGGTTTTTGCCTGCATGGGCATGCCTCGCTCTTCTTCCCAAAAGTCGGCTTTCAACAATCTGCGTCTAACATCTCGCAGCCGCAGCTAGTGTCGGCTTCCCGCCGGACTTGCCGGGACCAGCAGTCGTGATCTGCACATTGCAGCCGTTAGCGAGCTAAAGCCAAATTCACGCTTTGTCCGCGTCTTTCCAGTTCATGAGCCGCGCAACGAACGGCGGTTGCTGCGATTGCATTCGTCCAGTCTTCACAGTCAGTGTTATCCAACTACCCTACTGTTCGCACGTAATCCGGGTTTGGCCCGATGATTGCAAGCTGGTTGCAAATAATCTGGGTTCATTCGCAGATAATGTGAGCTCGAGCCCCACGATAGTCGCAGTTAATTCGGGCCGAAAATCACGACGTTTGCAAGCCGAACCGATTATGATTGCAGGTCATCACACTTAGCTCTCACGGCCAAGGTGTTACTTATCTCGAACCTATTCACATGGGCATTTGCACAATCATCGACAACCAGGATGACACGGGCTGGACTTGGGTTCGCACAGTGATCGAAATCTGGCTGCAGGGCGATGAGTTCATTGTTTCGGTTGGTGACGCGAAGCGAAAAGCCCATGTTTCGACGGACTGCACGCGAGGTATGAACGACCTTCTTGAGCTGATCCACCGAGATATAGAGGAAGCCTTTAGCCTGGAACTTCATGAGGCTACAGGGGCCAATAGAATTGGGTTCAAAAAGCCAACGAACTGACACTGGCAAATCCCGCGCCTATGGGCGCGTGACCGCGTGCTAGTCGGACGCCGGCAGACCGGCCTCCGACCCGAACCAATCAAGTGCGATCTCCCTGCGGCCCAGGTGCGGCTAAACCTGTCTCATCCGAGCCAGCTTTAACCGCGGCCACAAGTCGCCTGCACATGCTTGTTTCGGCCCAAAGGGTAACGCCCGCTTTTGCAATAGGTCTGGGAGATCCGCGCGAGGCGCGCGGCTCGCATTGATTATTGGACAGGGC
>NZ_JBXWTH010000045.1:0-123591 GCF_059613825.1 Ruegeria sp. SATB027
TGTCGTCATCGACCAAGTTCTTAATGGCGAGTAGAAGGTCGGGTGCGCGTTGGATTTCATCGATTACTGCGCGGTCCAATCCGCGGACGAAACCGACCGGATCATCGATCGCCGACCGCAATACGTTGGCATCGTCCAGTGTCAGAAAGGGTGTCTTGTCCGACGCGATTTCGGTTGCAAGTGTCGTTTTACCGGATTGACGCGGCCCCGAGATGAGGACCACGCGGGTGTCGGACAGCGCCTCTTCCACTCTAGCCTTGGCAAATCTTGGGTACATCGCCGCGCGACTCCTTTTGACCGATTGAAAGTACGTCTCCGACCAATTGAAAGTCAACCACCGACCAATTGAAAGTTGAAGTCCGACTGAATGAAAGCCTACAACCTCGAGCTCGCGAGCCTAACGTGTTGGCGACAATCCTGCCTTCTTTGGAACACTGTTCGCCGGTTCTGCGAGACTTCGAGTAAATCACCTCCGTCGTGCCGTGCGATCTCTAGTAGGAAGCGCGAGCACCTGATCCTCTGCTTAGCAACCAGCCTTGCGGCCTCCCCCGCTCGGCTTCGCGTGTCGCAGGGGAGAACGGCCCTTCGGTCCGTCGCGCATTCGGCCATGCGGCCTCACCGCGGCGTCGCGCCTGGCATCCCGGTTTGCCCGCCTCGCGAGCACGTCCCTCCCCGGCCGCTCCGCCGGATTGCGCTCTGGTCTGTTTTGCTTAAGCGCAAAACGATCCCGCCACTCCATCCGTCTCCCGCGTCCGGTCGGGCCGTTTGCCTGCTCGGGTCGGTCAAACCTACCGTCAAAACACACACACATGAGCGTGGAAGCATATCCTCCGGATGGCCCCCAAATCAGCCCGCGTCAAGGATCGCAAAACTTTTCGGCGAGGGCGGCGCCAGTGGTGCGGGGCGGTCCCGTGGGTGAGGACGCGCATGTGTCGGGTGCCGCGCTCGGAAAACTTTTGCGCCCGGCAAGCCGGCGGCTGCGCCGTCCATGACCCGGGCAGATTCGGAAACCAGGCATTCGGCCATGCCCCCACACTCACGTGGTGGCCTTGGAACTGAATACTGGAGACCAGACATGGCTTACGACAACGCAAACACCTACGAGACCATCGAGCTTTTCGGGCTGACCGAGAAGGACGCCCACCTGCCGATCCCGGAGGATCACGTCCTGACCGACCGCATCATCCGCGAGAGCTTCGAGGCTTTGCTCGGGCAGCTGCGCGGGACCGGGCTTGAAGCCGAAATCGAACCGCTGGCCCATGGGCTCGCCACAATCCTGCAGCGGCGCAAGGTGGCGCTTGGCAAGGAGGTCGACCGCACCGCCGACAAGATCGGCGCGCTGGCAAAATCCCACGACGGATCGGAGATCGCCGAGACCGCGCTCGAAGAGGCGCAGGCGCGCTTTGTGCAGCTGCGCGAGATCGTCGGCGCCATCGAGGTGATGAGCGAGGCGGCGGCGGAATGCTACGAGAGCGAGACGGGCCACGCCTACATCCCGGCAGCCGGGTCGCGCGCAAGCGTCCGGGCGAAAGAGACCGGGGCGGTCTTCGAGGCGCGGCAGCTCCTGGAGCAGCACGACCGCGAGACCGCCGAGAAGTCGAAAGTCGTGGGGGTGCCCCTGATCGCCTCAGGCGCCACCGACTGGACAGATGTCGATGTGATCTTCAACACGCTCGACAAGGTTCGCGAGCGGATCAGGCAGAACCGCAACCAGGAGATCTTCCTCTGCCACAAGGGTGGCAAGCACGGGGCAGAGATGATTGCGGCCCGGTGGGCCCGGGCACGCGGGATAGCACAAGCGCGCTTCGATCCGCGCTGGTCCGCGCACGGGCGGGCGGCACCGTTCAAGTGCAACGACGAAATGCTGGACGACAAGTTCGCGGCGACGGGGGTTGTTCTCTTCGGCGGCAACGGGGTCGCGCTGAACCTCGGGCAGAAGGCGGAAGCGAAAGGCCTGACGGTCATGCGGGTTGCGGACCCGGCGAAGACGGCGTCGCAGGATTGAAGAGAGGGGGTCGCGCTTGGCGCGGCCCTTTCGTCATGTCTCATGGCGCGTGCGGTCGGTCACGCGTGATCGGCAGTCTGCGGCGTCCAGTACCGTTATCCCTCTACCCGGTCCGTCAGAGTGCGGTCCATCCGCATCGGTATGGGCTCGGGATGGTACGCACCTCACGCACATCCTTAGCAGCACAAGACGCGAGAGATCGAGACGTCGCACTTGAGGCTGAAGACCTGCACGTCCCTCGGGGCGTGTTTCGGAACATCGCATCCACGCGGGCGGGCTCCGTCAGCACCTCGGCCAGGCTCGGCGGGACGCGGACGCGGATGGTGGCGGCTGCGTGATGGCAAGGGTCATCCGGGTCACTCCTTTTGCTCATAGATGTGGATCGCACGGGGTCGGCCCAATCGTGCCCTCAGCTCACGCTTCGGCAAGCACAAATACGGCTTCCATGGCTGGCCGCGGACCCTCCGCATTTGCGCTTGCGACCGGGCCTCTTGCCCCGTGCCGGGTGATCCCCATCGCAACAAGGAGTAACCCAAATGACCAACCACTACGTCGCCACCGTCCCCGTCAAGTTCACCGATACCGATGGCCAGGAGCGCACCCGTTTTCAGCGCGTGGGCGCTATGTTCCGCAACACCCGCAACGGGGACGGCTCGGAGTTCTTCAGCCTCAAGCTCGACTTCCCGGTCGCGGTCTCGGAGCTGGTGATGTTCCCGCCGAGCGCGAAAGATCCCCAGGACTGAATCCTCTGACGAGGATGGGCCGCCCCGGGACGATCTTGGGGCGGCCCGATCCCTGTTCCAGGGATGCCGCGTCCGGCGGTCAGATCGCCCGAGGCGACTTCACGAAGCCGTCGGCCGCTGCGCGTTCAACGGACGCACTCCCCCCGAAATGATCAGGCCGCGACAGACCGGCCAGTCAGCCTCAAGGGGGCCATCCACAAAAACCTATCGGCCTTGGCCTCCCGGTTTTTGCGGCAGAGATTTGGCAAGCCAAATCTGGCCCGCCTTGACCCTGACTGTCCGCCCTGTCGGTGGGGTTTGCGCCCGCCCGCGGTTCCGTCCGAACACATGCGTGTTCGTCCAGACCCTCGGGCGGTGCTGGAGAAGGGGCCTTTGAAGCTGGAGGCTGTGCTGGTGGTGAGGGCGGCAGAGCCGCGTCCCTGCGGGCCGCGGCGTCAAGCGGACACCAAGGCTGCCTGAGCCTGAATTCGACGTAAGTATATAATTGACAGCTTGGTATATTATCGTAAGGTATAGGCAGCCTTGGTGGAAGGTGGCAGGAAATAGGGGGTCTTTCTTCCGCATGTCCCGAACAAAACGCCTGACAGAGATCGAAAAGATGCAGATCGTCCGCGAGGCCGCGGAGGGTGTGTCGACGTCTGAGCTGGCCGAGCGTTTCGAGGTTACATCGCGGGCCGTGCGCTACGTCCTCAAAGCCGATGCTGAGCGCCAGGCAGATGCCGCGATCCCGGTCTCCGCTGTCAGTGTAAAGGTCACGGCTGCGGAGCTTGAGGCGCTCGACGAGGTGTTGGCGAAGGCGGGGATCGAGAGCCGGGCCGAGGGACTGCGGCGGCTCATCCAGGCGGCAGGCGGGGTGTTCGTTCCGGACGCGCAATTGGCGGCCGAGATGGCGCGCTACCGCGCCTCGCTGCACGAGGTCGGCAATGGGGTCGCGCAGATCGCCAAGCAGATGACGCAGGCCAACCGGCAGGGGCAAGGGGCTGGCCCGGAGTTTTCGGAATTGCGCCTCGCGCAGATGCGCGGGCTGGCACGGTTCATCCTGGATTCCGCCGACGAGATCGACTTGGCGATCCGGCGCCGTCGGGACGCGATGCAGCTCGAGGCCACGGCCGCGCTGAGGGAGTTTGCCCATGCGGCTGAATGATGCTGTCCATTCCGTCACGGGCGAGGTCTTCCGGGATGGCTGGAGCCGCGTCCGGGGCTCGATGCAGGGGCTGCATGTGGCCAAGCAAAAGCAGCTCATCCGCGCGGCGGCAGGGCACCGGCCGGCGGTCTTCAAGGCGATCCGGGGCGGCGGCACGCATACCAAGTCGCAGCTCGCAAACCAGCTCGATTACCTCACCACCAAGTCCACGCATATTGTGGACAGTAGCGGGTTCCTGGATGGCAAGGCGAAGCTCGAGGCGGGTGACATCAAGGACCTGACCGAGCGCTTTGCCAAGCGGTGGGACGGCGGCTTCAAGCCCAAGCTAGGCCAGACCACCCACATGCTCATGTCCTTCCCCATTGGCACGCGGGGCGAGGATGTGCGTGACATCGCGACGGATGTGGCCGAGCGGTTCTTCCAGACGGGTGAGGGGCATTTTGATTACATCATCGCGGTGCATGAGGACCGCGATCATCCCCATGCGCATCTGGTGCTGAACCGCCGCTCGCAGGAAGGGGAGTTCTTCTTTCTCGGGCGCAATCATCGCTTCAACTACGACGATTTCCGCCTCGCCATGGTCGAGGAGGCGGAGAAGTACGGTGTGCGCCTGGAGGCTACGCGTCGGGTTGATCGCGGTGTCGTGCATTACCCGGCCCGTACCAGCGAAGTTTATGCGGCGAAAGAAGAGGGCCGCGCGCCTGTTGAGCGGGAGCGTGTGGGGCAGGACCTGACGCGGACGCTGGCGGAGATCGTCAATACCAGAACCGTCTACCATTCGCTTGCCGCGGAAGCCTCCCGGGAGGCCCGCGAAGATATTGCCGCCGCACTCTTCCGCGCGGGCGAGGTTCTGGCGCGCGGCGGGCAGGTGGACCGAACAGGAGATGTCTATATGGCCGAGGATCAGAGCTTCGAGGATCTCAGAAGCCTCTATGCGGAGAAGCTCGCGCGGGTGCAGGGCATGATCACCGAGAAGTCCGACGCGGAACGTCCCGCGCTGGAAAAACGCTTTATCGAGATCCAGACGCAGGTCGAGCACATGCAGCCTATGGGTTTGCGATCATCCACGCTGTCAGAGACCCCCTCGGAGGGCGGGATCTATTCCGAGGCGAACATCGACACCAACCAGCTTGAGCGTCTGACCGAGCCCGACCTGAGAGCGCGCATTGACGCAGCACTACGGGGCACCGGGATTAGCACATCGGAAGTGGTGGCCCGGATAGAGACGGGCGCCTCAAATGCAGCGCTCGAGCATCAATGGATCGCCGATGATCTCTCCAAGGTCGCCGAGGCGCGCGATCTGAACCTCGAACGCCGCACCGATCTGGAACAGGCGCGCGACATTCTCAACGATGTGCATGTTAACCTCGGCACGCTGCTGGAGCGGGAAAACGTGCTGCGCCGGGATGGGGTCATGGACGCGGAAGTGGTCAGCGAGCGGTTCCATTATCACCGCGACGCGGTGCAGGCGATGGAAGGGACAATCCGTCAGGAGATGCGCGCAGACGGCCTGACAGCAGAGCAGATCGAGGACCGGGACCGGGAGGTTGTCTCAAAGGCGGAGCGCCGGATCGAGACGGAGCAGCGCGCGTATCTCGAGGCACATCCGGATCTGCTCGCACGCCCTGGCGATGTAATCGACCGGTCTGAGCCCTACAGGGAGATTATCACCGATGCGACCCGCGCCAGCGAGATCACCCGCGAGGTCGACCGGATCATGGCGGAGCGCGACCTCCGCACGCCCGTTGCGGATGCTGTCACGGATGATTTCAGGGCGCGCTATCCGGACATGCCCTCCCACCTCGCCCGCGGGCTCGGCGCGACCTATGCGGCCGTCGTAGAGATACGCGACACGGAGGTCATCAATCAGGTCCGCCGCGACAACGAGATGCGCGAAAGGCTCGGGTCCGGCACGCGCGACGACATCCTCGCCGCTGGCGGTGAAACTGCGCCGCAGTCTGACCGTACCGACCGTGTCGCAGACGAAATTGCGCGTGTCCTCGACCATGAACGGGCGGGGGAGTTGACCGCACCCTTCGAGACCGAGGCGGAGCGTAACGCTTTCCGCGGCGAGATCGCGCGGGTGCTGGACGTTCGCCAACTCGACCGGCTCACATCCGGCGATGCCGATGCGCTGGACAAGGTTCTCGAGGACCGCCTCGACCGGTTCTATGTCGCCAAGGTCTATCTGCAATCCGATGCCGCGACGGCCAACACGGAGGCCTTGCGCCAGGTGGTCGATGATCTTGCCGACACCGAATACGAAAAACACCGCACGACAGACGTGGATGGCGAGACCGAGCGGGGTCAGGTCCATTGAGCGCCTCCATGGGCAAAGCGCGGATCGCCACAGGGGTCCTTCTGGTAACGCTGGTGACCGGGGCCATGGGCTACACCATCGCCTCGGCGGTGCTGACCTACCAGGATCTCGGGTTTGGGGCCGAGATCGACTTTGCCTATATTGCGCAAAACTACATGGCGATCCTGGACCGCCGCCCGGAGGACGCCCAACTCATCCACCTGATCATCGGCAGCTTCGCCGCCGTCGGCCTGATGCTGAGCCTCGCCCTCTCGGGCTCCGCCCTCACACGCTTTGGCCAGACCCATTGGCAGTCTGCGCGCGAGATGAAGGCCAACGGGTTTTTCGGGGCGCCCGGGACCGGGTTCATCCTTGGCAAGCTGGGGCCGCCGGGCTCCCGCGCGAAGTACATCTGCTCGAAGGTCTTTCCCCATGCGCTGATCGTGGCGCCCACGGGTCGCGGCAAGACCACGGGCTTCGTCATTCCGAACCTGCTGACCTGGCAAGGCTCCGCCGTGACGCTCGATGTGAAGGGCGAGTGTTTCGAGGCCACCGCCCGGCACCGCGCCGCCCAAGGCGACAAGGTCTATCGCTTTGCCCCAACCGATTGGGAGGGCAAGCGCACGCATCGCTACAACCCGCTGCTGCGCATCTTCGAACTGAAAGACCCCGCACGCCAGCAGATGGAATTGCAGCTCCTCGCGACGCTCTTCCTGCAAAGCGACAATGACCGGGTGCAGGGCCTCCTCAAGGGCGGGATCGATCTCTTTGTGGCAGCAGGCCTGCTGGCGTTTCAGCGCAAACGCCCGACCTTGGGCGAGATCTACCGCATCGCGGCCTCGGGCGGGAACAAGCAGAAGGAGTATTTCGCGCGGGGCCATGAAGTCGACAACAGGCCGGCCAAGCTGATCTTCACGCGGTTGGCCTCGACCAACAACGACACGCTGACCTCTTACGTCTCGCTCCTGATGACCTCGGGGCTCGATCAATGGCAGAACCCTGCCATCGATGAGGCGACGGCGGTGTCGGATTTTGATTTCCGCACGATCCGAAAGAAGCCGTTTTCGGTCTATCTCGTGGTCCAGCCGCTGATGGTGAAGCCCCTCGCGCCGCTGATCCGCCTGTTCTTCTCCGATCTCCTCTCCGCCATGCAGGAAAAGGATCCCGGCCCCGACGAACCCTGGCCCGTGATGATCATGCTCGACGAGTTCAACCGCCTCGGCAAGATGCCCATTGTGGTCGAAAGCATTGAGACCTTGCGGACCTATCGTGGCCATCTGGCCGTGGTCACCCAGACAATCCCCGCCCTCGATGAAATTTATGGTGAAAACACCCGTCGTGCCCTGCAGGGCAACGCTGGCGTGAAACTCTACCTGACGCCCTCGGATGAGAAGACCGTCGAGGAGCTGAGCAAGGCGGTCGGAAAGACCACGAAAACCGTCGTCACCCGCTCACAGTCCATCGGCAAGAACCCCTTCGAAGGGCGCAGCCAATCTACACGGACTGAAGAGAGCTCTCTGCTGCCCGAAGATGAGGCGCGCCGCCTACCGCTCGACGAGATCGTCATGGTGATCGATGCCCAGATGCCTGTCCGGGCGAAGCGGATCCAGTATTTTGACGACCGGCTGTTTAAGGCCATCCATGCGGCGCAGACAGGCGAGTTGCCGTTTCCGCAGCCTGGGGGAGGGGGGCCGCAAGGCACGCTGCCGCTGAGCATGCGCGCCATGCCGATGACACCGCCACTGGACGGGTCTGGCGGATCCGAGGCCGACGTTGAGGCCGAACGTCAGGCTGCTGATGGCCAATCGTCAGGGAAAACTGATGTCGCTCCAAAGAAAACTTCGCCGGTCGTTCAAGCCGTTATCGCCGAGGAACAGCGACAGATTGAAATGGATTTTGGGGGGGAAGTGGCTGCTCTTGGTTCGGTGAAAGATGCGGATGTCGAGCAGGTACGAACGGCCGTACATGATTTGGGCGAGTTGGAGACAGCCCTAACACAGGGGCTCTAACTTGATGGGTTGTCGCATCCAGAAGTTGATGCAGTAAGAGGTGGTCACCAGCCGTGTTCTAGAAGTCTGAGATTTCGCTCTCTATCAGGTTTGACCCTTTGCAAGGGTAACCTCCATATCTTGTTGCTCCTCCCTTATGTTGCTCCAGATAAAGTGTTACATCTCGAAAAGCCTGTTTTCGGGAATCGAGATGTGAATAAGAAAGTTACAACCAGCCAGCGAATTGGCGAAATCGGGGAGAAGGCGGCTAATCTTCAATTCTTGCGAATTGGGTTCCAATTCGATGGGCGTTCGCGGTTGGAAGCAGGGATAGACGGCATCGCTGAGGTGATGGACGATGATCAGCCGACTGCGAAGATGATTGCCGTTCAGGTCAAGGCTACTGAGCGTGGCAGCTATGTCGGCGAGACGAACGCCGGTTTCACCTATCGTGTCCGCGCTTCAGATTTCGACTATTGGCGTGGCTCCAACCTAGAGGGCGAAGCGGCCGACGCGAAAGCTGGCAGAGAAACCTCTCCGAACTTCCGTGGCTTGCTCAAGGCCAGAGCGATGGACCTCAGATTCTCAATTCAGATTGTCTGGGAGGATGTCATCAACCCCGGTGCCAAGATCCCTCGCAAGATCAAGGAGAACTCTGACCGCCAAACCCAAGATCGAGCTGACCTCGCATGGAACCTCATGACGACGCTCTACTACAAGGGCAGCGGCAAGGTGCCCTGGCGCAGATTGCCGGAAGAAGGCGAGTTCACCGCCTGTTACATTGGCATCAGCTTTTTCAAGGATGCCGAAACCGACGAGATATGGACCAGTGCTGCGCAAATGTTCGACGAGCGGGGCAGAGGGTTCATTCTTAGAGGCGGTCCTGCGCAGTCAGAGTCGCGGGGTCGCCACCCGTTCCTCACTATCGATGAGGCTCACAAGCTTACCGAGAGCGCCTTGGCCGCCTACAAGTCGGTCCATAGAACGATGCCGGCACGCGTGATCGTCATGAAGACGTCACGCTTTCGCGAGGACGAGGCCGAGGGTGTTGGCAAGGCGCTCGACGAGGCAGGTGTGGAACTGCGCGATCTCGTTTGGATTCATGAGAGCTACTCAGTCAAGGTGCTGCGCGACGGCGACTTCCCTGTCCTCCGCGGCACCTTCGTTGAACTGGACGGCAATGGGCTGCTCTATACCAACGGCAGCATTCCCTACTATGGGACCTATCCTGGCCTCTATGTCCCGAACCCCCTGTTGCTCTGTCCGCACCCGCAAAGCGAGAGCACGATCGAACAGATTGCGAAGGAAGTTTTCAGCCTCACGAAGGTGAACTGGAACTCGACCCAGATGAACCAACGCTTGCCGATTCCGATCCGAGCAGCCCGTAAGGTTGGTGACGTGTTGAAATACGTTCCCTCGGGGCAAAAGGTCAGCAGTGACTATCGGAAGTACATTTAGAGCCTCTTGGGCCTTCGGGAATTTGCAGAAAACCGATTTGAAAAAATAGAACGCTAGGGAATTCGGATGAAGATTGACACACTTTTTATACGGAACTTCCGATGCTTCGGCGCAGAGGCTGAAACTCTCAGGTTTGAGAACGGGGTTACGGCATTGGTTGGCGGAAACGGAGCCGGAAAAACGGCGGCGCTTCAGGCGTTAGCACGGCTTTTTGGTGTCTCAAGTGCAGAAAGACAGATCCAGACACGCGATTTTCATCTTAGGCCTGACCAAACCGAGCTCGATCCTGGAGCGACGCTGTCGATCGAGTGTATCCTGTCCTTCCCAGAATTAGACGGTCTTGACGAGGCGGCGGCGGCCGACGCCGTGCCGGATTTTTTCAACCATATGGCAGCAACCGGCCCTGGAGAACCGCTTAAAGCGCGCATGCGCCTGCAGGCAGTCTGGACGGATGACGGAACGCCCGATGGTACGGTGGAAGAGGACATTCGCTGGATTGGTACGCTCGGGGATGATTACGATTGGGATGAGTGCCAAAGGGTCGCCGCCGTTGATCGTGGCACCATCCAACTTGTTTATGTGCCGGCGACCCGTAATCCGGCGGATCGTGTCACTGATTTGCTTAAGGGGCGTTTGTGGCGGGCTGCGAAATGGTCGGATCGCCTGTCCAAGACGACCGAGCGCGGAGCCAAGCTCATCCAGAAGCGTTTTGAGCGCGAAGCACCCGCAGAATTCATCGTCGAGCGGCTTACGAAGCGCTGGCGGCAGGTCCACGAAGCCGACACAGATACGACGCCAGTGCTCAGACTTGTGGAAAGTCGGCTCGAGGAACTGGTCAGGCGCGTCGAATTTGCATTCCATCCCGATGAGGCCGGTCGCGAGCGGGCGCTTGTCGACCTAAGCGACGGTCAACGCTCTCTGTTTCATATAGCTCTAACTGCGGCGACGCTTGAAACCGAAAAAGATGCTCTGCGACTGGCCGCTGCCGATAGCCCGTTCGATCAGGATAAGCTGCGGCGTGCTCATCTTACGATTCTGGCCATCGAAGAACCGGAAAACAGCCTGTCGCCGTTCTTCCTCTCTCGCATTATGAACCAAGCGCGCGACATCGGAGCGCTCAGCTCGGCGCAAGTACTGATCTCTAGCCACAGCGCTAGCATTTTGAGCCGTATCAAGCCGGACGAGGTGCGCTACTTCCGGCTCGATACGACCAGCAGGGCCTCATCGGTAAAATCTTTGACGCTACCTGACGATGCGACCGAGGCGGGTAAGTATGTCCGGCTCGCCGTGCGGGCGTATCCGGAGCTCTACTTCGCGCGGTTCGTCATCCTCGGCGAGGGGGAGTCCGAACGAATTGTGTTGCCTCTGCTCGCGGAGGCGATGGGCGTCCCTCTTGATCCTTCTTTCGTGCCTGTTGTGCCGCTCGGCGGTCGCCATGTCGATCACTTTTGGCGGCTTCTTGACGCGCTGAAGATACCGCATGCAACGCTGATTGATCTCGACCTGGGGCGCTCACATGGCGGTGCGAACACGATAAGGGCGACCGTCGGATCGCTCGCCGAAATTGGAAACGATCTCAGCAACAACTTGGATGTGATGATGGAAGTGGTCGAGCTCGCCAACCTTCCTGCCCTGTCCGACGAAGAGATGACTGATGGATTTGCTGAAAACAACTGGATGCAGGCGCTGAAAGACGAAGGTGTTTTTTTCTCCGATCCACTCGATCTGGACTTCGCGATGCTCGCGGCATTTCCAGACGCCTATAAGGAGCTCGATCCGGGCGCGCACGGTCCTGACGACAGTGAAGAGGCCTTGGAGCGCAAGAAAGCCGCCACTCTCAAAAAGGGCGGGAACGCTGGTCTCTACGATCCTGAGTGGGATGATTGCTTTATCTGGTATCCATACCTGTTCTTGAGCCGAAGCAAGCCTGAAACGCATCTGGCCGCGATTAATCGCATTCCGAAGGCAGATCTTGCCGCAAACGCTCCGCCTGAACTGTGCGCGCTGGTTCAACATGTCAAAATGAAGCTCGGTCTCGAGAACGGCGCAGATTGATGTTGGTGCTTCCCGATGATTGGAGGCCTCAGGGCGTCGACGATCTCGAGCCGGGCGCGTGGCAAGCGCTGCGCGAAACGGACCGAAGCGTATGCGTTACCGCCGGCGCAGGCGCGGGCAAGACAGAATTCCTAGCGCAAAAAGCAGCATACCTCCTGCAAACTGGCATCTGTCTGCCGCCCAAATGCATCCTGGCCATCAGCTTTAAAAGGGATGCTGCACAGACGCTCAAGGCGCGCGTAGGCAAGCGTTGTCCGCCCGATCAGGCGCGCCGTTTTCACTCGCTTACCTTCGATGCGTTCACCAAAAATATGTTAGACCGCTTTCGGGCCGCGATCCCTCAACCCTTTGGGCCGCCCCGCAACTATGAAATTGGGTTTCCGCGGCGCGATGATTTGGAGGACTTCCTCACCCGGAGCGGTCGGCGTGACATCGGCTGGCAAAAATTCGAAAAGGCGATCGCACGCGCGCCGCTTCCGTTCGATGCGGAGGGAATACCACCGGCTTGGCGCGAGCTACTTCATACTTATTGGCAGGAGCAATTGGAGCGTCCAACCGGTACGTTGCTCTCGTTTGCCATGATTAACAGACTTGTCGATTATTTGCTGCGCGAGAACCCCGCGATACGGCGTGCCCTGCAGCTCACCTATCCTTTCGTTTTCCTCGATGAATTCCAAGATACGACATATGCACAATATGATCTGGTGAAGAGTGCTTTTCATGGCAGTGATGCCGTTTTCACAGCCGTCGGCGACGACAAGCAACGCATTATGGGCTGGGCCGGGGCGATGGACAACGCCTTTCAGGAATTTGCTTCTGACTTCAATGCAGTGAACGGAGCGCTACGCTTTAACTGGCGGTCTCATGCGGATCTGGTCGCCATTCAACAGGTGATTGCGGAGCGCATCGATCCAAACGTAGAAGACGTTGAAGCCAGGGGGCAGCGCGCCGTCGACGGTCAGGTCGCTGCGCTTTGGCGTTTCGATACACGCGAGCAGGAAGCACAGCAAATCGCGGCTTGGATCGATAGAGAAATTGAGCACGGCATTCTGGAGCCGCATGACTGCGCCATTCTCGTGCGTATGCGCGCCGACGATGTTGAAGCCGAACTGACGGACGTATTTGCAGCGCAAGGCCTGAAGATCAGAAACTTGGCGCGTAGTGTTGGTGGAATTGCGATTCAGGAACTACTTGCCGAAGAACTGACAGGTATCTTTATACCGCTCTTGAGGCTCGGTACTGGTGAACGTAGCCCGGGTGCCTGGAACGCCACTCAAGAACAGCTGCAAGCGCTATTCGCCATCGATACTGGCGATGCACGAGCCCAGGAGCGGCTGCAGCGAAGTATTGAAGAATTCTCCTCCACTTTGCGTGCGGCTATGCGCGATAACGAACAGAATGGCGAGAGCGCGGCAAATGTGTTTCAGATCGCCCTTGAATTTGTCGGTGCCGATCGGCTGCGCCAGGCTTTTCCCGCCTATAGACGGGACGCGGACTTCGAACGGGTACGGACAGGGTTCATCACGCTGTTTTGCGAATGCGCCGAAGCTGTGGACGCTTGGTCAGACGCTCTCGATCGCTTCGAAGGCATAGGCCAGGTGCCACTTATGACGATCCACAAAAGCAAGGGTCTTGAGTTTCACACAATGATCTTCTTCGGTCTCGATGCACAGACTTGGTGGAGCCTTTCACCCGGACGGGATGAAGAGCTGAATTCCTTCTTTGTCGCCTTCACGCGTGCCATGCAAAGGGCCTTCTTCGCTTATTGCAGTGAGCGCGGACAAGCGATCGGATGGCTTGAAAACATGTTGCTGCCGGCCGGTCTGGAGCGGGTCGACGGGCTCCTGCACCTTGCGGTTGGAGATGAATAGCAAGTTTAGTTTCAATCCACGGCTTAGTGGCCCGTTGGTGCACACGGGGGTATGATCCCGGCTCAGAAGAAGGTGATCTCCCGCAGACCTTGAAATGCACCTTCTCTAAACGCGCCCGTTTTATGCAGCCGAGGGAAATCTGGAAGCCTGTCTAGCTCGACTAACGGAAGCAAAATGTCAGCGCTGAACCATGGCATTTTCGCGGACCTGCTTTCATCATACATCTTCGAAAGTGCCCTTCCGACCGCATAGGCTCCGGCCAAGTCAATTTTGGAAACGCGTGTTCTATTTCTGGGCAGCAGGCTCCCAGTTGTCGATTTGCCGCCGACATTGAAATAGATCAGGTCATGGCCCCACCCGAGGCGTATGATATGTGTCCGGTCGGACCGTTGGATTGAAACTCCCGGAAATAGGTCTCTGACCCAAACCTTATGTTCATCGCACCAGTCGAGGGCTTCCTTCAGCATCGCTACGCCGCCGAGGTCTTTCTTCCAGATCGGACATAGGTGCTGAAACCCGGCGAATTTGACCCGCTTCTGACTTCTGATGTCATTGGCAATGAAAGCGCCTTCGCGCGTGACCTTCGGAGACCACATTTGTTCCTCGAGCGTGGCTGCGTCCTCCAAACCTATGTGTAAGTCATGAATCGCAACTTTGGTATCCGCGGAAATGGTTCTGTGTCGTGCTTCAAGCAGTGTGATGGGCGGTAGCGGTTTCCTCGGGTATTGGTCGAGGATCGAAGGCCCGTTGGGTCGAACGATATCGTCAGAAACATCAACTGGTCTGTCCGTTTTCACGTCGTGGTCGACCAGCCAGCGGTACGGTGTCCCGAGGTCCATAGGATCATCATTCATGAGCGAAAGATGTGGCAGACCCTTTTTCAGGAACGCCATGATCTCGCGCGTATCCTGACGTTCCGCCCCCATGAGGCGTCCGTGAAAGGATTGGCGGTCTGACTTGCTTTGACGGGCTTTCAGTCTGTTTTCGAGGCGCTCACGTTCGATATCGCTTAGCTGGCGTCGCACATACGCAATCGAAACATCCACGTCCCCGTAGTCGTCATGCTCCTCGAGCGCGCTGCCGAACAGCTTCAATGTGATACGTTGCAGGCGGTTCGGATCGCTGTTGATGACCTTGGCCCGAGCAAGAAGTTCAGAAATGATGGTCTGAACCTTATCGTGCCCGATACGCTTTCGCTTGGGTTCCATTGCCAGGCGAGTTCCGTTCGGCGTTAGCTGCCAATAATACAGACCGTCAAGGATATCGGCAGGCTCCAAGTACCCAGCCTCGGCCATATGGCGCAAGACGCGGTTGGCGTGATGTGCATCGCAATCCAGGACACGTATTGCCTCTTCAAGCCCGACAGATCTTCCATTCACTGCTGAGCGCAGGACTGCTTGAACCCGCTCTAGTGGTACCGTTTTTACTGGTGAATGTTTATGGGACCTCCGTTCATCCATGGCTCGGTAGCCTTGCAAAACAAAGCTTCATCATCTCCGCCCCAACCTTCCCAACCGGGCCAGCTGTGCCAACATTTGAGACCCGGCCCCCGGTGACCCTGTGCCGCTTGCCTGACCCGTCTGCCCCATGCCTTGTCTCACGGGCATCTGCTGCACGCCGAAGAACTGCCGCGCCCTGAGGGCGGCGTATTCTGCGCCACTTGCCCCGCCGATCAGATAGCGATTGTAGGCCTGCTGGCTGCCCATTGCGGCGCGGGCAAAGCTGTAGCTGCCGCCTAGGCCACCAGAGAGGGCGGGCATCATGATGTTGCCGGAGACCGCGCGGACGATGAAGGGCGTGGCAATGATGAAGCCCTTGGCCATGAGGACCATCATGAAGAAGGGGATGAGCGCGCCGATATTTGACGCCCCTTCCGGGTCGCCAAGCTCACCGATGAGCGCAGAGGAGACGCCCGTGATTGTCGCGAACACGCCGGCCACGACGATGGGGTAGAGTGCGAAGGAGACCAGCGCCGACAGCCAGCGCGCGAAATAATCCTTGGTGACCTCGAAGAGGGTCAGGAAAATCATGACCGGCGCGATCCCGATCAGAAGGGCGATCATCAGGCGAGATGCCACAAGGATGAAAGCGGCTAGCCCGCCGAGGATAGAGAGCAGAAGAACACCGACGATGTCGAGCATGGCGCCGGCCATCCAGTTCAGCTCTGAGCCTGCAGCGTTCAAATAGTCCCCCAACTCGGCGATCAACCGGTCGAATTCTTCTGCAAAGGTGCCAGAAGGGCCAGGAGTTCCACCACCGACCGAAGCCACGAGCGCCCCCGCAATGCTGTCGATCCCGGCCAGGATGGCGGAGGAGAGGGCGTTGAACTGCACCCAGTTGGTTGCAAATATCCCGATGAGCCCGATCTTGACCGCGAGCCAGAAGGCCGTGCGGCCGTCCATCGCCTTGTACTGGTAGATCATGTTCAGGAAGACGAGGATCACCACGAGCGTTGTTCCCAGCACCAGAAGCGTGCCGACCGTTGCCGCGACCGACCCGAACTGGGTTTCAGCGGCGGTGTCGAGATAGCCCTGGGAGGTTTCAACGAAATAGGTGACGACGCTCATCGGGGATCAGCCTTACCAATTGCCTGCGGTTTCGCAGATGGCTTTAGCCTCAAGGCGAACGTCGTTGGCGCGGCGGTTGTAGGCGTCCGAGGCCTGAAGCATCTCCCACCGTTCATCACTGGCGTGGCGCTCACGAAACACCGCCTCTGCCGCATCCCACGATGGGAACCGGGTCGCGCAGTCGCAGTTGCCGGTCTCGACGACCCGTTCCAGATTTTGGGCGTGGTAGATGTCTTGAACCAACACGCGCTGATAGGCTTGGCGCAGGGGGATCTCCTGCATCCAGACGGGCTCGGCGGGCCGGTCTGGACAGACGTCGAAACTGCGCTCGAGGGTCGGCACGAGATTGCGCTCAGCGAAGCCGGGTGCCGACGTCAGGCCCAAGACCAGCGCAGTCAGTACGAGGGTACAGCCCGCCTGCCTCATGCCGTGGCTCTGGCGGGTGTGGTCTCGCGCTTCAGGAAGACAGTGTGTCCCACGTTGGCGAATTCCGAGGAGCTGATCGACACGACCTCCCAGCCTTCGGCCCCCTTCACATTTAGGCTGGCCTGCATGTCGGTGAGACTGGTTTTTCGGGTCATGGGAAAGGACAGGATGTCGTATTCAAATGTCTTCATCGGGAAGTTCCAATCTCAGTTGCGCCGGGGAGGTAAAATTCGGTGATGCCGCGCCGGCCATCGTGGCGACCGGCCTGGATGATCACATCGATGGAGTTCTCGATGTATTGGATCATGTCGGCATAGGTCATCGGGATCTCGGTCTTGAGTGCGGCGATGGCCAGACGCTGCACGGCAAGTTGCGGGGTTTCTGCGTGCAGCGTGGTCATGGACCCGCCATGGCCAGTGTTGATCGCCTCGAGGAAGGTCATGGCCTCCTTGCCGCGCACCTCGCCCAGGATGATCCGGTCGGGGCGCATGCGCAACGTTGCGGTGAGCAGCACATCGGCGGTCTGGAACTCCGCATCGCGATTGGCGATGAGGGTCACGGCATTGGGCTGGGTCGGCAGAAGCTCGGCGGCTTCCTCGATGGTGACGATGCGTTCCTCGGATGGCACGTGCGAGAGGATCTTGCGTGCAGCCACGGTCTTGCCGGTGGAGGTGCCGCCAGAGACGATCATGTTAAGCTTGTTGTCGACGCAAAAGGCCAGCGCATCGTCGATCACGCCCGCGGCCACGACTTCGCGCAGTTCGTGGGTTTTCTCGAGGCGGAGTTCTTCAAGCTTGCGTTCCTTGCCAAAAAGGAAATCAAGCGCAATTCCCTCGAGCGGCAGGCTTGAGAAGAACCGAAGGCTGATCGACATGGCCGAGAGCACGGCAGGCGGGGTGATGACCTGTGCGCGGATCGGACGGCCCTTGTAAGTGATCGAGACCGAGACGATGGGGCGGTCCTTGCTCATCGTGGTGTTGGCAGAGGAGGCGATCTGGTTGCCGAGGTCCTTCACTTCGGTTGCTGTCAGCTTCTGGTCCAGCTTTCTCATGAAGTGATCGCCCTGGAACTCGCCCCAGCAGGTTCCGTCTGGGTTGATGCAAATCTCGATGACATCGTCGCGGGCGGCGGCGTCGATCCGGTCGAGCGAGGTTTGAAGATAGCTCAGCGACATGGGCTCAGAATATCTCCAGATCGCGGTCGACCATGACCGTGACGCGGGCGCCCTGGTCGACATAGATGACCGGGCCGATCGAGAGGTAATCGCCAATCACACTGTCCGTGGCATCGGCAAGATCATCGCCCACGTCTTCGAGCACATCCGCGGCGGTTTCGTCCTGCACATTTGCAGCGGCTGCACTAGGCGCGGCGGAGATCAGTGAAATCAGCGCGGCCGAGCCGAAGCGCTCGTCAAAGCGCGTGTCGACAAAGCCGGTGACGCCGGAGCGACCCAATTCATCGCCCCCAAAAGAACTGATCTGGATGGTCTGGTTGTCGGGCAGAATGATCCGGTCCCAAGCGATCGTGACCCGGCGCTGCGCGATATCAACGCCCGAACGATAGCGCCCGATGAGGCGGGATCCACGCGGGATCAAGAGCCGAGAACCGTCGAAACTGAACACGTCTTCGGAAACAACGGCCCGGGTCTGGCCGGGCAGAGAGCTGTCGAGGGCGGTTTCCATGACGGCCTGGATCATCGTGCCCTGGATGATCGTGTTGGAGGGGTTGGCGATGACCTCAGCTTGCGTCACCGAAGTGGGCAGCGCACCATTCAGCACAAAATCCGTCACCTCGCCAAAGGTGCGCTCGGTCAGCGCCGTCTCATTTGCACCGGATGTGCCACCAAAGGCGATGGTGGGCGAGGCGATGCGGCGCTCCTGAAACGCGCGTTCCTCGGCCGCGCGGCGTTCGAGGTCCGCCAGCCGCCGTGCTTCTTCCTCTCGGCGGAGCCGTTCTTCTTCCCGCGCGCGCAGCTCGTCCTCGGTGGGCCCGATGGGTGCTGGGAGGGGGCGGTTGGCCTCGAGCTGGGCCAGCTCGAGATCCAGGCGGAGTTGCTCCAGCTCGCGATCGCGCTCTGTGAGCTCTTCGCGAAACTGCTGCTGTGCGGCTTCCGAGGCAGACTGCAGCGCCGCGATCTGGGCGGTCAGCGCATCGATGGCTTCGGCGGCGGCGGTATCTTCTTCGACCACCGGCTCAGGCGCGTTGCGCAATTCCTCGATCTGGGCCTGCAGAGCTGCGAGCTGCGCCAGCAGCTCGGCATTGGGTTCGGCCGGTTCCGGCGCGACCAGAACCACCTCGGGTTCGGGCGGGGGCAAGGTCTCGATGGCGCCAAAGCCGTCCCCCTCGTTTTGGAAGACATCCGGGGTAGCCGTCGGCAAGGCTTCCTCTTCGTCGGGCTGTGAGAGGAGATAAAGCAGGGCACCACCTGCGCCGATGACGAGGACCACGATCAGCGCGAGAAGGGGCGACCGGCGCTGCGCCGCTATGGGGGCGCGGGCACTGCCTTTCTCCAGGGCGGCGAGGCGCTTTTCCAGCTCGGTGTTCTCGGTATCGCTCATGAGGTGGCCTCCGCGGGCGGGATCGCCTCGATGCAGACCACCTCTTCGCCCAGTCGCAGGACCCATTGGCGGTTCACGCCGCTGACGCGGATCACGCCGTCTTCAGGAGTTTGCGTGTTGACCGTGCGCTCGCGGCCGCCCGCGTAGCGGAAGATCGCTGGCACAGGCGCGTTTCTTGGAAAGGCGAAATACGTGAACGTCCCGTCATCCCAGATGCGCGTTGGCGTGAACTCGGTCCGCGCGCTGGCACCGTAGTTGTAGTTCGGCGCTTGGGCCGCGATGGCCCGGGTCGGGCGCGCATCGTCCTCCGGATAGCGGAACTGCACCACGTAGAAGGTCGGACTGCGGGTCTCCTCGACGTTGAAATAGTAGCTGCGGCGGTTGGTATAGACTGTCACATTGGTATGGACGCCGCGCGCGACAGGCTTGATCGCGAAGGCCTGGCCGCCCGGAACGCCGTCGATCTCGAAGCCCTCCGTGTCGCCGGCGATGATCGAGCGGATGCTCTCGCCTTCCCCGAACTCGACCGTGGTCACATGGGTGAGCGAGACGTTGAGACGATAGACCTGGCCTTCCTGGTAGGTGGCCAGGCGTACGCGGCTGTCGTTGGGGCCGCCACGCGGGATGGCTTCGGCGAAGGCAAGGCCGGGCAACAGGGCAATGACGAAAACAAGCGATCTTGGGAACAACAAAGTCAGTTCTCCAATCTGTCGGAACGGATGGAATATTCGAGCACGGTGAAGCCGAAGGGGTTCGTCCAGACCTCGTCGATGGAGCGGCGGGTCTCGGGACGGAACTCGAAGAGCAGCGTGGCGGTGAAGAGGCCCGTCTGGACGCCATTGATGGATGTCAGGCGCTTGCGCAGGCGGACCGTGGCGCGGTTGGTGCCGATCCGGTTGATGCTGAGGATTTCCACATCCAGCCGGGCATTGGGGCCATAGACCGTGGGCGGGTAATTCTCGTTGGCGCTGTTCCAGATCTGGCGCAACCCGCTCTCGGCAGCACCATCCGAGCGGCGCAAGACGCTGCGGATGCGCAGATCGTTGTCGAGCTGGTTGTAGACCTCGCGGTCAGTCACATAGCGGAAGACCTCCGCCTCGATGATGGCCTGGTTGGCGGTCACCGAGGTCGCTCCCACCGAGGCCTCGGGGAGTGCAAAGCCGGTGGCGGGATCATAGGGCACGACCACGGGAGGCGGATCGACATCGAGGATCGCGACCGCGGCAGCGCTCAGGCATCCGAGAATGCCGAAGATGAGCCCGATGAGCCCAAGGCGCTGCCAGAGCCGTTCACGGCGCAGGGCACCATAGACCAGCTCTTCTTCGATGATTTCCTGTTCAGTCGCCACCCCTCATTCCCTCACGATCAGTCAGCCCGCAGGTCCGGCAGAGTGAAGTCCATGAAGCGCTGTTCCTCGGCGATGGTGGCGGCATCGATCACGCCGCCTGTGCCATCGCCCACCGTCTGGACCGCTTCGAGCTGCCACATGGCAACGAGAGCAATGGCGAGTTCCGCCGTCACGCGAGTATTGAGGTCGATGCTTTCCTTGAGTTCGTCCATGTCATCGATCAGCCCGACGAGACGGTTGACGCGTTCCAGCGATTGCCCTGCGTCTTCATAGCTGTTCTGGGCCGCCGCCGAGACCAGCGCCCCGGTCGTGGCTTGTGTCGCCACGCGATTGGCCCCGGGATTGCCGCTGGTGGCCATCTCGGAGAGGGTGTCGTCGTCAAATCCGAGATCGGCCAGCACCCGGTCCATCTGGGTTTCGATCTCGCTTGCGCCGGAGCCAGAGAGGCCGGAGAAGTCACCCGTCTTGATGGCTTCGATTGTGGCGAGGATGTCCCCGAATTCCTGGTCGAGCAGGCCGTTCAGCTCGTCTTCCATTTCCGTGCGGATGATCTCGGGAAGTTCGGCAAGGCGGGTCAGGGCTTCATAGGTTCTTTGCAGCTCCGCGAGTTGGTCCGTGAGTGTGGCGAGTTGTTCGCGGAGCTGCGTCAGCTGCTCGTTTTGCAGGATCTCGTCTTCGATCATCTGCCGGAGCTGCTGGATGTTTTGCGCGATGTTCTGGGTGTCGACGACGGGCACGCCTTGCGCCAGGGCAGGGGACAGGGTGCCGAGATGCAGACCGATCCCAAGTGTCGTGGCCAAGGCCGTTCTCAAGAGTAAATCTCTCATCAGTCTATCTCCCTGATCGTGAATTCCATGAACGCGCCCTCGGCCATGCGGGCGCTGGCCTGGGCCAGCTCTTCGGCGGAGAGAACGCGGGTGCGCGCCGCCTGAAGCCGAATACGCGCGGCGACGAGTCGCACGAGTTCGGCGCGGGCATAGGTGTTGAGCGCGATGCTTTCCTGCACATCTTCGGTCGTGGAAATCCGCTCGACGATATCCGCAATACGCAGGGCGGCTTGCCTGATCGCGGCGGGGGAGTTGTTGCCATAAATGGCGGCACCATGCCCGGTGATCGAGAGGTTGGCTTTGGCGAGAAGCGCCGGATCGATCGTGCCGAGCGCTTCGATCCCGCCGATGCGGCTCAGATAGAGATTGTAGCGTTCGGGGATGACCTGAACGTAGTGCTGGGTTTCGGCAAAGGGCGGCACGCCACCGTATTCGAAGACGCGGCCGGGGCCGGCATTATAGGCCGCGAGCGCGTTGATGATGTTGCCATCGAAGGTGTTGAGTTGCGTTGCGAGATAGCGCGCGCCGCCATGCACCTGAAGGTAAGGGCTGTCATAGTATTCCGGGTTGATGCCGAGATCGCTGGCCGTGCCCGGCATAATCTGGGTGAGGCCAAAGGCGCCGACCGGTGACCGCGCACCGATGGTGAACCGGCTTTCCTGCCAGATGAGCGCCTGCAGCAGGGCGCGCCATTGGACCGGCGAGAGACCCGCGCGGCCCACGCCCGCAAAGCCGCTGGTCTCTTGAGCGACCCGGATGATGAGCTGCTCGATATTTTCTGACGCATCCCCAAACATCTGCGCGCCGCCGGGATTGGGATCGATGTCGGCACTGCCGTAGACAGCTTCAACGGACCGTGCCGGATCGCCGCTGCCGCTCTCCAGCCCAGATACCATGGCTGGCAGTCCCTGACCGCCGAAGCTTGTCTGGGCGTCGAGGATGCGTTGCAGGGTCTCCAGTTGCTCCCGTTCGATCTCGGCGATGAGTTCGCGCACCGAGAGCTTGTCCGTCTGGATCGCGAGGTCGGCCTCGCGATCGCCGGTCTCGACGATATCGCGCGCGGTCAGCCCGCTGTCATTGGTCGGCACACCTTGGGACAGGGCGAGACCGGGCAGCAGGCAAAGGGCCAGGATATGGGGCAGCTTAGACCTCAACGTCACCCTCCGATGCGCCGAGGGGCGTGAAGGTACAATCCGGCGCGACAGGGGCCGTCGAGGCCAGGAAGATAAAGCAATTGGCCTGCGATTCCTGGTATTGGGCGCAGGAAGCCAAGGCGCCGAGCGCGGCGAGAAGCAACAAAATGCGTGTCATGAAAGTCTCCAAAAGTCTGGGCGGTCGCGGTAATCGGCGCCCACGAGCGCTTCGCCCTTTTCCATGCCGCCGAGGATGGTGAGATTGGACCCGAGGGCGCTCAGATCGGCATCAATGACGATCGAGCCCTGGTCGTCGCGGATGAGCGCAAGGCGGCTGTCGCTGCCGGTGTTGAGAAGCACATCGAGTTCCTTCTCATAGAGGTTCAGCATCGCGTAATCGGCGGCATGGGCGCGGATGTTCGGAAGCAGGATTTGTGTGGGCACCGCTTCGACGATGGTCTTGCCGGTTCGGGTGCGCTCGAGCTGGCTGGCGTATTGCGTCATCATTACCGCAACGGTGTTCTGCTTGCGCGCGGTCACAAGCCAGTTCGACAGCCGCTCGGCGAAATACGCGTTATCGAGGGCCTTCCAGGCCTCGTCGATCACGATGATGGTGGGGCGCCGATCCTCGATCTCGCGCTCAACCCGGCGGAAGAGATAGGAGAGGACGGCCATGCGTTCCTTCTCGGCCTCGCTGTCGAGAATCCCGGTGAGATCGAAGCCGACAACATCGCCTTCCAGCGAGAACGTGTCTTCCAGCGTCTGTCCGAAAATCCAGCCGTAGCGGCCCTCTTCCGTCCATTCGAGCAGGCGCTGATGCAGGTCGCCGCCATCATCGGTCGAAACGAACAGCGATGCGAAATCCCGCCAGTTCCGCAAGGCCGGGTTCGAGGCCTGCGCATTTTGGCGGACGACTTCCTGAATGCGGTTGGTCTGCGCGGGTGTGAGGGGCTTGTCGGCGCGGTAGAGCAAGGTGGCAAGCCAGTCCGAAAGCCATGCCGTGCCGCGATTATCGGTTTCGGTCCAGAGCGGGTTGAGCCCAGTAGGTTGTCCGGCTTTTAAAGACGCGTAGCGCCCGCCATTGGCGCGGACCGCCATCTCCATACCGAGACGGTAATCGAAGACGAAGATCCGCGCCCCTGCTCGACGGGCTTGCGTCATGAGGAATGCCGAGAGCACTGACTTGCCCGATCCGGGCCGTCCCATGATCAGCGTATGCCCGCTGGTCGGTTCTTTGTCGGGCGAGCCTTGCTCGTGATAGGAAAACCGGTAGGCGCTCTGCTCGGGCGTGGGCAAATAAGTGACGACCCGGCCCCATGGGGTTTTCGCGGCCGGTTTGCCGAGCTGGGTCCGATGAAACGCCGCGAAATCCGCGAAGTTGCGATTGGTGATCGCACTGGCACGCACGCGTTTGGGTTGGTTGCCGGGATGCTGGCTCAGATAATGGGCTTTGGCCGCGACTCGCTCGCCGATCATCTTCACGCCTTCGGCGGCGGCCGCGTTGACGATTTCCGCGCTAAGGGTCTGCAATTCGTCCAGCGTGTCGCAAAAGAGCGTCACGACCATGTGGTGCTCGCCGAAGCTTTGGCGCTTGGCCTCGAGATCATCTGCGGCGATATCGAGCGCTTCCATCAGCGAGAGCGCCGCATCTTGGCTGGCCTGCATCTGACGCTTTTGCCGCTTGATGCGGCCCGCCATGAGGTTGGAATTGATCGGTGTGAAGGAATGGGTGACGATCATGTCGACCGGCAGGTTCAGCATGTCGAACATGGTGCAGGAGGTGGCCTCAGCATATTCCCCGATGGTGAAACTCTTGCCGTAGCGATGGCCCACGACGCCTTCGGAAAGCTCGAAATGGTCGCCGTGGAACGTCACGCGGGTATTGGCGACGTTGAAGGACAAAAAGCCATAGGTATTGGCAGGGTAAAGCGGCAGCTCTTGCCCCGTGTTAAGCGCGCCCAGAAACCCCACCAACTCCCCTGATGCGGCTGACAGCAGGCGCGGTTTGAGTTCTGCGAGGCCGGACAGGAAGACGTTCACGGCCTCGCCCAGGCGCTGCAGGCGTTTGCGCGTCTCCTCTCTCAGGCGGTCCGGTGCGCTGCGGCTGAGGAACGGCAGGAGGCTTTTCGGGGGCGGGCGGTGAATGACGGTGAGCGTCAGGGTCTTGTCGCGGAGCCCGCTGGTCTCGAGTTTCGCGCGCCAGCGCCGGTCGACCTCGCCTGCGAAGCTGTCCTCACGAATTGGGTCCAGATCCGGTCTGATGGCCTTGGAGACCTTGTGGACGTAATAGCTGAATTCCGGCCCGAGCTGCGCGACGATGCGGGCAAAAAGTGCCGTCAACTTGTCGAGATAGGCATCGTCGGTCGTGTAGCTGTTGATCCCCTCGAGCCGGATGCACCGGAAGAGTTCGTTCACCCGGGTCCGCACGGTCTGGTCGTCAACGAGGCTCACATAGGGCAGCATGTGCGCGAGGCGGGTCTCGCGCGCATACCATTCCGGGGTCATCGTGCGGGCATCGAGCGCAGCATCACGGGCGTCATCACGGGGCATAGCTGTCCCCGCCATGAATGGACCTGTTACGCGTGGGCGGTGTCTCCTGCAGCGCCGTCATCATCACGTCGATGAAACGCGGGTCCCAATCGGCGGCCTTCCAGAGCACCGGATAGAGCAGGGCCGCGACAGCCAGTACCGCGATATGCTGGACCCAGACGAACAAGAGCACAGAGCCGAAGAGCCAGACCATCGCATACATGATGGGCAGGCCCAGAAGCTTCGGCGGGCGCACGAGCCCGAGAAAGAGGGGCGCGCGCTCAGCCACCGGCAAAGACCGCGGCAACAATGGTGGGGGCAGCCGCGACACCGGCAATGCCGACAAGCACCCAAAGCGCCTGGCGCAGATCGATGATGTTGAAGAACCAGCTGAGAAAGACCCCGAGAACGGCCAGCGTCGCGATGACAACACCAAGCGGGCCGGTCAGCGCATCGACGATGCCCTGTAACAGGCTCTGGATCGGGGAGAGATCAATGCTCTGGGCGAGGGCGGGTTCGGCAATCAGCAGGAATAGCGCCAGCGAGGCGACAAAGAGGTTTGAAATCTTTTTCATGAATTCGATCCTTCCAATCGGGCCACGACAGCCATGACGCGGGCCACGTGGTTCTGGGTTTCTCGGTAAGGGGGAATGCCACCGTGTTGGCGCACGGCGTCCGGTCCCGCGTTGTAGGCCGCCAGCGCCAGATGCGGATCGCCGAAGCGCTCCAGCATCATCGCGAGGTAGCGGGCAGAGCCGTCGAGGTTCTGTTGAGGGTCACGCGGGTCAACGCCGAGGTCGCGCGCGGTGTCGGGCATCAATTGACCAAGGCCAATGGCACCTGCACTTGAAATCGCATCCTGCCGGTAGGCGCTCTCAACCTCGATATTGGCTCGATAGAGAGCTAGCCAATCCGTCACGGAAAGCCCCGCGCGACGCAGGCCGGGATGGCCGGCATAGCGCAAGGCCGTGGTCTGAATCCCGGAGAGGACATCGGCGCGGGGCAGGGGAGTCGGGCGGGCAAGGGCCGCGACTTGGACGCCCTCTTGCTCGGCCTCTACCTCGCCGAAGATCGCGATCCCATCGGAGGCCGAACTCTGACCAATCCCTTCATTGTAGTTTCGAGCAAAGCTGCTCTGAGAGCGGGACGGGGTCAGGGAGCCGTCGCTCTCCATGACCAGGACCATTTGCGCTGAGGCAGGTGCTGCGACCAGCCAGAGACAGACGAGGTTAGCTGCCAGCGCCCTTGTCTGATGGGGCTTTGTCTGGCGGCGCAAATTTGTGCGTACGGCTTGTCCCCGCCTCAAGCGGCAGGTCGACATGCGCAAAACCAAGGCCAATGAAGAAAGACACCACGCCGGAGATCGTCTTGAACTCGCGGATCTTGATATCGTTGTAGGTCGTCCGCGTGCGGGCGGTGACGAGGAGCTTTTCCACCCCGTCATCAGAGACAACACGCATGATCCAGACCCCGTAATAGCTGGGGCCTTTCTTGTGTGCCGACTCTTGGCACAGGATTTCTGCGCTATAGCCGCTTTCCACGAGTTCGCGGAACCTGGCTTCCGTAACCACATTTGGTGCTTCGATGTCCCAGTTCATGGCCCGGCTCACGCTTTCTCCAATGGCGCGACCCCAGGCATTCCTACTTGAAGCCCAGAGTTACGATAGTATATTATCAACCGCAAGATGTAATATCGTGCTTTGGCTGTAGTTTGGTTACGCAAACACTAGTCACGGCCAGTGTCCGCGATCAAGGAGATAACAGGTTTGAGAAACCCAAGGTTGACATGCCTGCTCCCATTGCAAGCTATGGCCCTTCTGATCTGCGTTCCTGGGCCGGTTTTGGCGGAATCCTGCTTTGCGCCATCCCGTCCTTTCCTGCCAAGCGATTCGCAGGCCGCGCGGGACTATGCGGATATCATCCGCGGCGACTTCGAAGATTACATTCAGGATATCCAGAGCTACTTCCGTTGCCTCGACGGTGAACGGGCCCGCGCCTTCGAGGAAGCGCGCGAAGTCAGCGAGGAATATGGCCGGTTCCTGCAATTGGTAGGGGATTGATGGGCAACCTCGGGAGCATCAGACTTGCAGCCCATGGAAACCAGACGCCGATAACACCCTCATATATCTACTTTTTAGATAACAGATTTCATCCGCTAGCGACGTCACAAAAGGTATGTGACGCGTGGCAAAGACAATCAGAAGCAAGGGACAAGTGGCACTCTGTCAGGCGTTGGTCGACGCCCGTGTCAAAGCGGGCCTTGGTCAGAAAGACCTGGCAGACAGGCTCAGATGCCACCAGTCCCTTATTGCCCGCCTTGAGAGCGGCCAGCGCCGGGTCGACGTTGTCGAGCTGGTCGTCTTGGCGCGCGCCATCGGCTTTGACCCGTTCGAGGTTCTGGCGATCGTTGAAGCCGCCACGGAGCCCGACCACAGGATTTGAAGCCAATGAATTGTTGAGAACACGGGAACCCACTTTCCCGGTCTGATGATCATTTCCTCATCGAGGACCAGTTAGCCAACATCAAAGAAGCCCGGCGCGCGGTCGTAGTGAACGCTCTGCAACCCCACGCCGCAATTCGCAGCGCCGCAGTGCAGGAAGCCAGTAAACAGTGAACGAAGATAAGGGTGAGGGCGTCGCGATCGCCAATCTGATCGGGACCGATGGGTGCAGTGTTGTTGGTTGGGTTTATCGCTGGAGGACAGGCTCACATGCGGTGATGTGGGACGTCCAAGGGCCCCAGCCGGTATCGGAAACCCGGCCGGATATAAGTGACGAACAGAAGCAAGAAATCGACTTCGATGCGCTGACGAGGATCGGAAGAAGCGACGACGGGTGAACAGAGCGAACCCGCGGTGTTTGCCTAAACGCCAAACAGCATGTGGACCGCGAAGCGTATGCGGTGCGGTCGTGCAAGCCAAAGAAGCCGTCTTCCATGACAAATCTACGTAGCGGCAGGTCAGTAGTTCACCTGCTCGAACCCGTAGTTGCCGTCATAGTCACGCCAATCGACGAAGACGGATCGGTGATAAATGCCAGGGCAATGCTCGCCCCAACGTTCAAGTCCCACATGGGCCTCGGGCAGGGCAGTTATCGAAGATCGCTGCCATGAGAAATCGCCTTGGGTCCCGTAGGTGCCGAGGACCACGGTCGCGCTTCGGTTACAATCCCCATCGCGCCCGGACTCGTGCTGTCGTGCATACCGTACATCGAAGACGCGGATGGACCGCACGAAATTGAACTCTGGCCCGCTGATATCGATGTCCGCGCGGTCCTGAACGAGCCGCAGGGCGAGGTCGGTGGGAACGAGATTATCTACTGGCAAGGATTGAAGCGGTCGACGGCTGTCGGTTCGGTACAAGGCTTCAAAGATGCCGCCAGCGTTGTTTTGTAACCGATCGTTCTCGTAGGAGGCGCCCATGGGACAGCGCCAGATTTGCAGCGGTGGTTCGACCGGCCAAGGTGTAATCCGCCGGATAAATTCGGCGCGGGCTCGGGCGCAAGGGACGGAAGCAGGCCAGCCGCCAGACAGGCACAAGAGGATCGCGCAATCGATCGGGTATGTCTGCGCGCGGGCGGGTATTGGCAGCGAAGAACCTGTCACGGTCAAAGCGACTGCGACCGAGGGGAGGAGCTTCTTGAGTAAATGGCGCATGCTGTGGAGCCTCCGTGATAGGAGTTCAGCATACATACAATAATATACTATCGCAACGCTAAGTATAAAGTCGCATAATGAAGTTTATGTTAACCAACTGGCGCCCTGAGCCGCTAAAACATTACGATTTGATAATGCCCCGGCAAGGGCAGTGCCACCGTACCAAAGTTACTCCTTTGCGAAAGGAGCGACCATGTTCAGAACTTTCGGATTGCTCTTGGGTCTCGCAACTGCTGTAGTTCTTTTGTTTATGGTTTCGAACAGATGCTGTCTTCTGCGAAGGCATCTGATTGAAAGCTACTCTACCTTTCACTTGCCCAGGCGATTGCCGCCTTCATTTCCGCCGGGTCGAACTAACGGAGTTCTGCCGTGGTCAGCACGTCGGCGAACCTGGTTCCCCACTCCAACAAAGCCCCTTCGCCCACCACAGCGACGCGGCGGAAGTCATTCCTATGGGCTGTGTCGATTTTCAGATCTTCGAGCAGAGCGGACGGCCCATCGTAGCCTTCGAACCTCGTGAGATCGAGAACCAGGCCGGGCTTACTTGTCTCTTGCAGGCGCTCATGAAGCAGGGCGTGCATCCGTTTCAGGTCGCTTTCGCTGAGCTTGCCCTCGCAGGCGAGGCCAATCGTGTCGTCATGAGCTGTCAGTGTCTCGGTGAACATGGTTTTCCTCCTCTTTTTCCGGTTTGCCGTGACCGTAAAGGTCAGCGTTTTCGTGTGCGCGGTCTTCGTGCTCAAATTCCAGACTCGAATGACCGATGCTGAAATCGTCCTTCAGCCGGTCCTTGATCGCGGCCTTGATCTTTTCGATTTGACCCCAGCCGTCCGCTGTCAGCACGACGTGGCAGTCCAGAGCCGCCTCGTGCTCCTGCATCTGCCACAGATGCACGTGATGAACGTCCGCGACACCATCCACACCCCGCATCGCCTGAACGACGGTTTCATTATCGATGTCCGGTGGACTGCCGAGCATCAGCGTCCGAATCGGACCGCCGATCTCGGTAAATGCGAGGTAGAGGATGTAGAGAGCGATGCCGATGGTGATCGCCGGGTCGACCCACCGCATGTTGTAGAGGAGGATGAGCGAGCCGCCGATGATGACCGCCACGGAGGCCAAAGCGTCCGATAGGTTGTGCAGGAAGAGCGCACGGATGTTCACGCTGCCTTTCTGCATCGAATAGGTGAGCAGCGCCGTCAACGTGTCGACGACCAGTGCCACACCGCCCAGGATCACCACCGTCCAGCCCTGTACCTCTGGTGGGTCGATCATGCGCATGCCACCCTCGTAGATCAGGTAGAAGCCGATCAGGATAAGTGTCGTGTAGTTGATGAGCGCTGCGACGATTTCTACCCGCCCATAGCCGAAGGTCATGCGCTTGTCCGCCGGGCGGCGAGCGATCTTACGCGCGAAGAAGGCGATCACCAGCGACGCCATGTCCGAGAAATTGTGGAGGGCATCCGCGATCAGCGCGAGGCTGCCGGAAAGGATCCCGCCGACGATCTGCGCGACCGTCAGGAGGCCGTTGGCCCAGATGGCGATGGAGACGCGACGATCACCGGATTGAGGATCGATGTGGGCGTGGCCGTGATCATGCGGCACGGTTCGTCTCCTCATGGCGGCGGTTCGGCCGATCGAATCCGGGGACCGGCGGCAAGATTCCGCGGCGGATGCGGCGAACCCTGGCATTCATCCAGTGACGGATGACGTGGCGATAGAGCAAGTCGCGCACAAATCCGAAGTTCTGGCGGTGATTGACCCATCCGTCGCCCAAGTCCACCTCTACCCAGGAGTGGAGGATTTCGGACGGCGCGAGGGGATAGACGAGTTCCGGAACGACGCCTCTCTGAAGCGCCTTGTGGATTGTGAACCCGTGCAGTCGGCAGCGAACTCCCACGCCACGCAGCAGGGCCATGAGGAGCGTGCCCTTGGTGTTGCACTGCCCGTGGCCATCTGCGAGGACCTCGGACGCCGGAATGTCGTCGGCGCGGTTGTAGCCGAAGGTAATCTCGTTCCTGACGAAATCGTAGATGGCCCCAATTCGGTCGTCGCTGGGAAGGTCTGCCCAGCCGCGCTCCTCGATCAGTTTTGCAATTGAGGTCGCGTCAAAATCCAGCAGCCGGGTTTTGGCCAAATGAGGGTCGGCGGGGTTCACGGGATACCTCCTCGAATCGTTCACGAGAATATGTAGTTGCTACAGTCACTGTAGCTTCAAGCCCCGATTTCAGGCCGAGTCCTTGGTTACCTGATCGTCATTGTGCACCGCCTTGTGGTGTTCACCATGCGCGTCTCTCAGGATTCCGACGCCACCCCAGGCCGCGATGCCGGCGACAATCACGCCCACGACAAGGTCCGGCCAATTCGTTCCGAGCCAGGCTACGAGCCCGCCTGCGACGACGATTCCGAGATTGGCCGCGAAGTCGTTCCAGCTGAACGTATTCGCCGCTCGGATGTTTACGTCTGGATCGCGAAGCCGTGCCAGCAGCCAGACGCAAAGTGCGTTGATGGCCGCCGCTACCAGCGCCATGACAATCATGATCGTGCCAAGAGGATCCGATCCGCCGACGTAGCGGCGCCACGCGTCATACAGGATTCCAAGGGCGAAGAGGATCAGCAGGCCGCCCGAAACGTTCGCCGCTCCGCGCTTCCACTTGGCGGAGCGGGACAGCGCGAAGAGGCTGATCGCGTAGACGAAACTGTCCGACAGATTGTCGAGGCCATTGGCGATAAGCGCGCTTGACTCGCCGAATGCGCCCGAGGCGAAGAAAGCGACTGCCAGCCCGATGTTGAGACCCAGCACGATCCAGAGTGTGCGTCTTTCCGTTGCGTTTCTCTGCTCCGCCATGCCGGGTATCCAAATTAGTGAATTGCCAATGAGTAACTAACACCGGGCTTTTTGCGTTCCGATCAAAGGTCGTCGAAATTGCTCAGGCGCCGATCTCTTCATGGTCGGTCAGGCATTCGGAATGGTCGCGCAGTACCTCGAGCACACGGCAATCAGAAGTCTGTCCGCCGCTGCACTCATGCACCATCCGCTTCAATTCCGTCCGCAGCGCCTCGAGCCGCGCCAATCGTTGCTCGACCTGTTTGAGTTGCCGACGGGCTATTGCATCCGCCTCAGCGCAGGACTTTCCCGGATGATCGCTGAGATCGAGGAGCTCACGGATCGCGTCCAACGAGAACCCCAGTTGCCGTGCGTGCCGGACGAATGACAAGCGGTCGAGTTCGGCGTCGCCATAGCGTCGTTGGCCCCCCTCGGTCCTGCCGGGCTCAGGCATAAGTCCGATCTGCTCGTAATACCGGATGGTCTGCACCTTTGTTCCGGTCTTCTTCGCCAGCGTCCCAATCGTCAGCATTTCCGCTCCCCACATTACCTACAGTGGGTGTAGCTTTATGCGGTGCGCATCACAAGCTTCACCCGAGTTTCACAGATCGGTGATTGTTGGCCGATCGATGACAATCACGCTTGAACCTACAGTAGCTAGAGGATGTAAACGCACACAAAATATAGAATCAGGTTCGGGCGGAGCGGCGTGAGGCTTTCAGGTCTTCAGAAGGTATTGTGGGTGTTGGCGGGCGCGGCGGCGTTCGTTTTCATCTGGCTGTTGCTATGGTCCGACTACCGTGCCGATCTTGCCCGCACCGAGAGTGAACCACCGTTTCTTGCTGATTTCGAACTGACCGATCATCGCGGCATGGTCCAAACGGACGAAGATTTCGCAGGGCGCTGGATGCTGGTCTTCTTTGGCTTCACCAATTGCCCCGACGTCTGTCCGACAACACTGTCCGAAGTCGCGGCCGTGATGGAGGGCCTGGGCGATGAGGCAGCAATGGTTCAGCCGATTTTCATAACGATTGATCCGGAGCGGGATACGCCGACTGCACTTGCCGAGTATGTGCCCCTGTTCGACGCAGGGATCATCGGGCTGACCGGTACACCGGAGCAGATCGCCGCGACATCCGAAACCTTTCCGATATTCTTTGAGCGGATCGAGCAGGCGACTGCGCCGGGCGGATACACGATGGGTCACACGTCGCATCTTTTCCTTTTCGACACGCAAGCAGGCTTCGCGGACTCCTGGCCCTACGGCACGCCCGCCGAAGAGATCCTCGCCGATCTGAGACAGAGGATCTGATCGTCATGACCCGACTTTCCGGAGAGACGGCCCTTGGCCTGGCCTGGATCATCGCGCTCACCGCGTCGCTTGCCGTGCTCTTCATCGGCGAGGTTCTGGGGCAGACACCTTGCGTGCTCTGCTGGTTCCAGCGTGCCTTCATGTTCCCCTTGGCCATCATCCTCGGGCTTGGGCTGTGGTGGCAGGATCGGCGCGTGGGTCGCTACGGGATCGCGCTGGCTTTGGGCGGTGCCGCCGTCGCGCTTTGGCACTTGGGCCTCTATGTCGGCGTTATCCCCGAGCGTATCCAGCCCTGCACGGCGACCGGCCCATCCTGTACCGACGACAATCAACTGGTCTTCGGCATTCCGATTCCTTTGATGGCGCTCGTCGCCTTCGCGATGATCGGTCTGCTGTCGGCTCTCTCACTGAAGGAAACACAAAAATGAAACGACGCGGCCTCATCCTGTCCGTTCTCGCGCTCGGGGTCGCCGGTTTCGGCGGTGCCGCCTGGTATGCCACCCGCCCCGACCCGATTGCCGCGTCCGATCCCATCGACCCTGAAATGGCCGACGCGCTGATCCGACCCTATTCCCCGATCCTCGGGCCCGAGGATGCGCCCGTAACCATCGTTGAATTCTTCGACCCGGCCTGCGAGGCATGCCGCGCTTTCTATCCGGTCGTCGAGGATATCATGGCGGAGCACGGAGACGCGGTGCGCGTTGTAATCCGCTATACGCCTTTTCACGGCGAGGCGTCGGTAGAAGCGATCCGTGTGCTCGAGGCGGCGCGCATGCAGGACGTGTTTGAACCTGTGCTCGAGGCAGTCTTGCGAGAGCAGCCCAGATGGGCGTCTCACGGGACCCCGGCACCCGGATTGATCCTTGAGATTGCAGCAAGCGGAGGTCTGGATGTCGAAGCTGCCCGGACACAGATGCTGGCCCCCGGTGTTGTGGCGGTGCTCAACCAGGACCGCGCCGATGTCGAGACAGTCGGGGTCCGCCAAACGCCCACGTTCTTCGTGAACGGCAAGCCTCTCGATCCGTTCGGTGAGGCCGAATTGCAGAGGCTGGTGGCAGTGGAAGTTGCGGCAAGCCAAAGCTGATTTGCGGAGGCAGGAGAAACGAGTGGTGAAGAAGTTGAGATATACCAATGCATTGGCCGTGCTTTTGACGGTTGCAGGGCTGTCGGCCCCCGCACTGGCCGGTTCGGAGGATGTCGTGGTCGAGAATGCGTGGTCCCGCGCCTCGATCGGCGTCAACAGGCCAGGTGCCGCCTATATGACCGTGCGCAACACGGGTGAAGACGCCGTTACGCTGACCGGACTTGCGACACCGCTGGCAATGATGCCCGAGATCCATGAGTCGAAAACCAACTCCGATGGCGTCAGTTCCATGGCGCCTGCAGGCGAGATCACGATTGAGCCCGGCCAAAGCGTGGCATTGGAGCCGGGCGGGTTGCACGCCATGCTCATGAAGCTGCAAGAGCCGATGACCGAAGGCGAGAATTTCCCGCTGACACTGACCTTCTCGGATGGCGGCAAGGTGACGGTCGAGGTCCCAATCCTCGGAATCGCCGCGCGTGGACCGGAGGGCTGATGCAACGTCGGCAGCTCCTTCTATACGGCGCAGCCGGTGCCGGCGTTCTTGGCCTGACGCTCTTCGTGGGCTGGTGGCGGGTGGACGGGCCCGGTGCGCCTGAACCAAAAGGGCAGCGGCCCCTGCCCCTATCGGCGATGGAGTTCCGGCTGACCGACCACGAGGAAAATGAGGTAGGGCCTGGCAACCTGATCGGTCGTCCCACAATGGTGTTTTTCGGGTTCACCTACTGCCCGGACGTCTGCCCGACGACCCTATCGGATATTTCCGGCTGGCTTGAGGAACTGGGCGACGAAGCATCAGAGATGAACGTGGTCTTCATCACGGTCGACCCGGAGCGGGACACGGTCGAGGCCATGGCCGAATATGTCGGCTATTTTCATCCGGTCATTCGTGGCTGGACGGGGCCGGAAGACCAAATTGCCCGCGCTGCAGAAGGGTTTCGTGCCTCATTTGAGCGCGTCCCGACTGAGGGCGGCGGCTATACGATGAACCATACGGCAAGCGTATTCCTGTTCGATGCCGAGGGTGAGCTCGTCACCATGATCGACTATCACGAGCAAAGAGAATTCGCGGTGCCGAAGATCCAGCGCGCACTGACAGAAGACGTAGAGGGGGCAACATGAAGATAAGAACTGTCTTGGCGGCCGTTGCGGTCGCAGGCGCATTTTCGGTGACCGCCATCGCCATCTCTGGCGTTCTGTCCAAAGAACCGGTGCCCCCTGCGATTGCTGAAGCGACCCTCTGGACTCCCAATCCGCTTGCGCCGCCTCGGATTACCGAAACCAATTCGGTCCGCCCTACACTCGCCCAGGCGGATATCGCATTCGAGTTCAGACCCCGGCCGCTCCTGACCGTTTCCCCCGCTGATACCTCCTTGCCATCTATCGAGCCCCCGCTGGTCACCTGGTCGCGGGAGATTGCGTCCGGCGAGACGCTTGATGCGGTCCTTTCCGATGCGGGGCTGGATGCTTCGGATCGCGCCGAAATCGCCTTGGCGATTGGCACGGAATACGATCTGCGCCGTCTGCGTCCGGGTCACATCATTACGGTGGTTTCCACAACGGACGACAACCCGCGTCGTGTAGAGCTCGCCGTCGAAGACGGTGTCCGGATAGAGGCGGTCTTCGGCGAACAGCTTGCCGCCCGCGTGTTGGACCCGGATCCCGAATTGGTGACTTTCGCCGGCGAGGCGGTGATCGAGAGCTCGATTTTCGCCGCCCTGAACACGGCAGACATCCCCGCCCGTTTTGCGGTGGACCTGGCGCAGATGCTGGGCGGCACCGTGGATTTCCGTCGTGATCTTGCGGGTGGCGAGACGATGCGCCTCCTTTGGCGCGAGGCCCGAGACGGGAACAAGAGGATTGGTCAGCCCGAGCTTGCCTTTGCCGCACTGGATATCGATGGCTCGGTCTATGAAATCGTCTGGCCGAACGACGGCAGCGGCCAAGCGACGATCTATGTCGACGGAGAAGTCCTGCGCGTGTTTGCGCAACCGGTCGAAGGTGCACGGCTGAGTTCTGTGTTCGGGCGCCGCACCCATCCGGTCTACGGCAATGTACGGATGCACACAGGAGTCGACTTCGCGGCGGCGCGCGGCACGCCGGTACAGGCGACGGCGCCGGGCCGCGTTAGCTTCATCGGCCGACGCGGTGGGTATGGCCGGGTCGTCGAGATCGCTCATGGCTCCGACACCCTGACGCGCTATGCGCATCTGAGCGCCGTACCGGACGGGCTCACACAAGGGCAACGCGTGATGGCCGGAGATATGATCGGGCGGGTCGGTGCGACGGGTACCGCGACAGGCCCCAACCTACATTACGAAGTGCTGGTGGACGGTCGCCCAACCGACCCTCTCTCTGACGACCGATTGGCAGAGGCGGCCGAGCGTGAAGCGGACGACACGGCCGCGCTTGAGCGACTGCGTGAGGCGCGTTCACTTCTTGCTGAGAGGCTCGCCAGCGAATTTGCACAGACGACAACCGAAAGGCTTTGATCCATGAAACGATTTACTCCCGCTCTTGCCATCGCATTTGCCTTGCTTCCTGCGGCGCAGGCCGTCGCAGAGGCGATTCAGATCGACGTCCGGAAGACAAACGGCTGCGGCTGTTGCCTGTCCTGGATGAAGCACCTCGAGGAGAATGGCTTCGCGCCGATGGGCGAGGACATGTTCGGAGGATCTCTTGTGCGCTTCAAACTCGACAATGGCGTGCCGCAGCGCATGGTCTCCTGCCATACGGCTTTGGTCGACGGCTATGTGATCGAGGGCCACGTGCCGGCGGCTGACATCCAACGCCTGCTGGAGGACCGGCCAGACGCGGTAGGCCTGGCGGTGCCGGGAATGCCCTACGGGTCGCCCGGCATGGGACCGGAGGACGACCGGGAGGCTTACGATGTCTTCCTGATCCACGAAGACGGATCGACCGAGGTCTACACCAGCTACTCGGCTCCTGACTGAACTCGCGGCAGAACCTTAACAATTGGAACCCCTCTCCCCCATAGCGCTTGGCTTTCTTGGAAGCCTGGCCGCCGGATCGCTGACCGCGGTCGGGGCGGTCCCCGTTCTTTTTGGGCGCATCCCGTCCCGGGCCACGCGCGATCTGCTGCTTGGCTTCGCGGCGGGTGTCATGCTCGCGGCTTCGTTCTTCTCGCTGATCATCCCGGCTCTCGACGCAGCTGAAGGACAGTTCGACAACGGTGCTCTCCCGGCGGCCATCGTATGTGTTGCGATCCTGCTTGGCATGGGCGCGATCGCTCTGATGAACGAACGGCTACCGCATGAACATTTCAAGACGGGGCGGGAAGGTCCCGACGCCGCATCGCTGCGGCGCGTCTGGCTTTTCATCATCGCGATCACTATCCACAATTTTCCCGAAGGGCTTGCCGTCGGCGTCGGGTTCGGGGCTGACGGTTTGTCGGGCGGGTTGCCACTTGCGATCGGTATTGGATTACAGAATGCCCCCGAAGGTCTGGCGGTGGCGGTTTCGTTGCTCGGCGAGGGCTATTCCAGGCTTCGCGCCTGGGGCATCGCCGCTCTGACCGGTCTCGTCGAGCCCGTCGGTGGACTTCTCGGCGCAGGGATTATCAGTCTTTCGCAACCGCTGCTGCCCTGGGGTCTCGCCTTCGCAGCAGGTGCGATGCTCTACGTCATCAGCCACGAGATCATTCCGGAAACCCACCGATCCGGCCATCAGAACAGGGCGACGCTCGGCCTCGCCGTTGGTCTTGTGATCATGTTGTTCCTCGACGTCTGGCTGGGATAAGCTGATGAGAACTTGCCTCTTCGTCGGTCTGCTTGCTGCGCTGATCGCCTTTCTTGTCGATCAGGCAACGAAGGCAATCGTTGTGTCCAATGCGACTGTTCTTAGTTCCGGCGTATCGGTCTTTCCCGGCTTCAATCTCATCTACCTGCGCAATGACGGAGTGACCTTCGGGCTTCTCGGCGGCGCGCCGTGGTGGAGCCTTGTCTTACTGGCGCTTGGCATCTGCGTCTGGCTGGCGTTCATGCTGGTCCGTACCAGCAGCCGGGTCGAGGCCATTGCCTATGGTGCGATCATCGGCGGTGCACTCGGCAATATTCTGGACCGCCTGCGCTATCGTGCGGTGACGGATTTCCTCGATTTCTACATCGGGACGGCGCACTGGCCTGCCTTCAACATGGCCGATGTTTTTGTGGTTGGCGGCGTGATGCTGCTGCTCATTGCGCCGTGGGTTGGCGCTCGACTTCAGACCGATTCATGAAGCCGGGATTGCCGCAGTTCGTTAGTGAGGACCTGAACCTGTTCCAGCGCATGGGTCTTGCCCTTGCTGCCGGCGGATTGACGGTTTTGACTCTTCCGCCGTTTTCTTGGCTCATCGCGGTCCCTGTCGCCTTCTCCGTGCTCTTTATCGTTCTCCGGAACATCTCAACCTCGCGCGCTTTCCTTGTCGGTTGGGCTTTCGGACTGGGCCAATTCGGGATTGGAATTTCCTGGATCGCCGAGAGCTTTTACGTCGATGCCGAACGTTTCGGCGCACTGGCGATTCCGGCGGTCGCGGGTCTGTCCGCCGGACTTGCCATCTTCCCGGGCATGGCGGCGATGCTTTTTGCCGCCATCATGCAGCGCCGAGCTGTCGGCGGCATTGCGGCGGGCCTGCTGTTTGCAACCTGCTGGGTGGCCACGGAATGGCTGCGGGGTCATGTCCTGACAGGGTTTCCCTGGAACCTTGCCGCTTATGCCCTTGTCGACTATGCCGCCCTGCGCCAACCCGCCGCCTGGGTCGGAAGCTACGGTTTGGGCTTTCTCACGGTCTTCATCGGCATATTGCCAGGTGTGTTGACTGTGGCGGCGCCAAAGAGACGCGCGCCTGTTCTCGTGCTCTTCGCCGTTGCTGTGGCGGGTTTCTGGGTTGGCGGTGCGCTTCGGTCAGGGCAGGACGTGCCGCCGACAGACGTTGCTTTGCGCATCGTCCAAGGCAATGTGCCACAAGTCGAGAAGTGGGTACCGGGCAGCCGCCAGCGAACCTTGGAAAAATACCTGGGCTTGTCCGCGCAACCCGGACGTTTCGATTTGCTGCTTTGGCCGGAAACGGCCTTCCCCGGCTTTCTGGACGAAGATGCTGCGGCACGCGCGCGGATATCTGCAGCTTTGCCAGACGGCAGGATCCTACTGACAGGTGCGCCTGACCGAGTGGAGGGCGATGGGGGAACCAGATATTTCAACACGGTTCAGGCCTATGACGGCAGCGGCGAGGTTCTGACGGGGTATGCAAAACATCATCTTGTTCCGTTCGGGGAATATGTGCCCCTGAAAGGCTGGCTGCCCATCGAGCGGCTGACCGAAGGGTTGGGCGATTTCACGCCGGGACCAGGGCCGCGCACGCTGGCGATCCCTGGCGCGCCTCTGGTCGCGGTGGCGATCTGTTACGAGATCATCTTTCCGGGCCACGTGGTCGATGACCTTTTCCGCCCCGACTGGATATTCAACGCCACAAATGATGCCTGGTTCGGAACCAGCATCGGACCCGAGCAGCACCTCGCCTCCGCGCGGATGCGCGCGGTCGAGGAGGGACTTCCCGTGGTCCGGGCGGCCAACACTGGGATATCCGCGATCATCGACGCCAATGGAAATGTCGTCGCGCGTCTTGATACCGGGGAAACAGGCACCATTGATGCCGGCCTGCCGGGCGCGCGTACTCCAACGCCCTATGCGCGGTTCGGCGACTGGACCTTGTTGGTTCTTGTTTTTGGGTGCTGGGTCTTCGGCTGGCTGGCCAGTTTGCTCGGACGAGATCCCGATGCGCGGCATTTTGGAACGGAGGTATCCTGATGCTTGTGATCGTGAGCGCTATCGGAGGCGCGATCTGGGGTGGCTATCTGGCACGACGGAGGAGGGGGAATCACCTGGATATCCTCCAATATGCGGTAGCGTCTGCGATCGCCTTCGGACTTGTCGCCCTGTTTGCAACCATCGTGCTGTCGCGGGTTCTCGGCTAGCGAGCTTCGAAATTGCGCAAACGTGTCAGCGGCTTGAAGACCTGATAGCTCGAGGTCCCGATAGAGAATCGCGCGAATGTGCATCTAGGCGAGCTCATTTCTGATTGAGCCGTCGCTCGAACGCCTCCAATGTCGTCCCGCTGACGTGATGCTCGATCCCTTCCGCATCGCGTTCCGCGGTCTCTTCGTCGATTCCCAGGCTCAGAAGAAAGGCGACGACGACCCTGTGGCGGCGTCGACAGATCTCCGCGAGGTCCTGCCCGGCATCGGTGAGGAATATCGCGCGGTATGGCTCCCGCCGGACCAGACCAGCAGCCTTGAGCCGCGAGATGTTCTTGGTCACGGTCGGCGGCTTCACGCCAAGCCGCTCGGCGATCTCGACCGGTCTGGCCTCCCCGCGCGTCTCGATCAGTTCCGCGATCAGTTCGACGTAATCCTCCGCCATCTCGCTTTGATGTGCCTGACGCACGGTCGCAAAGCCATCGGCCTGCGCCTCGGGAGCCCGGTCGACCGCTTCGAATGGCTCACGCCCTTGTGATTGTAGCTTTGTCATACTCGGGACTTTGCAGCGAAACAGCGGGATTGACAACTTGTTTGCTTCGGGTAGATAAGTTAGCCATGTCTAACTTTTTACTTTGGAGGCCGTGGTGATGCGAAATATTATGAGAGTGCTGCTCGCCACACTCGCAAGTGCGCTCCTCCTGTCCGGACCTGTCGCCGCGACGCCGGCCAAGGAGGCGCCTTGGCTTCCCGAGGCAGCGGCCTACCGTCTGACGCTCTTTCTTGGAAATCTCGAGCCTCTGCCCTGGGACGACATCGAGACCGCCTGGACGGAACCCTACCGGGGTTCGGAATTCTCTGTCGGGGCGCTGGCGTGGCTGGACCGCAAAAGCGATATCGAGCTACCGAAACCGCCGGATCAATGACCGTGCGCCAGTGCTCCTTTCGCCATCTGCTCGCCCACCGGTTCTCCGCCTGAAGGCCCGGCCTCAACCTGATGGCCGTTCAGGAGCCGAAGTGCGTTGGCGACCACCAGCAGAGACACGCCTACATCCGCAGCAATGGCGCCCCACATTGAGGCCATACCGAACGCGGTCAGCCCGACGAACAGCGCCTTGGTCGCCAGCGATATGCCGATATTCTGGTGGATGATCGTCATGGCACGGCGCGAATGGCCGATAAGCCAGGGTACCTTGCCGATGTCGTCGGTCATCAGCGCGATGTCGGCCGTCTCGATCGCGGCATCCGATCCGACAGCGCCCATGGCGATGGCATAATGCGCCCGCGCCATGGCCGGTGCGTCATTCACACCGTCGCCGATCATCGCCACCATGTCGTGGCTTTCGACGAGTTCCTCAATGGCCGTCACCTTGTCTTCTGGCAAAAGTTCGGCGCGCACCTCGTCGATGCCGACTTCGGCTGCCACCGCGCGCGCGGTGCGTTCGTTGTCGCCCGTCAACATCACGATGGTCTTCACACCCTGCGCATGCAGACGCGCAACGATCCCCTTTGCATCTGGGCGGATGCGGTCGCGAAGCTCCAGTACGCCGGTCACGCCGGTCTCGTCACCCACGGCAACGAGGGTGCTCCCTGCCCCTTCGATCCGATCCCGCAGATCCGCCGGAATGGCATTGCCGAACCCCTTCTCTTCGGCGAAGCGATCCGAGCCGAGCCAGATAGCGCGCCCGTCGGCGCGTCCTTCCAGACCGCGCCCGGGCACGGTACGGGTGTCCTCTGCGGCAGACACGGAAACACCATCGGCTTCGGCGCGCGAGAGGATGGCGCGTGCCAGCGGGTGTGAAGACCGCGCCTCCAGGCTTGCTGCCAGCGCCATGAGATCGCGTGCGGAAACGCCGACCAGTGGGTGAACCGCCGCCACCTCAGGCTCGCCCATGGTGATCGTCCCGGTCTTGTCCATCGCCAGTGCCGTGGTCCGCCCCGGCGCCTCGACATAGGCGCCGCCCTTGATGAGCACCCCCGCCCGTGCCGACGCGGTCAGCGCTGCCACGATGGAGACCGGCGTAGAAATGACCAGCGCGCAAGGACATGCGATGACCAGAAGGACCAGAGCATTGTAGAACCAGTAGTCCCAGGCGCCGCCGAGCAGCAGTGGCGGCACCAGCGCGATGGCGATCGCCAAAGCCATCACGATGGGTGTGTAGATGCGCGCGAACTTGGCCACCCACTGTTCGACCGGCGCGCGGCGGGCATGGGCATCGCCCACCATGCGAATGATTTTCGCGAGCACCGTGTCCGAGGCGGCCTTCGTCGCCCGCACCGTCAGTGTGCCCTCGCCGTTGATCGTGCCGGCATAGACCTCGTCGCCTGGTTCCTTGGGCACTAGCGCGCTTTCCCCAGTAATTGGGGCCTGATCGACGGCCCCTGCCCCGTCCACGACCTCACCGTCGAGGGGGATCCGGTCGCCGCCGCGCACGATAAACCTTGCATTGACTGCCACGGCCGCGGCCGGAACGTCGGATTCAGATCCGTCGTCGTAAAGAACCCGCGCCGTTGGCGGCGCCAGATCGAGGAGCGCGGAAACCGCATTACGCGCCCGCCCCACGCTCCAGCTCTCAAGATAAAGCGAAAGCGAGAAGAAGAAGGCGACCGTCGCGGCCTCAAAAAACTCGCCGAGGCCGATGGCGCCCGCGACGGCCACCACCATGAGCAGGTTCATGTCGGGGCTAAGCCTCCGCGCCGAAGACCAGGCCTTGGGCGCGACAAGCCAGACGCCAAAAAGAATCGCGACGGCGAAGATCCCTGCTTCCACCATAGGCATAGGCACCTCGCCATGGCCCGCAAAGAGCCCGAGCGCGCCGCCCATGCCGGTCTCGACAATGTGAAAAAGGAATCCCGCCGCCCAGAAGCCGCCGCTCAACGAGGTAAAGCGCTTCTGACGTGCCAGATGCGCCGCCTGGTCCTCTGCTGCGTTGTCGGCATCCCATGGCTTGGCGCTCATGCCGGTCGTTGCGACCAACTGCGTGACTTCGTCGTCTGGTATCCTCTCGGCGCTATCGAGGATGGTCATTCGCCCGTTGATCACGTCGAATGCCAGGTGTTCGGTTCCGCCCACTTTCGGCCCGACAACCCGGTTCAGGATCGCCACCTCTTCGGCGCAATCGAGCCCGGAGACCTGAAAGCTCCTTCCGCCAGACGGCGCTGGCGCCGTGGACGCGACGTCCTTGCTGGCGTCGCAACAGGAGTTGCCTCTTGGGTCAGAATGCTCTTGATCACCCGGATGGCCGTGATCGTTGCGGTTGCCGTCGGAAGACATGGATTGACCTCAGGATTCATTGATTCCACATTGACATAGCCCCTACAGTAACTAGAGCTTCAAGGGCAACAAGTGGATATTCGTCCAGCAAGAAAGGCGCCCTGCGGAGGCTTGAAGCTAGCCGCCCCCTTGAAACGACGCGGTTGGAGCAACGCTTGCCGGTACGAAGCGATCAGAATGAGTGAGGTAGACATGCAGAAACGAAACGCGCCGATTATCGCAGCGACATTGGTGCTTGCTGGCTGCGCGGTGCCAACGCTGGACGACGGCGGCGCTCGCAACGAAGTGGGAAGTGTTCCCGAGGCCGTCATTGCCCTTGCTGCGCCTGGTCAGGATCTCACCACGGCGCGGCTTCGTCCCGAGGATGGCTGTTATTGGTATGAACACAGCGGTCCGGTGGAAAACACCTTGGTTCCGCTACGCTCGGCAGGTGGCAACCCCATCTGCACTTCGCGCCAGTCCTGATCAGCCCATAGATGCGTCAAGCCCACGCGTAACACATGATGCGCCAGTCAACTTCTCGGAGTGACGCTGTCTTCCGCCGAGTACAGGAATGCCGTCGAGCCAATCTCGACGTTGGGATAGAGATCATTGATGTGTGCCATGACCATTCGGACGCAGCCGGAACTCGCACGGCCGCCAATGCTTCTTGGATACGGTGTCCCGTGAATCCTTAGATAGGTGTCTCGGTCGCCGACGAAGAGATAGAGGGCTCGCGATCCGAGCGCGTTTTCAGGTCCGGGTTCCATACCGTCAGCGATATCGGCGTAGAGCTCTGGGTCGCGGTCGATCATGTTTTGTGTCGGCTGCCAATGCGGCCACCTGACCTTGCGCTTGATCGTATAGGTGCCCGGTTCGTAAAGTTTACCGCGCGCGATCGCCACGCCATAGCGCATCGCCGTGCCGCCTTCTTCGATGTGGTAGAGATAGCGCGCAACAGCATCGACATGGATATCACCGGGTACAAGTCCGTCCTTCGCGAGGACCCGCTGTGGCAGGAAGCGAGGGTGAAGGCCCCAAGGGTTGGACGTGGCCGGGTCGTAGCCGGGAGGTGTAACCTGTGCGTCCCAAGCTGCCTTCTGCGCATCGGTAGGCCACGTGTCTGCAAGGAGCGGGCTGGATATCGATGCCGAAAACAGCGCGGTGGTCGTCTGGATGAAATGTCGTCTTGTCAGCATATAGATTGCTCCGTTCACGCATTGGACGGCAAACCGAACCTTACCCCGAACGCAGTGTTGTTCGCCCGGGAAGGAGTGAGGCGTTATTGGCAACTTGCTCCATGGTGCCGTTCTTTGTCGGTGGCTTAACTCCTAAAGCTACTAGAGGTTCAAGAAAATTTTCTGTTATCAATAGACGCTGCTACTAATGGAGCTATCCGATCCGTCCCAGAACCGGAAATACGTCGAGCATCCAGTATGACAGCGCGCTCAACTGCCCTGTCATCATCGCCAGCCCCATCAAGATCATCACTATGCCCGCAAGCTGGTGGAGGCGGCGGCCAACCCGGCCGATGGCCCGCAACCGTCCCGCGATCTGGTCGGTGAATCCGGCCACGATCAGAAACGGTATTCCAAGGCCGGCGGAATAGACGGCAAGCAGCATGATACCTTCGCCCATCGTGGCACTCGCCGCACTGGCTGTCAGGATCGCGCCGAGGATCGGGCCGATGCACGGAGTCCAGCCGAAACCGAAGGCAAGACCGAGGACATAGGACGCAGCGGGTTGGCCCCCGGGGATGTTGAGATTGAATCGGAAGTCGCGTTCCATGACCGAAACACGCGCGGCTCCTATCATGAAGAGCCCGAAGAAAATGATGATGCCGCCCCCAACGAGGTTGAGTTCATACCGCCACCGAAGCAGGGCCTGACCCATTGCAGTCGCGGATGCGCCAAGTCCCATGAAGATGGTGGAGAAGCCGAGGACAAAACACAGGCTCAGCCAGACCGCGCGCGACGGCGAAGCGCCGACCACCCCGCCCTCAGCGGCTGTGCGCCCGGTTACGTAGGAGACATAACCTGGCACAAGAGGTAGCACGCAGGGGGACAGAAATGATATCGTGCCGGCTAGGAGGGCGGCGGTGAGGGCGCGCGCCAAGTGATGTCTTCGTCGACCCAGATCAGCAGGGACCCCCGCTTGCGCAGCGATGCGTTGTAGCTGGACCAGTTGGTCGTACGATAGCGGGCGGGAGATGGGTTGCTCATGGAATGCGGCTAACAGCATGGGTTCGCGAAGGGAATCCTGAGGCGTCAGACTTGTGCAACAACGCCCCGTATCATCGACCTAGTGGTGCCCACATGGCAGGCTATTTCAATGGATAGATTTTTCTCTATCAGTATGCCCGCGGCTCAGTTTGTTAGAAATGTCCTGCTGTTCAGCTTCGCTGCATTACTGCCGGTCCTGTTGTTCTACGTCTTACTGGCTCCGGGCTTTGCTCCGGCTCTTGCTGCCGGCGGACCGGCACTCATGCGCTTACTAAGGCAGGTTGCGACCAACGGTTTGCCCGTGGTTTTTGCCGTCAACTATGTCAGTTTTTTCCTTTTCGCTATGACAAAGCAACCAAAGGCGGGCTCAAGAGACACGGCGTTTTTCGTGCTGGTCGATGTCTTGCTCAGAGCCCTTCTCTTTCCAGGTCTCCACGTGCTGATATACGTTCTATCTGCCGACTGGTTCGGGTCATTCGGCGGCAATCGTTCAACCGCTTTGGCGGTTGTATCCCCGACTCTTGCGCGTTCGGCGTTTTTCGAGAACATCTCCGGCGTTTACCTCTATGCGACTATGATAAGCGCGTTGCCGCTCTACGTCTCGGCTTTCGGGCGGTCGGAATTTCTTGGACCGGTTGTACGTCGCTTGCCCATGAACACGGGCGTGATGCTGCTTGCCCTGGCTGCGTTTGCCTTGTCGGTCGGGCTGATCACGATCGGCGCACAAGGCATCGCATCTCTTCAGGCCAGGTGATGGCAGGCTAATCACCGTGGGCGTGGGCGGGGGCGGGGGCGACTTGCGGTGCCACCCATTGCGACAAGTAAACGCGCTCGAAGGCGAACACAGCGATCATCCCGACAGCGGCGTAGAGAACGATCATCGGGTCGCTTTGAAGCTTCATCACGGTGAAAGCTGCCAGTACTATCGCATCGAGCGCCAGGGCAGTCAAAAGCACGATACCGAAGGCGCCGACGTCTGCTCGACGATAGCGGAACACGCCCCAATGTATGACCATGTCCATGACGAGGTAAAAGAAAGCACCGAGGGATGCGATCCGGCCTAAATCAAAGAGCACGGCCAACGTCGCGGCGATGACGACAGTATAGACCAGGGTGTGGCGTTGGATGGGACCTGGCATACCGAAGTGGCTGTGCGGGATCATTTCCATGTCGGTCAGCATCGCCAGCATACGCGACACCGCGAAGACGCTGGCCAGAACGCCGGACGCCGTTGCGACAGCGGCCAGGATCACCGTGAGTATGAAGCCGGTTTGTCCAAGGGCGGGCTGCGCCGCTTGTGCCAGCGAATAGTCACGCGCTGAGATGATCTCCTCGATCGTGAGACTCGAACCGACCCCGTAGGCGACCAACAGGTAGACGACGACGCAGATTCCGATAGAGAACATGATCGCTCGGCCAACATTGCGATTTGGTTCAGTGATCTCGGCTCCGCTGTTGGTGATCGTGGTGAATCCCTTGAACGCAAGGATGGCCAGCGCCGTAGAGGCGATGAACCCCGTGAGCCCGTAGGATTGTGAGGTCTCGGACGCCGCGGCGAACGCAAAACCACTGGACCACAGGGCCGCGATGCCAAACAGAGCTATGCCTCCGATCTTGATCGCGGCCATGATCAACGAGAACAGCCCGACCGAGCGGTTTCCGGCCATGTTCACCAAAAAGGCGAAAACGATCACGGCCACAGCCAGAGCGGGGACCAATGGGCCACCTTCGATATCGAAAGGGCGCAGGACATAGGTGGCGAAGGTTCGCGCGACGAGGCTTTCCGCGATCACCATGCTGAGCGCCATCAGCAGTGCGGCCCCGCCCGCGATGGCTCCGGGGCCATAGCATTTCTGCAGGATCATGGCGATGCCACCCGAGGACGGCCATTTGTTCGACATCCTGATGTAGCTGTAGGCGCTGAAGCTTGTGACGACCGCGCCGGCGATGAATGCAAGCGGGAAAAGCGGGCCGGCGAGCTGCGCGATTTGCCCCGTCAACGCAAAGATTCCAGCGCCGATCATCACGCCTGTCCCCATCGCAACGGCTCCGCCCAGACTGATGGAATTTTCGCGGTACGTTTCTTTTTCGCTCTGCATAAATGGCCCCCTTTTAATTTTGGTTCATCCGAACGCTGTTGCGCGCTTCTAGATACGAACGCCGCGAAGGCGCAGCGAATTGAGCACCACCGAGATTGACGACGCGCTCATGGCGAAGGCAGCAAACATCGGACTGATGAGGATGCCAAAGAAGGGAAACAGAACTCCCGCCGCGACCGGCACGCCGGAGGCGTTGTAGATCAGCGCGAAGAACAGGTTCTGGCGGATGTTGCGCATCGTGGCCCGGGCGAGCCGCCGCGCACGCACGATACCATCAAGGTTGCCCTTGACCAGCGTGACGCCCGCGCTTTCGATGGCCACATCGGCGCCGGTGCCCATGGCGATGCCGACATCGGCCTGCGCGAGCGCGGGGGCGTCGTTGACGCCATCCCCGGCCATGGCGACCTTGTGGCCCGCCTCTTGCAACTCAAGGATGATCCGCGCCTTGTCCTCCGGCAGCACGTCGGCCCGGATCTCATCGATTCCGAGCCGCGTGCCGATGGCCTTGGCCGTGCGTTCGTTGTCGCCGGTCGCCATGATGACGCGGAACCCCAGTTCATGCAGATCCTCGATGGCTTCTGGCGTGGTCTCCTTCACTGGGTCGGCGACAGCAACTAGACCGGCGATCTCGCCATCCAGCACAACGAACATGACCGTCTCGCCTTCGTCGCGGCGGGCATTGGCCTTGGCGGTCAACGCGCCCGCCTCGAGCCCCAATTCGCGGATCATCGCCAAATTGCCGAGCGCGACCGCTTTGCCGTCAACGACCCCCTTGACGCCCTTGCCAGTGACCGCCTCGAAGTCCCGTGCCTCGTCCATTTTGACATCTCGCTCCTCCGCACCCCTGACGATCGCTTCGGCCAAGGGGTGCTCCGATCCGCGCTCAAGCGATGCGGCGAGACGCAAGACCTCGGCTTCGTCGTGGCCGGGTTGCGGGAGTACGTCGACAAGCCGCGGCTTGCCTTCGGTCAACGTGCCGGTCTTGTCGACGATCAGGGTATCGACTTTCTCGAACCGCTCCAGCGCCTCGGCGTTCTTGATCAGCACCCCTGCCTGAGCGCCCCGTCCTGTCGCTGTCATGATCGACATCGGTGTCGCCAGGCCAAGCGCACAAGGACAGGCGATGATCAGAACCGCCACCGCCGAAATCAATGCGTAGGAAAGCGCAGGCGCGGGCCCCCAGATCGCCCAGGCGATGAAGGACAGGACCGCGATACCGATGACGGCCGGAACGAAATATCCCGCCACCTTGTCGGCGTATTTCTGGATCGGGGCGCGCGAGCGCTGCGCGTTCGACACCATCTCGACAATTTGAGCCAGCATCGTGTCGGACCCGACACGCGTCGCCTCCATCACCAGACTGCCGGTGCCATTGATCGTCGCGCCGGTCAGCGGGTCGCCCTCGGTCTTCTCGACCGGCACGGGTTCACCGGAGATCATGCTTTCGTCGACCGAGGACCGGCCGTCCAGAACCACGCCATCGACCGGCACCTTGTCACCGGGCCGCACGCGCAGCCGGTCCCCGACTTGCACGTCCTCCAGCGGGATTTCCTCCTCGGATCCGTCGTCCCGGATGACCCGCGCGGTCTTTGCCGCCATGTCGAGAAGCGCGCGGATCGCCTTGCCGGTCCCCTCGCGGGCGCGTAGTTCCATCACCTGGCCGAGCAGCACCAGCGTCACGATCACCGCCGCCGCCTCGAAATAGACGCCGACATGGCCTTCGGAGTCTCGGAACCCATCAGGGAATATGTCCGGTGCGAGAACGGCAACGACGCTGAAGAGCCAGGCGGCAAGAACGCCCATGCCGATCAGGGAGAACATGTTGAGGTTCAATGTGCGGAACGAAATCCATCCGCGTTCCAGAAACGGCCAGCCGCACCACAAGACCACTGGCGTTGCCAGGATCAATTCGATCCATTGTGTGGTGCTTTCGCCAAAAAAAGTCCGGACTGCGGGGAAACCGACGAATGGCCCCATCGTGAGGACAAGGAGCGGGATCGTCAGGACTGTGCCGACCCAGAACCGCCGTGTGAAATCCACCAGTTCGGGATTTGGACCTTCATCGCCCGGCACACCGGATTCCAGTTCCAATCCCATACCACAGATCGGACACGCGCCCGGATCAGGCTGCCGCACCTGAGGGTGCATCGGGCAGGTGAAAATGGGACCATCATGTCCTGTAGGAACCAGATCATATCGGCCATCGGCCGGCGTGGCACCCGCGTGGTGTTCGTGATGATCATGTGCTGAATGGACCTCGAGCTCCGATTCCGGCACGAGGTGCATCCCGCATTTCGGACAATTGCCGGGCTCGTCCTGCCGCACCTCAGGGTGCATGGGGCAAACGAATACCGAAGAAGCTGCTGTGGTTTCAGAACTGTCGGGAGTGCTCATTTTGCGGTCCTTTCCGAGAATGCTTCTCTTGCCTAGGGCTTCCATCCGCGGGAGGGTCAAGAGAGATCAGTACGGCGATTACATTGCGGCTCTGCGGGGTGGCGCTGTCCGGCCCCGTTCCCGCCGGGCGAACACGATCAACGCCAGCCCGACCAGCGCCATTGGCATGGAGAGCAACTGGCCCATGGTCAAACCCCACTCACCAAAATGAAGCGCATGGCCGATCGGGTTGTCCGCCGTCACAAATTGTTGGTCCGGTTGCCGGAACATCTCGACGAAACTTCGGGCAAGACCATAGCCGGTCAGAAACACGCCAGCCAAGGCACCGGGCATTTTCAGCCAGCCCCGGCCCCAAGCGAGATAAATGAGCAGTATTCCAAGAATGAGCCCCTCCAATACCGCCTCGTACAGCTGGGACGGGTGTCGGGCGCAGAGGCCGCTAACCCCTGGGCAGGCCTGCGCGACTTCGCCGGGAAAGATCACCGCCCAGGGAACGTCCGTTGGACGCCCCCACAACTCATTGTTGGTGAAGTTCGCCAGCCTTCCAAGAAACAAGCCTGGTGGTGTTGCCAAAGCCAGCAAGTCGCCAGTGCTGAGCAATGACGCGTTCTGTCTAAGGCAGAACAGCAAGGCCGCGATGACAACTCCCGCGAACCCCCCGTGGAAAGACATGCCGCCTTGCCAGACCATCAGAATTTCCAAGGGATTGGCGAGATAATATGCGGGCTGGTAGAACAGTACAAAGCCCAGGCGACCACCAGCAATCACGCCGATGATGATCCACGTCAGAAGATCTTCGATCTGCGTTCGGTCAAGCGGCGGTCCAGCTGACGTCCAGAGCGCGGGACGGCTTATGGCACTCGAACAAATGCGCCAGCCAATCAGGATACCGAAGATATAGGCTAGCGCGTACCAGCGGAGTGCGAATGTGACCCCCCCGATGTCGAAGGAGAAGAGGTCGGTTCCAATATCCGGAAATGGCAATCCCGCTGGCAGCACTGGGTGAGTTCCTCATCAGGAATTTACGTGGGGATTAGATGGCATTGATCGAGCACCGCTAAAGGCGCTCGATCTGCGACAGGGCATCCAACGCCCATCCCGCCATCACGCGGTGTCGAGGGCGTCCCGAAGGAGATCGCGGACTTCGCCGGCGACCGCGTCCAGGTCTTGGTTCTGCACCGCCTGCATCGAAGCGACAGGATCGACCGCGCTGACCTCGGTGTCGCCGTCCAGTTGCCGCAGGATAACATTGCAGGGAAGCATCGCACCGATGCGAGGCTCGATCTCGATGGCTTTGTGCGCCATGCCCGGATTACAGGCCCCCAAGATGCGGTAAGGCGGCATGTCCGCATCAAGTTTCTTTTTCATCGTCGCTTTGACGTCAATCTCAGTCAGAACGCCGAAGCCCTTGTCTGCCAAAGCATCCCGAACACGCATCTCTGCGTCATCGATTTTGGTGTCTTTCAGGACGCGATCATAGGTATAGGCCATGGGAATTTTCCTTTCCGTGTCTCTATTTGTTGGCATACCGAGGCTAAACGGTTCAGGTCGCGGTTCGGTTCAATGTCCCGACCGCGAATGGTTTTGGGGTTGTGAGGACGGGTGCCGGAAAAAAACCGGCACCCATTGGCTCAGTTGTCCTGCATCATGGAGCCGTTGCCCATGCCCTGACCGTTGCCAGGCCGCGCAGGCGCATCTGCCATATTCGACCGCATCATCTGCATCCGCTCCATCCTATCGGCAGGAGCGGCCATCTCTTCCGGCGTCACCGCGCCGTCGCCATCGGCATCGAGGTGTTGGAAGCGATCCACCATCATTTCGCGGATCATCGCGCTGTGGAGAGCTTCAAACTCGGTAATCGAGAGGCTTCCATCCCCGTCGCTGTCAAACTCGGAAAGCTTGGCCTGCAGCTGCGTGCGCATTTCTTCCGGCGTCGTTGTGCCGTCTCCATCAGTGTCGAACATTTGCATCATGCCGCCAGCCATGCCTGGGCTCATCATACCACTGCCCATGCCTGCGCCCATCATGCCTGCGCCCATCATGTTTCCGTGCATGCGCTTCATCATGTCCATCATTCCGCCCATGTTCCCCATCATACCGGGACCACCGTTCTGCATCATGCCTGGTCCGCTCTGGGCGCCAAATTGTCCCCCACGCCCGTGGTTGGCGTCCGCGAATGCGGCACCGCCAAGGGCGGTTGCAGCCAGGGTCATTGCAGCGAGTAAAGTGTTGCGTTTCATTTCGATCACCTCGTGTCAGTGTTGCGATACCCAGCATATGGGGGGCACCTGCAGATGCGGAATGCCACGCGAGCCGGTGTTTTGTATCGCGAGGTCACAAAGGCGGGGTCTGTTACAAATTGCGACAAATCAATTCGGGGCGAACGCTCCTCTTCATCTGAAACATGCGATATCCAGAAAAAAAGGTGTCGAGGATCCGTATACCAACCGAAACCGAACCCATGTTTCGGTAGAGGTGAAATCCGGAAGAGTTGATGTCGAGATTGCTAGAGGCCCTGAATATCCCGAAAATTCAATCATTCAACCCATGGCAGGAGGCTGCAGGGTGCTCTTTTTGAACCGCATTTTCTCAGTTCTAACCTTGGTAATTTTGGCGGGGTGCGGTGCAGGAAACGACATGCGCCCGGATGCTTCAGCCGAAGTCATCAGTAGCGCATCCTACCGTCACGATGGACCGGCCGCGCTGACGTTGTACACCATGATCAACAACAGGTCCGGGGCGGGTGCGCATAGCAGCGTCATGATTAATGGGTCGCAGCGTGTTATCTTCGATCCGGCAGGAACGGTCCGGCTGAGCGCTGTACCGGAACGGGGAGATGTGCTTTATGGCATTACTCCACAAGTGGCCGATTTTTATGCGCGGGCTCATGCTCGCGAGACCTACCATGTCGTCATACAAGAGATCGATGTGTCTCCCGAAGTCGCGGAGCAGGCTTTGCGCCTTGCAATTGCCAGCGGCCCAGCCGCTTCCGGTTTTTGTAGTGCCAGTACCTCCGCGGTACTCAGACAATTACCAGGATTTGAATCCATCGGACGCACATTTTTTCCAAAGCGCCTGATGGCGGATTTTGGCAAGTTGCCGGGCGTGCGAACCACAAAGCTGTTCGAGAACGATGAGGACGACAAATCCGTAGCGATCGCACAGTTCGAAAGTTCACTTGCGACACAGCCGTGAGTGTTCGTCCAACAATTCATTGGAAGATGTCCCTGCACGACGCAGTCCTCGGCGTGTGAGCCAAAGATGCAATAGGTTAGCTTCGAGCGGTAACGCTGTCTTCGGCCGAGTAAAGGAACGCCGTCGATCCGACAGCGACATTCGGATAGAGATCATTGATGTGGGCCATCACCATGCGCACGCATCCCGAACTGGCCCGGCCGCCAATGCTGCGAGGGCTCGGCGTTCCGTGAATTCGAAGGTACGTATCCCGATCTCCGACGAATAGATACAAAGCCCTGCTGCCCAAGGCATTGTTGGGGCCGGGCTCCATACCGTCGGCAAACCGCTCGTAAGCCTCCGGATCGCGTTCGATCATTGACTGCGTTGGCGTCCAGTGCGGCCATTCGACCTTTCGGCGGATCGTATAGGTGCCGGGTTCATAGAGATCGCCCTTGGCAATCGCCACCCCGTATCGCATCGCGGTGCCACCTTCCTCGATATGGTACAGATAGCGCGCGATCGCATCGACGTGAATGTCACCCGGGCGCAAACCGTCATTCGCCAAAACGCGTTGCGGCAGCAGCCTGGGATGCAGCCCCCATGGGTTGGTTGTTGCCGGGTCATAGTTGGCGGGCGTGATCTGCGCATCCCAAGCTGCTTTTTCGGCTGTTGACGGCCAGGTCTTAGCGAATGCTGGCGAACTCAGAGACGCTGAAAACAGCGAGCCGGAAAGTGCAAGGAAGTGTCGTCTTGTAACCATGAAGCGAAGCCCTTTGTTTGTTTTCGATGAATGCGGGACGATTCAAGAAACGTCCGCGACCCCATGCCACCGAACCTTTTGATGTCTTGCGATCGCGACCAACCAGAGGCAAGCAAGGACACCGCTTAGGATCGCGTTCCAACTGGCCATGGACAACGTCAGAAATTCCCAGACAACCTCACTGCACAGAACAAGATTGGACGTATTTGAACTGGCAGAGGGCAGCAATTCCGATACCGACATTTGGGAAACATCGAGGCCGGATCCCGTGCAAGAAGTCGGTCCCTCCCACCAGCCGCGCTCGACACCGGTATGAAACACTCCCAACGCGGATGTGCTGAGTACCGACAGGGCACCGATTATCAGGATTGGCAAAATCGGCAGAGCAAAGAGCAACAGAGCGCCCATTCCAATGGCGATTGCGTGTGGGTAGCGTTGCCAGATGCACATTGCGCACGGCGCGTACCCAAGAGCCTGGAAAACGAAGGCCCCCAACAGCAAGGCGGCTGATCCTGCCGCCGCAGTCATGCCGAGAGATTTTGGTGTCAGGGTCAATGAACGCTCCCATTGGCAGTCGATGGACCTGTTTCTCGCTTGTCAGGTTACGTAGACGGCGAAAGGCCTGTTATCATTCAGAGATTTGTAACGGTATGTATCCGTCTCGACCCTCAGCCGACTCTGATCCACGTTGCCATACCGTCGGCTTGGTGGCTCAACATGTGGCAATGCAGCATCCACGATCCCGGATTGTCCAGGACGACGAGAATATCCCGCGTCTCGCCGGTATCCAGATAGGTCGAGTCCCGGTATGGACCGGCTTCACCCGCCGCATCGAGTTCCCAGAAATGGTGGCCATGCAGATGCATGACGTGTGGGAACCCGGTTTCGTTGCGGATCGAAATGCGCGCGGTCGTCCCCTGCGCGGCGGATAGGAAAGGCCTTCGAGGCAGGCCGGATACGTCATTGAGCGCCCATGTCCCTGTGCCGTTGTGGGACGCGCTTCCCGCACCTCCCTGGAGCACCAGCTCCGCGGTTTGGCCGGGGTCTTTCGGGGCGGGCATTCGGTTGGCGGGCAATGCGGTGATGGGCGCTTTCGCGGGCTCACGGGAACCGGAAACAGCGATTTCGCCAAGGCTCAACGTCTGTTCTCCAAAGCTGTCGTCGAATCTAATAGGCCCGGTCGCATCACCAATCACATCGCATCTTTGCCCCGGAGCGAGAAGGATCGGTTCGAGCGTCCGAGGATGCGCCAGAGGCATGCCATCCAGTGCAACGATCTTGCCTATCAAACCATCCAGGCCGACACGGTACACCCTGTCGATAGAGGGATTTATGAGACGCAGTCGCAGACGGTCGCCTCGTTTCACAGTCTTGCCGGTTCCATTGAAAACAAGTGCCGTGACCGTATTGCCGATACGGCCCTCGGTTGCGAAGTGGGCCGGGTTGAACGCTTCGTCGTACTGCCCGGACTGATCTAGCAAGACATCGAAGAACTGAACAACGATGTCATGGTCGACAGCCGGCGCATTTTGCTCCTCGACGATGAAGGCGCCGAAAAGACCGCGGCTGACCTGATCGTAAGACAGGTAATGCGAGTGATACCAATACGTGCCGGCATCCGGGACGCCGAATTGATAACGATACGAGTCGCCCGGAATGACCACATCCTGAGTGAGGACGTTGACACCATCCATCCGATTTGGAACCCGCAACCCATGCCAGTGAACGAGAGCGCCCTCCTCCAATCGGTTATCGAGGGTAATGCGGGCGGTTTGTCCTTGTCGCATTCTGACTTCTGGGCCCGGCAGACCACCGTTGAAGCCCAACATCGACACGTCGTACCCAGCAAGGTGCGCCTTGATCGATTGGGGCGCGAGGATCAACTCGTGTGTCGCTGCTGGCAAGCGGGTACCAGCCAGCGCAACGGTCATCCCGCCAAGGAAAGACCTCCGGCTCAAAGACAATTCCGTCACCTCATGAATGATAGACTGGCTTTCGCCAACTGCCGCACTTGTGCCATTTCCGGAAGAGGAACTTCAAGGCGACAGAACACTCCTCACGCCGTTGTCACTTTGGGATACAGGAAGACGCGGGCGCCGATTTCAACGCGTTCGTACAGATCCTTCACATGTTCATTCGTCAACCGCGCGCATCCATTCGACACGGCAGACCCAATTGTCTCCGGGGCGTTCGTTCCATGAATGCGAAGATAGGTATCGCGTCCCTCGGCATCGTAGAGATAGAGCGCGCGGGCCCCGAGCGGGTTGTTTGGCCCGCCTTTCAGTCCATCCTTGTACTTTGCGTATTTGCGTGGCTCGCGCCGGATCATGGCGTTCGTTGGCCGCCACCATGGCCATTAGGCCTTGCGCGCTACCGTGAACTCTCCGGGTTCGTACAAACCTTTGCGCCCTACCCCGACCCCGTAGCGGATCGCCATCCCGTCCTCGAGCATGAAATAAAGGAAAAAATCGTCGGGAACGACGTGGACATCGCCTTTAACCCAGTCACCACGACGGGTGTTTACCAATTGTGGTTCGAACCGTTCGGGCAATTTGACTTTGTGGGCCCAGGCAGTTGTGGGCAGAAAGCAACCCATCGCTCCGGCACAAATCAATTCTCGTCTCGTGAAATTCTGCATGGCGCGATCTCCTCGGACCCATGAAAATTCAGTGCGCGTCAGGGGCAAAGAAAAGAAGCCGTGAACCGGGGCAAACGACGCGCCTTTGTTGCCTTGAAACTACGAAAATTCGTGCTTTTGGAACTCTCCAGCGCTGGAATGTTGTTGTTTTACAGAGAACTGCAAGGAGGTGACTGGAAATGCACTACTCACGATTCTTTATGATGATCGGAACATCGACCGTGGTCATGTTCGTTCTGATGTACCTGAACACCTATCTTTGGGGCCATATCTTCTTTTCGGAGACACGCCTTTACATGGCCATCCTGATGGGGGCGACCATGGCCGTGATCATGTTGGCGTACATGTTGTCCATGTATCAGAACACCAAAGCCAACATCGCGATTTTCGTTGGCGCAATAGTCCTTTTCGCGGCGAGCCTCTGGCTGGTTCGCGGGCAATTCACGGTACAGGACAGGTCCTACATGCGCGCCATGATCCCGCACCACTCGATCGCCATCATGACGTCGACTCGTGCCGAGATCACCGACCCGCGCGTCCGGGGGCTCGCAGACGACATTATCTATGCGCAGGACAAGGAAATCGCCGAAATGCGCTACCTTATTGCTGACATTGGAGCAAACGGCGAAGCATCGGCCACGCGAAGCGAAACGCCGGCGCAGGTTGTGGATGCGCAACAGGCGCTTCAAACGGAGGTCGTGTCGAAGGTCGATCCTGAGTTTCTGACGGAAGACGAAATCGCTGCGGTGTTCCCGAATGGCGGAAATTGCCGCTTTGCTTACACCTCGGACAGTCCGGCTGTACTGGTGACTGGTGAAACCGGCGAAGGGTCTGCCGCCGCAATGAAGATCAGCGGTGATCTGGTGCGCCTGAATGCGCAGGGCGAAAATGCATTTTCTGAAGGCCCGCTGTCGGCCGAGATCGCAGAGACGAACGGTGACCTGACCGATCTGATCGTCAGCGCGGGAACCGACTACGAAGCCGGGTTCCGTGGTCAACTTACGTGCAGCGGATAAGGAGGAAAGGACATGCCCCGCGACACAGACAGTAAATCCGCGCAGCTTTATCGCATGGTCATGCCGGGCCATGTCTGCCCCTACGGTCTGAAATCGAAAGACCTGCTGGAGCGGCAAGGCTTCGAGGTGGAAGACCATCCGCTTGACACCCGTGAAGACACCGATGCTTTCATGGAGAAGCACGGGGTCGAGACGACGCCGCAGACTTTCATCGGGGACGAACGGATCGGCGGTTACGATGATCTCAGGGTGTTTTTCGACATTGACCCACCCGAGGAAGAGCAAAGCGACACGACCTACCAGCCGGTCATCGCGATCTTTTCCGTTGCCGCGCTGTTGGCATTGGGCCTGTCTTGGCACCAGTACGGGTCGGTCCTTACCTTGCGGGGGTTCGAATGGTTCATTTCGCTGTCCATGACCATTCTCGCGATCCAGAAATTGCAGGATGTCGAAGGGTTTTCGACGATGTTCCTCAACTACGATCTGCTGGCGCGCAAATGGGTGCGATACGGCAAGGTCTACCCGTTCGGCGAAGCGTTGGCAGGTGTCCTGATGACTGCCGGCGCGCTGCTGTGGCTCTCGGCGCCTGTCGCCCTGTTTATCGGCACGGTCGGCGCTGTCAGCGTGTTCAAGGCTGTTTATATCGACAAGAGAGAGCTGAAATGCGCCTGCGTCGGCGGTGACAGTTCCGTCCCGCTGGGGTTCATTTCGCTGACGGAAAACCTGATGATGATCTTCATGGGTATCTGGATGCCGGTCCGCGCGATCTGGTTCTGAGGTACAGCCCCTTCTTGCCTGTCACTTGGCCAACCGCTCCGGCGACAGATCCTCGATGATGGGGCAGTCGGGCCGGTGATCCCCGGCACATTTTTCCACCAGTTCGGCGAGCGTCGCGCGCATGGATTGCAGTTTCGCGATCTTTTCCTCGATCTGGCGCAGATGGTCTTCCGCAACCGCCTTCACTTGCATGCTTTCGCGGTTTTCATCCTCGTAGAGCGACAGGAGCGTCCTGCAATCTTCGATGGTGAACCCCAAGGCCCGTGCGCGACCCAGAAACGCCAGCTTGTGAATGTGGCTCTCGGTGAACGCGCGGTAGCCGTTCTCGCTACGGTTCGGGCGGATCAGCCCGATGTCCTCGTAGTAGCGGATTGTTTTTGGGGGCACACCCGATTGTCGGGCAACGTCTCCGATGTTCATGTCGAACCTCCGTTATTCTGCTGGAGCAGGAGTGGCGGCTGCCAGCTCTGCCGGGATTGCGCGCTGCTCGTCCATCGCAGGCGCGATGCGCCGCAGCCGCAGGGCATTGGTCAGGACAAACACCGAGGACAACGCCATCGCACCCGCCGCAAGGATTGGTGACAGGAGCAACCCAAAGGCGGGATAAAGCACCCCGGCAGCGACCGGAATAAGTGCCACGTTGTAGGCAAAGGCCCAGAACAGGTTCTGCCGGATGTTGCGCATGGTCCGCCGCGATACTTCGAAGGCGTTCACCACGCCGCGCAAATCGCCCGACATCAGGACGACATCCGCAGATTCGATGGCCACATCGGTGCCGGTTCCAATGGCGATGCCCACATCGGCATGCGCCAGCGCCGGGGCGTCGTTGATCCCGTCGCCGACAAAGGCGATGCGCTTGTTCCCTTGGCGCAAACTGTCGAGCGCCGCAACCTTGCCGTCCGGCAGGACGCCGACGATGACGTGGTCGATACCGGTTTCGCGGGCGATGGCTTCGGCGGTTTCGCGTTTGTCGCCGGTGATCATCGCAACCGCAAGACCCTTTTCGTGCAGCGCTGCGATGGCTGCGCGGCTTGCCGGTTTGACCGGATCGGCCACGCCGATCACGGCGGCGACACGCCCATCTATGGCAGCGTAAAGCGCCGTGCGACCCTTGCTTGCGATCTTCGTTTCCTCTGGAGCCAATGCCGAGACGTCAATGCCTTCGCGCGCCATGTAGCGGTCGGCCCCAACCAACACCTCCACGTCTTCGACCACGGCGCGCACGCCGTAACCTGTGACCGATTGAAAGCCTTCGGCCGCCACAAGAGGTGCGCCCTCGGCCCGCGCGGCCCGCACGATGGCGTCCGCGACAGGATGCTCGGAGAGCGACTCCACGGCAGCGATCTTCGAGAGCGTTGTTGGGCGATCGAACCCTTCCGCCAGCACAAGGTCAGTCAGTGCGGGTCGCCCCTCGGTCACCGTGCCTGTTTTGTCGAGGGCGACCACATCAACGGAATCAAGTTGCTGCAAGGCGTCACCTTTACGGAACAGGACACCCATTTCCGCAGCACGTCCCGTCCCGACCATGATCGAGGTCGGCGTCGCAAGCCCCATCGCGCAGGGGCACGCGATGATGAGCACCGACACACCGGCGACCAGCGCCATCGTCAGGGCCGGATCAGGCCCGAAAAACAGCCAGACCAGCACGGTCGCCGCCGCGATCGCCATCACGGCAGGCACGAACCACAAGGTGATCCGGTCGACCAATCCCTGGATCGGCAGTTTGGCGCCCTGGGCCTCTTCGACCATGCGAATAATCTGCGCCAGGGTCGTGTCGGCGCCGACCCGCGTGGCGAGGAACTGCAGGCTTCCGGCGCCGTTGACCGTCCCGCCGGTCACCGTATCTCCGGCACCTTTTTCAGCGGGGATCGGCTCGCCTGTCAGCATGCTTTCGTCGACGCGGCTGGTCCCCTCGATGACCTCGCCATCGACCGCGATGCGTTCACCAGGGCGCACGATGACGATGTCACCCTGAACCAGCGCATCGATCTCGATCTCGACGCTTTCTCCGTCCCGCATCACGCGTGCAGTCCGCGCCTGAAGCCCTAATAGCTTCTGGATGGCCGCGCCCGTTCTCCCCTTGGCGCGCGCTTCAAGAAACCGCCCCAGAAGGATCAGAACGACGATGACCGCTGCCGCCTCGAAATAGACGGTGCGCAGCGTGTCAGGCAGGACCGACGGTACGAATGTCGCAACCACGGAATAAAGGTAAGCCGCCCCGGTGCCGACCGCGACGAGGCTGTTCATGTCGGGGGCACCCCGGAACAAGGCCGGGAAACCCTTGGTGTAAAACGTCCGGCCCGGGCCGAAGAGAACGATTGTCGTCAGCACGAACTGAAGAAGCCAACTCGTCTGCTGGCCAATCGTGGTCTCGATCAGCATATGAACGGCCGGAATGACGTGGCCACCCATTTCGATCAGGAAGACCGGCAAGGCGAGGATGGCCGCAAAGGTGACCCGTTTGGCAAGCGCCTGAGCCTCTTCCTCCTTGCGCGCAACTCTGTCGTCACCGGCCTGGGCCGTTGCCACGGTTGCTGGATACCCTGCCGCGCCACTTGATTCGATCAGATCGGATGTCGTGACAAGACCTTCGACGTAAACGACCGTCGCCGTCTCTGAGGCGAGGTTGACGTTCACCTCGACCACCCCGGGCACCGCGGCAAGCGCCTTATCGACCCGCCCGACGCAAGAGGCACAGGACATCGCTGCAATCGTGAGTTCGGCCCTGGCCTTCCGCGCGGGGTAGCCCAGCTCGCGAAGGGATTCGATGATGTCGGGAATGCGCTTGAGCGCGTCCACGCTCATGCGAGCAGTTTCCGAGGCAAGGTTCACCGACACATCCTCTACGCCGTCGATTGCATTCAATGCGCGATCGACCCTGCCAACGCAGGACGCGCATGACATGCCTTCGATCGGCAGGCTGATCTGTTTGGGTTCGGGCATATGTGTCACCTGTTTTTCCATTCGAAGTGGAATATGAGGCTTCCAGTTACTGGAGGGTCAATGGGAGGGCGCCAAATAAATTTCTTCACTTGACCTTCCAGCGGGGGGAAGCCCCATGTCACCGATAGAAATCAGATCAAGGAGTGGTTCCGATGAAGTTCAGCGTTCCGGACATGAGCTGTGGGCATTGCACCGCAGCAATCGAAAGCGCGGTGAAGAGCGCAGATCCGAATGCAGGCGTAGAATGTGACCTTTCTGCCCGACAGGTGCATGTCGACAGCGTGTTACCAGCCGATCAGGTCCAAGCGATCATTCGGGATGCGGGCTACAACGTGGAACCTGCGGCCGCTTGATGCAGTGCCTGGACCACCCAAGGGTGGTCCGGGCACAGAATTTCAGTCTTCGACTTTGCGGGCTTCCTCGACCAAGTCGGCAAGCTGCGCCTTTTCGACGAAGCCCGGGACCAGCGCATCCCCGATCACGAAAGACGGCGTGCCGTTAAAGCCCAGAGCTTGGGTCAGTTGCATGGAGGTCGCAATGTGCTCTTCGACCTCGGGGGCCTCCATGTCCTTGCGCAACTGCGCGATATCCAGGCCGATCTCCTCGGCCACGCGCAGCACGGAGGCCTCTTCCGCGCGGCCTTCCAGCCCCATCATTGCCCAGTGAAACTCTTCGTATTTGTCCTGCTTGCGCGCTGCCAAGGCCGCTTTCGCGGCAAACACCGATCCGTCTCCGAGAATGGGCCATTCACGATAGACGAGGCGAATGTTGGGATCGTCTTCGATCAAAGCCCGCACCTCGGGTTTGACCCGCCGACAATAGGGACAGTTGTAGTCGAAAAATTCCACAACAGTGACGTCCCCTTCCAGGTTGCCGAGAACCGGCGCATTCGGATCGTTCTCGATTAGATCGCGCTGGTCATTCAGAACTTGGGCCTGACTGAGCTCCTGCGCTTGCGCCTGCCTTTGTTCGAGGATCGCCACGGCCTCCATGACAATCTCCGGGTTCTCGCGGATTGCCTCGAGCACAAGTTCCTTGACCCGGGACTCTGACAGTTCGTCCGCGAGTGCCGGTATCGGAAGCAAGGCAGCTATCGCGACCGTCGTGAAGGCTTGTCTGAAACGCATTTTAGTTCTCTCCCCGTTGTTCGTCGGCTTCTGTCCGCGCGGCCTGGACTTCGCGGATGCGGTCTGGCCAGGTGGACCGGATGAAGGCCAGGATGTTGTGAATTTGCTGGTCGGTCAGCACGTCTGCGAAACCGGGCATGCCACTGTCGAATTCGACGCCCTGACGCGCCAGAAGCGCCGCACCCCCCAGTTTTGTGTAATCGAAGAGCAGGCTGTCAGGATGATGCCAGGTGTGACCCGTCTCATCATGTGGTGGTGCTGGCAGGCGCCCATCCGCGCCGGGCGTTCGCCATTCCGGCTGGCCTTCCAGACCCGCGCCATGACAAGACGCACAGTTTTCTGCGTAGAGCAACGCGCCTTCTTCGATGTCGTAGCTCTCCGCCCTGGACGCGCTGCCGACATCCGAGGATGCACTGGTCGAGAGCCAATACGTGAAGGCGGCTGCTGCGACAGTGATCGGAAGGGACCAAACGAGATATCTCATGTGACCCGTATCCAGGTTGTCATGCCAGATGCGGCGTGGCTGAGCATGTGGCAATGGAACAGCCACTTGCCGGGATTGTCTGCCGTAAAGGCGATCTCCCGGGACTCGTTGCCGGCCAACAGGATCGTGTCCCGCATCGGCCCGAACGCGCCGTCGGGGCGCAGCTCGCGGAAATGCATCCCGTGCAGGTGCATCGCATGTGGGAAAACGGTCTGGTTCTCGATCTTCAGGCGCACCGGCTCGTTCAGGGATAGATCGGCCAGTGGCGTGTAGGTCATTTCGGCGACATCATTCAGGGCCCAGAATTTGCCCGCTTGGGCAAGCTGACGGAATCCAAGACGTTCCCCGCCAAGCAATGCGGACTGCATTCGCCCCATTGCCCCGCCGGACATGACCAGTCGCAAATCACGCGCATCGGCAAGGTCCGGGGCGTGTGCCGCGGGGTTCGGCGGCAACGGCAGTGGCTTGCCTCTTGGTACTGAACTGGCTGTGCCGTTGACCAGAAAACTCACCAACGGGGTCAATTGATCATCATCGCCGATGCGAAGCAATTGGGCGGTGCCGCCTTCGTCTTCGGTCACATCCACAATTAAGTCGACGCGCTGTGCCGGGCCGAGGATCAACTCGCCGTCAACCGACTGGGGTTGGCCGGTTGGCATTCCATCCACGGCCACCGTCCAGCCACTGAATCCAGAGAGCCTCAGCGGGAAAATTCGAGCGCTTGCTGCGTTGATGATCCGCAAGCGAATGCGCTCGTTGCGCTGCGCGGGCAAGGTCAGGTCATAGCGCCCGTTGGTCGTGATAAAGTTGCCGGTACGTCCACCGTGGCTCATCATCATGGGCTGTTCGAAATTGTCGAACAGCTGCCCGCTCTCAGGGTCGAGCAACCAGTCCTCCAGAACGATGACTTCCTCGCGGTCGATGTCCGGTCCATCGACCTCTTCGACGATCAAGGCACCGCGCAGACCACGCGCGACTTGCTCGTATGAGCGATTATGCGCGTGATACCAATAGGTGCCCGCGTCCGGTACGACGAAGTCGTAGTCAAAGGTTCCACCCGGCGCTACGGCCTCTTGGGTCAGCCCTGAAACGCCATCCATCGCGTTGTCGATCCGGATTCCGTGCCAGTGAACCGAACTGGGATCGGGTACCTCGTTGCGAAACCTGCGACGCACCCGATCGCCTTGTGTGACCCTGATTTCCGGGGCCGGAACGAGGCCGTCATAGCCCCAGATCTCTGTTTCCGGGTAGGTGTCCGGAAGAAGCTGTCGACGTGCAACCTTGGCAATCAGGTCCTCGAACGGGGTCGCGGCAAAAGCCGACTGCGGGATGGCCGCCGCGCAGGCCGCCAGTGTTGCATGGCGCAAGAAATCCCGACGTGTTTGTCTCATTTCGATCCTCGAGAAAGCGGGGGCGTGTTGCCCCCGCGTGGTGTTAGTTCGACGCGGGGTTCTCCGCCTCGACCGTGTCCTTGTTCAGCAGGAAAAGCGCCATCGCTTCGCGATCGGCAGGTGTCAGAAACCGAGTTCCCTCGCGAACCACTTCCGCCATGCTGCCGCCGAAAGCATCGCCCGAAGGGGTGATGCCGGTCTGGAGCGCATAAGCGAGGTTTGAAACCGTCCAGTCATTTTTGACCAGGTCTTTTGGCCGTATCGCGGGGGCCTTGCTGCCACCGGGAAGCTGGGCGTTGCCTGCAAAGGAAGCACCGATATCGCGGCCTCCCGCAAGATTGCGCGGCGTATGGCAGGCTCCGCAATGTGCCGCACCGCGCACCAATTCCCGTCCTCGATTCCATGCGTCGCTTCGCCCTTCAATCGGTTCGGTATCCGGATCGTAGAAGAACGCCGCTCGCCAGAGCTTCAGCCCCCATCGTTGGTCGAATGGGAAGCTGACATCATTTTCTGGTGCAGGCTCGTCCACGGGCGGCACGGTTTGAAACGCCGCCCAGAGGTCAGCGATATCCTGATCAGAAAAATCCGCATAGAAGGTGTACGGGAAAGACGGATAGTACGGCGTTCCATCGGGGCCGATGCCTTGCCGCACGGCTTTTGCGAACTGTTCTGCCGTCCATTCGCCCATGCCATGTTCCGGGTCTGTCGTCAGGTTGGGCGGGTAGAACGTTCCGAACGGGGTTTCGAGCGGCGCCCCTCCGGCAAGTGGTGCGCCGCCCGCTTCAAAATTGGTATGACAGGCAATGCACCCACTGGCGCGCGCCAGATATGCGCCCCGGTCGACATTGCCCTCTATTGCAATCGGAGTCACTGCACTGCCGACAGGCCATGCAATCACGACGCCGAGGCTGGCCGCGCCCAGCACGGCGGCCCCGCTGACGAGTGTCAAGAACCGGCGCATGGTCAGTCTTCTTCCGCCCGGAAGCGTTCATGGCATGCGGAACAGACCTGGGTCGTCATCGCGAATGCTGCGTCGGCGGGCATTTCGGCAATGGCGGCCGCATCCATCATGTCGCCTCGGCCCATCATCGTGCTCCCGCCCATCATGGTTGTATCGCCTCCCATCATTGACCCGCCGCCCATCATCGAGGCGCCATCCATGGAGGTATTGCCGCTCATGCCGCCCAATCCATTGTCGGCTGCGCGTTCCAGGCCCTCAGAGTATTCTTCCAGCTGACTTGCCAATGCCGCGAAGCGCTCCCAGTCGGTCCACACCTCGTCCTTGGCTTCCGAGGGCATGCCCCCTGTGCCCTCTGGGAACAGCTTTGTCATGCTCTCACCGGCGTGCTGCTGGAACAGGCGCGCGGCATCGCGCACTGTTTCTGCGTCATAGGCCGTTTCGCCCCGCATCATCGGGGCCACGGTCTTGACCGCCTTCCCCATTGCAAGCATGGCATCCATGCGCTCTTTCACGATGCCGGTGGCACCGCTATGCGCGAATGCCGTGACCGCAGTACCTGCAATCAACACTGCCGCTACGATAGTCGTCTTTTTCATGTCTTCGATCCTTCTTTGGGTCTGCTTTTCGAGCGATGTGAAATCAGACCCACCGTCGGGGCGGTGGAGGATCGCTGATCGGGCGCAATTCGGTTCGTTGGATCGCGCCGTCTTGCATGACGGCTTTCAGAAAAGAAGGCTCGTACGCCATGTTCGGCTGAAGCAATAACGCTGCCGGGACAGAACAATCGAGGCCTGGATGGCAGTGGCCAGAGGCCTCGGTCGATGGCCCTGCGTCTTCGTGACCATGGTATTCCTGCCCCAACGACGTTTCACCATGATATACCGGCGCCTCTGGCACCCCGAGTACTACAAGGAAAAGGCCGAAAACGGCCGACAGAATCCATCGGTTCGTCTTCGACCAACGCATCAGTTGATCCCGTTGGCCCGCTGCAATTCGCGGACATAGGCGGCCACCATCTTGACGTCTCCTTGGGTCAATCCCTCGATCTTAGGCATATTACCGAAATTCCAGTGATGTGCACGGACGCCGTTTTGAGCTGCCAGAACAAAAGCCATGTCCGAATGGTGGCTCGGTTCGTAGATCTTGTGCACGAGAGGCGGCGCAACACCGTTGCGACCGGCGGCATTTTCGCCGTGACACTCGGAACATTTTGCCTCGAATATGTTCTTCCCAAGCGCCGCCTGCTGCGAGAGTGCGTCAGGCAGCTGGACCTGGACGATCGGATCGCCTTCGGCAATCTCGCTTGTGTCAGGTGGCGTCATGGAGTGGCCAACCGCTAAATCTTCGGCTCCAACGAACTGCCAAACGGCAAAACCCCCGCCGATAACAAAAACGGCACCAATCAGCGCAGTTAATTTGTCCATGCCTGTATCTTCCGCCTTGCCCGTTGGGTCAGATGAGTTTGACTTGAGTGCCGACAGGCGCTCGCTCGTAGACTTCCTCGATCTGTTCGTTGAACAAACCGATGCAGCCGTTTGACGACCGGCGGGCGATCTTGCGCGTGTCCTGTGTCCCGTGAATACGGTAGTACTGCCACGACAGGTACAGTGCGCGAGTACCCAAGGGGTTGTCCGGATCACCCCCCTCGATACGTGCCGGCCATTCCGGATTGCGTTCCCGCATGGAGGGCGTCGGCGCCCAACTGGGGTTTTTGCGTTTTTCCACCACTTCAGTGTAACCGCGTTTGGTGAGTTCGTCGGTCAGCGGAACGGATGTCGGGTAAATCCGCATCTCGCCGTCCGCTGTCCAGTGCTGTAGCGCCATCGTCACGGTGTCTGAGATGATGATCCCTTTGCCGAGCGTGTCGAAATGGTCTTGCCAGTCATGAACTCGGAAAGAAGAAATGTTGCGGCGAATGGTTTCGGCTCGAACCACGCTTGGTGCAACCAAAGCGACAGCCGCATACCCCAACAGGCTTCGTCGATTGATCTTGTTGTTTCGCGATGTCGTCATGACACACTCCTAGCCTACGGTTTGTACATGTCTTTTACGGGAGACCCGGCATCAGGCAACCTGACAAGGCCGCGAGAAGTGTATCCATTTGTATCCTTGACCTTACCCTGCTGGAGGGTCGCAAATGACGCCAGGAACGAGACAAAGAGGGTGTCATGGACGACGAAAATCCCAAGAATAAGCCGATTACAGACAAGCTCATGCATTACGGAATGATGGCGTGTTGCATTGTGATGCTGTTGCCCGTGATCGGTTTTTTTCTCGCTGGCGGAACGCTTGCGGGTATGTGGGGCAATGCATCGGCTTTCGCCCCGCTCCTGTTGTGCGTTGGAGCGCATCTTGTGATGCATAGATTCATGGGGAAATCGTGCCATTCCGACAAGGCAAACGATACTATCGAGGAAGCGCCCGAGCCCATAAGTTCCGTGATTCCTAGCGTCGCCCGCAACAGGCAGTGATGTGCGAGGGAAAGCAAAGGTATTCGTATTGCTGTTGATGGTTACATTACTTGGAGGTTGCGCGGGAAGCCTTGCAGACTGCCTAGATCTGAAGGCTATCGTGTCCACGAAGCAAGCGTCAGACCTTCTGCCGGATGGGTGTCGAACCCTTTCATCTTCTGCGACTGGCGTTGCGCGAATTGTCTGTGCGGACGGTCGTCAGGGTTTTGCCACAGGTGGACTTTGACGCAATTTCCGCCGTCCTGGCGAAATCTGCGGAAAATATGGGAAGAAAGCAGGTATCTTGATCGATTGCCTTTTGATCCTGCGACGGGTTTTGCTTATTCCCTTCGTGCTCCTGGCCGTTGTCTCTGGAAGTGTCGCGGCAGCAACCTCTGCTGAATACCAGAGCGCGCCACTCACCGCGCATCTCATTAGTGTACAGGACGGCGTTCCCGAGAACACACAGACTCTGTCAGCCGGGCTTCACCTTCAACTGAACGAAAACTGGAAGACCTATTGGCGGTCGGCGGGCGAGGTGGGAATACCGCCTTCGGTCGAATGGAGCGGTTCCGAAAACGTCGCAGATGTCGAATTCATGTGGCCCGCCCCGACGCGCTTCACCGCCTTCGGCATCGAAAATTTTGGTTATGCGGGTGAAGTCGTCTTTCCGCTGCGCATAACGCTCAAAGATCCCGGCGCACCTGTGACTCTTTCCGCGCAGGTCAAACTGCTGGTGTGCTCCAATGTCTGTGTCCCGGAAGAGTTTGACCTGTCACTTCGCCTCGGACGGGGCAACGTCATCGACAGCACTTCGGCTGGGCTGATCGGTACGTTTTCCGAGCGCGTCCCCGAAGGGGCCAAGACGAGCGGCGTCAGCGAGGCAAATGCCTTCATCGACGAAGACCTCACGGAGTTGATCGTCAGCCTTCGCGTCGATGAACCACTCCAGTCGCCGGATGTGTTTCCCGAACTGGGTATGGGTGTTGCGCTTGGCAAACCCGATATCCGTTTGGGAGAAGAGGATCGTTTGCTTTGGGCGCGCTTGCCGATCCTCTCGTCGAATACGGATGTGACAGTGGCTCCGTCGATTACCGTCACCGACGGCGAGAACCGGGCCTTCACGATCATCGCGGATCGCGTGGCGCAAGGAATAGCACCACCCTTTGAACTGGCCGCCACGACACCGGACATGATGGAACTGATCTGGATTGCCGCGATCGCGCTGCTGGGCGGATTGATCCTGAATGTGATGCCCTGCGTGCTGCCGGTGCTGTCCATCAAGGTGTCGTCTGTGCTCAAACACACCGATCACGACACAACCCGTGTCCGGTTCGGTTTCGTCGCTGCCAGCGCCGGCATCATGACGTTCATGTGGGGTCTGGCGCTCGTCCTCTGGGCGCTCCAGACGGCAGGCCTCAGCGTCGGGTGGGGTTTGCAGTTTCAAAGCCCGCTGTTTCTTGCGGCGATGATCGCTGTCCTGCTCGTCTTTTCGGCAAATCTGTTCGGAGCGTTCGAGTTCGCCCTTCCACACGGCATGCAGACGCGGCTTGCAGGGGCCGGAGGACGCAACGGGTATTCCGCCGACTTTTTCACTGGCATGTTCGGTGCCGTCATGGCGACGCCTTGTTCGGCACCGTTCCTCGGCACCGCGGTGGCCTTTGCTTTGGCCGGGCGTGGCGTGGACATCCTCATCGTCTTTACGAGCCTCGGGCTCGGCCTCGCCCTGCCCTATCTCGTCATCGCCGCGTTCCCGCGTCTGGTCGCATTCATGCCCAAGCCTGGTCGATGGATGCTGATCATCAAAAGCGTCATGGGGGTTTTGTTGCTTGCAACCGCCGTGTGGCTGTTCTGGGTGCTCGACGGTGTCGCCGGGCTTGCGTCTGTCATCGCGGTCGCGGCGTTGTCCGGTCTCGCCGTTCTGATACTATCTCTCCCGAATGTGCAGTCCCAATTCAGGTGGTCTATTGCCATAGCCAGCCTTGTCCTGGCCATTGCCGCAGGTCCTCTCTTGCAGCAATCAGCACCTGCGCGTTCGACGCCGCAGTTGGCAATGGCTTGGATCGCATTTGATCGTTCGGAAATAGCGAAACGCGTGTCCGCAGGAGAGGTCGTTTTTGTCGATGTGACCGCTGACTGGTGTCTGACTTGCAAAGCGAACAAGACACTTATCATCGATCGGGAGCCAGTCCGGAGCGCGCTTGAAGCGCCTGGAGTCACGGCGATGCAGGCAGATTGGACACGCCCGGACACGCGCATTTCCCGCTACCTTGAGAGTTTCGGCAGATACGGCATCCCCTTCAATGCCGTCTACGGACCATCGGCACCGAACGGCATTGTGCTGTCCGAATTGCTAAAAACCGAGGACGTGATGAACGCCTTGGCGCAAGCCAGTGGTCGGGATGTTTCCGCAAAGGTTGCCGGACAGGAGTGACCTGCTCGACCGGGACACCGAGCAGTAGTCAGCCGCCGAGCCGCTCAAGCGCGGCACGGACCGCCGCACGCCGAGGATCACTGGCGGGCTGCTGCTCCAACAGCGCTTCAGCCTTGCGGTAGGCCTCAACGGCGCGATCGGGCTCCTGAAGGACGGTATAGGCATTTGCCAGCCGCATCCAACCATCCAGATCGTCCGGTTCATCCTCAAGACGCTCGGCCAGCCGCGAGACCATCGATCGGATGAACTCCGCGCGATCCGCGTCATTCATCTCCGACGCCGCCGCGACATCTGCGGCACTCGGGCCCGGTTGCGACGTCGGCCCGCTGGGTAGATTGACGACCGGAAGGTCAGCTGCCGCTGCAATCCGGTTGATCTGCGCTGCATAGGTCTCCATCCAGGGAACGTAAGCCTCTTCCTGATTCAGTCGTGAAACAAGCAGATCGTAGGCCTTACGCGTCTCTTCTTGCTGAAAGTAATACAGAGACTCGAAGTAGGTTGCCGCAGGATTGGATGGGTCAAGGTCCAAAGCGCGATCAATGGCCAATTTCGCCCGTGGAATAACAACGCCGTCATTGGCAACCGCGACAGCCTCTGCCAGCATGGAGAATGTCGCGGAGGTGGCATCCTCCCGTTCGGCAACGACTTCGAAGGCTTCGACGGCATCGGCTGCTCTGCCCATGCGCTGATAGGTCTGGCCCAACAGCATCCACCCTTCGCTAGGGCCGCCGGTCGGATCGGATACAAGCCTTTCGCGAAGTTGTATTGCCAGCGCCGTCACTTCATCTGTCTGTGCCCGCTCCTCTGCACGGGCAGCGAAGGCCATTGAAGGAACCTCCGGCGATCCCATCGTCAGATAGTAGCCCGCGGCAATAACCGGCGCGAGGACCGCCGCGACAACGAGAGTGACTCTGCCACCATTACGGGATGATCCGGCTTTTTCTTCCGAATTGCGGGTCGTCGCGAGGATCCGTTTCTTGATCTCGAGTCTGGCCGCTTGAGCTTCCTGTTCAGAAATCAAACCGCGGTCCATGTCTCGTTGGATTTCCCGCATCTGATCGGCGAGGATCGCCGGTACCGCATCCCCTCTGGTGAGAGTGTTCGATTTGGACAGCAGCAGCGGGTAGAGGACAATTCCGATTGCGACCAGCGTCAAAAGAACGAAAATACCCCAGATCATGACGCATCCCTCGCTTCGTTTTGCCTGAGAATTTCGGACACGGTGTTCTCATCCTCCGAGCCCAAGTCTTCAAATGCCTCTTGCTTTCGCCGACTCATCAGTAGCCCGCCACCAACGAAAACCCCGATCAGAACGAAAGCGATCGGAGCGAACCAAAGCGCGTAGGTCGCAGGCTCCAGAGGCGGTTTCAGCAGCACGTAATCCCCGTACCGCGCCCGTATGTATTCGATCACCTCCGCGTCGCTGTCTCCAACGACCAGGCGCTCGCGTACGAGCAGACGCAAGTCCCGCGCCACACCCGCGTTCGAACTGTCGATGTCCTGGTTCTGACAGACGACGCATCGTAGATCCTTGGAAATCTCCCGCGCACGCTGTTCCAATACCGGGTCGGTCAGCATTTCGTCTGGTTCGACCGCATTGGCGGCAAAGGGAAAGAGCCCGATGCAAAACGCGAAAATCAACTGTCTCATGATGCTGCTCCCTTTGGCAGTGCGCCTGCCTGCTTCAGGGCTTGCGTGAACCGTTCGACGGCGTCCGGACCCACGACCGGCCCGACATAGCGAAACAGAACAGTACCATCGCCATCGACGATGAAGGTTTCCGGCACGCCTGAAAGGCCCCATTCGATCCCTGTCCGGCCTGAAAGGTCGGACCCGATCCGTTCGTAGGGATTGCCGAGGTCATTGAGCCACTTCACGGCATCTTCTGGTTTGTCTTTGTAGTTGATGCCGAACAACCGCATGCCCTCGCGTTCGACAAAGCGTGTCAACACGGCATGTTCCGCGCGGCAGGGCACGCACCAGGACGCAAAGACATTGACCACGACCGGTCGTTCGTTGCCTACAAGATCGCTTCGGGCCAGGCCGGGTGTCTCCAACCCCGGCACGGGATCGAGGTCGAACGCCGGGGCCGGTTGCGAGATCAGGACGGAAGGGATCTCGTTGGGATCCCGGTCGGGATTGAGCCCCCAGAGAAAAAAACCCCCGAATATGACCGCCGCAATAAACGGCAGCCCGGCAATGAGACGTTTCATCTTCTCTCCTACTCGGCAGGAACAGCATCGCTGGCTGGCTGTTTGGCGCGGCGCGGCGCCCCGACCCTCAAACGGCGATCCGACAAGGACAAACAGCCACCGATCACCAGCAGGATCGAGCCGATCCAGATCAGGTTGACGAGCGGTTCATAGAGGATCCGAAGGGTCCATGCTCCGGCGTTGTTCACTTGATCGGAGGCTGGCGTTGCAATCGACGTATAGAGATCACCCGCCAATGTAGAGCGGATGGCCGACTCCGTCGTCTGGCTTTCCGCGACCGGGTAATACCGGCGTTCTGGGAAAAGCGTCGTGACCAGCTCGCCATCCCGACGGACCACAAGGGTGCCGCGATCCGCGATGTAGTTCGGCCCTTGAACCTGTGTGGCCCCTTCGAAGGTGATGTCGAACCCCGCGATCGTGACTTCGGTCCCGGGGGCGGCAAAGACGATCTCCTCACTCTTCCATCCGGTCGAGCCGATCATCCCCATCATCAACACAGCGACGCCGGCATGGGCGAGTGTCATACCGTGAGAGGCGCGTGGCAGATTGCGCGCGCGTCTCGCGCTCTCTGCAAGGGGAACCTCGAACAGGCGGATGCGTAGCGCCCATTCCCGTAGGGTTGCAAAAAGCAGCCACGCTGCGCCAAGGATGGCAAGATAGGCCATGATCGGCCCACCGTTCAGAAGATACCATGCGGCCAAAGCTGCGATGAACGCCAGAACGACCACGAACCGAATGCGATCGAGCAACCCGGCGATATCAGCCCGCTTCCACGACAGGAATGGACCAAGACCCATGAACACGACCAGCGCCAGCATCATCGGAATGAAAGCCGCATTGAAGAAAGGTGGACCCACCGAGATCTTGTCCCCCGTGATAGCCTCGAGGATCAGCGGATAAAGCGTCCCGAACAGGACCGTTCCCGTAGCGGCGGCCAGAATGAGGTTGTTCACGAGCAGCCCGGCCTCGCGGCTGATCGGGCGAAACAGACCACCCGGCTCCATTTCGGGCGCCCGCCAGGCGTAGAGCGCCAGCGACCCACCGATGGACACGGCCAGCAGACCCAGAATGTAAAGCCCGCGCTCTGGATCGACGGCGAAGGCATGCACGGATGTAAGCAGGCCTGACCGGACGATGAACGTCCCGAGCAGCGAAAGCGAGAAAGTCAGGATGGCAAGTAGGATGGTCCAGCTTTTGAACGCGTCGCGCTTTTCGGTGACGATGGCGGAATGCAGCAGCGCCGTGCCCAGAAGCCAGGGCATGAAGCTCACGTTCTCGACCGGGTCCCAGAACCACCAGCCGCCCCAGCCCAGTTCATAATAGGCCCACCACGATCCAAGAGCGATACCTGCCGTAAGGCTGACCCACGCGGCCAATGTCCACGGGCGGACCCATCTGGCCCAGGCCGGATCGACGCGCCCTTCCAGAAGAGCCGCAACGGCAAAGGAAAACACGATGGAGAAGCCGACATACCCGAAATACAAGAGCGGCGGGTGCATGGCGAGACCCATGTCCTGAAGCAACGGGTTGAGGTCATTGCCGTCGAGCGGCGGCGGAAACACCCGCTCGAAGGGGTTCGACGTCAGCAGCAGGAAGGACAGGAAGCCGACGCTGATCCACGCCTGCACCGACAAGGTGCGCGCCTTGGTCTCGGCGGGGATGTTCGATCCGAACCAGGCGACGCCCGCGCCGAACACCGCGAGTATCAGGATCCAGAGCAGCAGCGAACCCTCATGGCTGCCCCAGGTCCCGGCCACCTTGTAGAGCATTGGCTTGAGCGAATGGGAGTTCTCGACGACGTTCCTGACGGTAAAATCGCTGACGATGAAAGCCTGCATCAGCGCTGCGAAGGCGATGGCCACAAACAGCACTTGTCCTATTGCCGTCGCCTGGGCGGATTTCATCCAGACGGCATTTCTACGCGACGCACCTGCAATCGGTAGAACACTCTGAACAAGCGCAAGCGCCAGTGCGAGGGCCAGTGCGAAGTGACCAATTTCCGGGACCATGGCGTTCTTTCCTATTCAGCGTCGGTGGGCGTCGCGTCGGACGGCTTTGGCGTCCGCGGCGGGGTCTATTCGTCGAGCGTTGCTTTGCGGCGACGGAACTCTTCTTCGTCGATTTCCCCATTTGCAAAGCGGCGCCTGAGCGCTTCCTGCGCGTCCGAGTCCGGGGGACGGGTGCCATTGTCCCGCAGCCTGAACACCAGAAACACCACCAATGCGATCAGCGCACCCCAGAAGGCGAGCATCATGAAGCCGCCCATAAAGCCATAGCCACTGCCCCACATGTGCCCCGTCCAGGAGCCTGGTCCATCAGCCTGCGCCATGCTGGCGGGCAAGCTGGCCAGCAACGGCAGGATCAACGCGTTCAGTTTCATCTGTTTCTCCTTCGATCAGTTCGGTTTCATCCAACGGGATGGTGACAACAGCGCGCAAACCCGCGCTGTTCTGATTGACCAGCTGGATATCGCCGCCATGGGATTGGACGATTGTCCTCGCGATTGAGAGCCCAAGCCCATAACCGCCCGTTTCCAGAGACCTCGATTGCTCGAGGCGATAGAACGGATCGAAGACCTTTTCCAACTGGTCGACGGGAATGCCGGGCCCATTGTCATCGATGTTGAGTACGAGGTTCGAACCGTGGGTCGCCCAGCTGACTTTTGCGGCACCACCGTAGCGAACGGCGTTCTCAAGCAAGTTCCTCAGTGCCCTTCGGAACGCGTTGGGTCGAAGCCGCACGGCAACATTATCACTCGGGGCAAAGGTGCAGTGTGCCGCCATATCGCTGCACAAGCTGTCCAGAAAATTGCGCAGATCGACCACTTCGGCACCTTCGGATCCGGTAAGGCCGCGTGCAAAGGTGAGCGTCGCTTCGACCATACTCTGCATCTCTTCGACCGATGCGATGAGGCTGTCCCGCGTCTCTTCTTCGTCAACCAGCTCCGCGCGGACACGCATGGCAGTCAACGGCGAGCGTAAATCGTGGCCAAGGGCTGCGAGCATACGTGTACGATCACTGACAAACCGGGTCAGCCGTCGTTGCATGCGGTTGAATGCGACGGTCAGATCTCTGACCTCGGTCGGCCCTGTGACCGCCAATTCGCCCACATCTTCGCCCCGGCCAAGATGGTCCGCGGCCTTCGACAGGTGCCGCAAAGGACGCGTCAGGCGCGTCATTACAAACCAGAAGATCGCCACCAGAAGCAGTCCGGCGGAAATCCCGAAGGTCAGCATCGAATAGAAAGGCCATTGGATCGGCGGTCGCTCGAACCGCGTTCCGACATTCAGCCAACGCGCTCCCTTGATGGCGATGGACAGGTTCATTTCAACCGCTGTCAACTCTCCGCGCATCATCGCGAGATGCATTTCTGTCATCTCGTCCGAGAGATTGGGAAGAGGCCGCAACTCGCCCTCGACCTCGTGCAATTCAACGCGAATATCCCGGCTGTAGCTGTCATCCATCAGGGCGCGTATGCGCGCTTCCACGATGCCGCCGTCCGAATGACCGGTGTGATCCACGATCGGAGCGTCCGACAGATCGAACCGGATCAGAGGCGAATTTGCCGCGCGAAGGATCGAGTCCTGCAGATCCAGCGGGGCCTCTTCGATCAACCGCGCGACATTCGCTGCGCGACCCGCGGCCTCGAATCCTAAAGCTGCACGGATCGCAAGGCTGCGCTCGTCGGCGAACAGGAACAGGCTGATCACCTGGGCCACGACAAGTGCCGCGACCACAAGCAGGATCAATTGGCCGCTCAGAGATCTCATCGCACGGCGCATCACGGCGCATCCTCGACATCGGCAGCCAGACAGTATCCGCCGTTCCGCACCGTTTTGATGACACTGGGCCTAAGTACATCCGGCTCGATTTTGCGGCGGAGACGGCTGATCTGATTGTCGATGGTGCGATCCATCGGGCCTGCCGTCCGACCAGCGGTCAGGTCAAGCAACTGGTCACGGCTGAGCACCATCCTCGCGCGTTCCAGCAGGACCGCCAGCAATTTGAACTCGGAGGTCGTCAATGGGGTCTCGGTGGTGGACTCGTCAATCAGCACCTGCCGGTCGGTATCCAGTATCCAGTGCGCAAAAGAGACTTTCCTCCCAGCGAGGCTTCCGGCCACAGGTTCGTCGCGGTTGCTTCTCCGAAGAACCGACTTGATGCGGGCGAGCAGTTCTCGTGGATTGAACGGCTTGGCGAGATAATCGTCCGCACCGATTTCCAGACCCACGATCCGATCCGTTTCCTCACCAAGCGCCGTCAGCATGATGATCGGAAGATCACCCTCTGGCGCAAGTCTGCGGCAAACCGACAAACCGTCCTCGCCCGGCATCATGACATCGAGCACGAGGAGGTCGAAGTGACCAGTGGCCAGCTTGGCATCCATCTCCACGGCATCCCTGGCGACGGTCGTGCGCATTCCGTTCTTCTCCAGGAAGCGCGCGACGCTTTCGCGTATCTGAGCGTGGTCGTCCACGATAAGGATATGAGGTGGCGGTCCCATGGCGTCCTTCCTAGATCATCGTTGCATTCTGTTTCATGGGCAGAATTGTAGCCGTTTGTATCAGGTCAGTCCCTTGCTACAGATGGATACAAATCTGTGCCTGCACCGTGTCGTGCTCCCGGGTAGCGTCGCGCGTATGTTATGTGACCTTTGGGATCGCAACCGATCAAAGGATGAGGTTTTTGAATATGGCTCTTGATTTGAACCGGCGCCGTTTCGTTCTGGGTGCTCATATGACGGTGCTGACCGTCGCGGCGTCACCGCTGTTGGCGCAGAGCCGATCTGTCTGGTCGGCAGAGAATGCCTTTGACGCGCTTCTATCGGATACGGCGCGGATCATCGATGTCAGAACGCACAAAGAGTGGCAAGAAACCGGCGTAGGTGCTGGTGTATGGCCGATAAGCATGCACGCGTCCGGTTTTCCGGACCGATTGTTCAGGGCCAAGGAACTGAGCGGTGATCGCACTGTTGGACTGATCTGCGCCACTGGCGGACGCTCCGCATCGCTGCTTCGAGCGTTGAGACAAGCTGGTTATTCGGGCTACGCCGATATCTCGGAAGGGATGTTGGGATCAGGCGAAGGGCCTGGCTGGATCGCATCGAACTTGCCGACCGTTCCGGTGGATGTCGCCCTGAACGGGTTGCCCCCCGCGTTGGCCTGACCAGTGAAGAATCAATTGGTCCCGTTGTGCTAAAAGCCTGATGTATGGTCAAATTGACCTGTTTGAACAGGAAGACGGGTTTGGGTGTATGACCGAGTTGATGGCTATGTTTGTCGGAATATGCGCGGCGATCGTGATGGGAATTGTCCATCATTATGCGTTGTCGGGCATTCTGAAGTTTTCCCCGCAGCGGTCGGATGGCTCCGGCTTTCGGATCATCCTGACGTTTTCCACGTTGCTGTTGCTGCATGTCTTGGAACTTGTGACGCTCGCCGTGTTCAACACGATGGTGGTGGCAAGCGTTCTGCCGCAATCGTTCAGCAACAGCCCTCCGATGTTTCAGGATGTTCTCTATGTTACGGGCATCTCGTTCTCGACCCTTGGCTATTCGTCCATAGAGGTGGTCGGACCCTTTCGACTATTGCTGATGCTGCAATCGCTTTTGGGCTTCATGTTGCTGACCTGGTCAGCGACGTTTCTTTACTCAGCCTGCCAGCAAGTCTGGCAGAAGGCGAAAGATGACTGAAAATCGCCACGCGCGTCGGACATGAGCTTGGCGTCAGCGTCAAATACGTCCTGATATCGGTCCTTTGACCTCACCGTGGAACGGTTGAGTGAGCGCTGCGTTGCGCGCGTGGATGAATAGCCCTTGACCTTCCAGTTGCTGGAATCCCTAGGTACAAAGCCATGGCACAGATTTTCGAAAAGACAGGCGATCACGTATCGCACCATCGACACGGGGATATCTTGAAATCTCCCGTATGGGTTGGCGTGTTGCTTGTCGTTCTCACATTGCCGGCTCACCTTTTTTTGGATGAGCAAAGCTCGATAGCTCTTGCTTCGATCACGCTTGCTTTGATTGGCGGTGCCTATATCGGCTTTGGCGCTGCGGACGGCAGAGCGCGCGTGTTCTGGGCAGAGCTCGCGGTCGCCCTTTTGTTCGGCTTAGCAGCGTTCCTGGGGCTGATATGGCAGTGGGCCTTCCTCCCCTTGGGCTTGGCCCTTCACGCCCTTTGGGACATGTCACACCACAATTCTTATCGTCTCGCCCGGATTCCGAACTGGTATATTCCATTCTGCGTGGCCTTTGACCTTTTGGCAGCGACGTTCTTCGTTCTGCTCTATGCCGTGTTTTGATCCATGATGATGCGCATCCTTCTTATGGCGGTGTTCCTGATGGGAGTCGTCGCATTGGCCTTCCCGGACGTCCTTGGCGTTGACATTCGCCTGCCGGATCGCGCGGAAATTGACCGCTGGATCGAGGCGGCAGGTCTTGCCGGACCAATTGTCATCGTGGCGCTCATGACAATCGCTATTGTCGCAAGCCCCCTGCCCTCGGCGCCAATCGCACTCGCCGCCGGAGCGGCTTATGGACACACGTACGGGACGCTCTTCGTCGTTCTAGGTGCGGAACTCGGTGCGCTTGCCGCCTTTGGTCTGGCCCGCGGCTTGGGTCGTCCCTTCGTTGAGCGTCATCTCGGTCAGAAGATTAACGCAGGCCTGTTCGGGTCCCAGAACACTCTGACCTTCCTGGTCTTCGGCAGTCGCCTGCTGCCGTTTCTGTCCTTCGATATGATCAGTTACGCCGCAGGTCTGAGCAAGCTGCATCTTTGGAGGTTCGCGCTGGCCACGATGGCCGGGATTATTCCAGCGAGTTTCTTGCTCGCTCACATGGGCAGCCAGGCGATGAACGGCGATGCCCGCACTGCCACATGGACCGCACTTGCGCTGGGTGGCTTTACCGGCCTGTCGGTTCTCTTCGCCGCGACGCGAAAGACCGGTACGAAACGGAAGGAGAGCTGATATGGCCAGTCATTCCCACGCCGGGCATATGCCGAGTTCCGGCAAGGCCCTTGTGATTTCGGCCTGGCTCACCGGCGTCTACTTCGTGATTGAACTGGCCGTCGGGCTCTGGACTGGCTCGATTGCCGTCCTGTCGGATGCGTTTCACACCCTGTCGGCGGTTGGCGGCGTTCTGGTGGCCATCATCGCGCAGCGCATTGCGCGCCGCCCGGCGGATTCGGCGCGGAGTTTCGGCTGGTACCGCGCCGAGATCATCGGGGCACTGGTGAATGGCGGCTTTCTTCTCGGTATGGCGCTTCTGGTGATCTGGATGGGCGCGATGCGGCTCGGGAATCCGATTCACCTGGTGTCGCGTTGCCCTTTAATCGGCTCTGCCTCAATCTGTGTGGTGGAACGGTAGCATTCTCGCCCGCAACAATTCTGGACCGGCTCGGCCGTACATGGCGCGTTTGAGGGTCTTCAGGCGATTGATCTGACCTTCTGCTTGGCCGTTGCTCCAGGGCATCTCGATGGCGTTTTTGACGGCTTCGTAGTCCCGGTTCACTGTGCGGGCAAAGCGCACGATGGGCGCCAGGTCGGTTTCGATCGCGTCGTCGATCCATGCAGGGAGCGGGTCTGCCACGCGGCCGCGCAGGATACCATTGAACCGCATGGCGAGGCTGCGCATCGATACGAAGGCGGGAGAGCGGGTCTTGAGCGCATCGACTTTACGCGCCTGATCCGAGGTGAGCTTGCCGCGCGGTTTGATGCACAGCGCGGCCGCGATGACCGGGGAGATCGCGTGCCCCGTTTCCGGGTCCCGAACCGGCTCCAGGATCTTGTGTTCTACCTTGGGATCGCTCGCTTGCTGTTCGGCTCTGCGCCAACCCGCCAGCAGCCGCTGCAAATGCGACTGGCTCCCCTCGTAACCACGCTCTTGGATCAGACTGAAAAGGGCGCTGCCAGTTCGAATGCCCTCCTTCCAGCTTTGGCTCAGGAACTCTTCAAAATACCATGGCGAACTCGGCTTCAAAGCGGCCCGCCTGCGGTCCGGTGGTGTTTCGAACTGCAGCCATTTCGCGATGCTGCGACGCGGAAACCCTGTTCGCCGCCCGATCTCGCTGCAGGAAAGTCCCTGATTTCGGAGCGCATGGATGGTGGTGAAAATCTCTTCCCGGGACGTCCTGTGCGCAAGGCGGGACTTCAGAAGGCTTCCGGCTGCGGTGATGTTGTCGGCGTCGGACAGCAGCGCCCTGCCGGTGGCACGGCCGTGAAGGTTCATCTGTTCCTCAATGGCCTGCCGCAGGTTTTGCACGATATGGAACCGGTCGGCGACCTGCTTTGCCTGCGGTGCCCCTTGCCGGGCAGCCTTGGCGTAGAGACCGCACCGATCTCTGCTGATCACTTCCACCTCGGGGTGTCGCTTTAGTCAGTTGGTGCAGGTGACGACATCTCGATCCTCGAGGATGTCGATGACCACGCGACGCTCCAGATCCACGATGATCGTGCCGTAGGTTTGCGATTTCCGCCAGCTCCAATCGTCGATCCCGATGATTGTCGGCGCCTCGGTGGTGCCTTGAGCACACCTTTTCAGCTGCCTGAGCACCGTGTCATCGCTGACCCCAAGGCCCAAACGATGCAACAACCGCTCCGCAGGCCGTCCGCCTGTCGCATGCCCAAGATGGCCGACAATCTCCCCTACACGCGAAGTACGACGTGCAAATGGACGCGCAATCGAGCTGATCTGGTCCGAGAAAGTCCGGCGCGGGCAAGCAGGCGCCAAACATCGCCAACGGCAAACTGCGAGATCAACCGTTACCGCGTCTCCATGCGCGGGATAATCCTGCAGCCACCGACGCCGCCAGCCATGACGTCGGCGTGAATGCAATCCACAGTCTGGGCAAATGCCGTTGGGTGCCAAGACGCCAGATACAATCCACCCGCCGGATTCACTTCGTTCAACGCTTTGAACTGCAACATCGCTGCCCGGCGACCAGTGCTTCTTCGAACTCACAACTATCCCTCCTGAATTTTCCAGTTTCAGGATAGTTGCGCCACACAAAGTGAGGCAGAGCCCAATTAAGGGCTACGCGACGCGATCAACGCACCGGGAAGTGTCGACAGAAGATCGGTCCTTTCCTTCAGCACCATGGCATTACCCCGCGCAGCAGCTGAGTTTGGCCACATCCTTGTCGAAAGTCTGGGCCGCAAGTTTCAGCCCTTCAACCGTGGTCAGATATGGGAAAATCGTTTCGCCGAGGGCCTTGGAGGTCATGCCGAACTTGAGCGCCATTGCCAGCGTCTGGATCGTGTCCGAGCCTTCGGGCGCCACGATCTGGCCGCCCAGCAGGCGGTCGGTCTTGGCGTCGGCCACCAGCTTGATCACGCCGCGGGTGTTGCGGGCCGCGGCGGCGCGCGGGACGTTGTCGAGCGTGATCACGCTGATCTTGACCTCGTGCCCCGCCGCCTTGGCCCCAGCCTCTGAAACGCCGACACCGGCCACTTGCGGGTCGGTGAACACGACCCATGGCATCGCCGCATTCTCATAGCGCATTGGCTCCAGTCCAAGGGCATTGTTGATTGCCACCTTGGCACCGTAGGCGGCCATGTAGACGAACTGGTCACGGTCGGTGACATCGCCCGCCGCCCAGACGCCGGCCCGCGTCGTGGCCATGTCAGGACCGACCTTGATCGAGCCGCGCGCGTCGGTCTCTATCCCGAGGTCTTCCAACCCGAGGTTCTCGGAATTGGCCACCCGTCCGGTGGTCACAACCAGCCGTTCGGCGGACAAAACCTCGGTCTTTCCATCGCGTTCGACAGTCAGAATGACGCCGCCCGCAGCTTTCGCGGCCGAGACGTAAGCAAGACCGGTCTCGACCGCGATGCCTTCGGTCTTCAGCGCTTGCGTCAGCGCCTGGGCCACCTCCGGCTCGGCGCCGGGCAGAAGGCGCGAGCGGGTCACAAGCGTGACTTTCACCCCCAGCCTTGAGGCCATCTGCGCCAACTCGCAGCCGATATAGCCGCCGCCCAGCACAATGATGCTTTCGGGCCGGTCGGGCAGGGTCAGCAGACCGGTGGAATCGAGGGTCTCCACGGTGTCGATGCCTTTGATGGCAGGTTGATGGGGGCGCGAGCCGGTGGCGATCAGGATGCGCGGGGCGGATATCACCCGCCCGCCGACAGCGACGCCACCCTCGACCAATCGCGCCGGGCCGTCCTCGATATAGGTGACGTTCTCATAGGCGGGCAGCAGGTCGATATATTTCTTGTGCCGCATCTCCGCGACCAGATCGGTCGTGCCTTTCACAACGGCTGGCCAATCCACCGCATGTTCGCAGGACGCAATGCCCGGGAACCGGGCAGCGGACGCGCCACCATGGGCCGCCTCTGCGGCGCGGATCATCGCCTTGGACGGAACGCAGCCGACGTTCACGCAGGTGCCGCCGATGGTGCCGTGCCCGACAAGCGCCACCCGCTTTCCGGCTTCAGCTGCAGTGATCGAAGCCGAGAACCCGGCAGAGCCCGCACCGACGACGATCAGGTCATAACTGTCGGCGCCGACATCCTTCGAAGAGCAGCAATCATGTTCCTTGACGGTTTGATCCATTTTCATTTCCTTTACTTGAACCGGGCGCCACCATCTTGGCGGCGGTCAAATTTCAATTCACACCATCGACCCGATGTCGGAGGCGTAACTGGGATAAGCGAAAATCATCGCCTTGATCTGATTTGCGGTCTGCCCGGCACCCATGGCCATGGCGAAAAGATTGATCTGCTCCTCGGCTCCTGGTCCGATCAGGTGCGCGCCGAGTATTTGCCCGCTGCCCCGTTCGACAAGAACCTTGAATCCGGTGTGTTTCGCGCCGACGCGCAGCGACGAATACCAGCCCTCCGTCTTCTCGAAATGCACATCGAACTTCAGCCCCTGCTCCCTGGCCGCCGCTTCCGACAAGCCCACGGTAGCAACCATGGGCAGGGTGAAGACCACTGACGGGATCGGCGGATACTTGATCTCCCGCGCGTCCTTGCCGCCCAGAATGTTCTTCCCCGCGATGCGTCCCTCTGCCGCCGAGACCGGGGTCAGATTCAACCCGCTATCAGCGCAGTCGCCGGCCGCGAAAATGGCCGGGTTGGTGGCGCGCATCGCGTCGCTCACCTTGATGCCACGGCGTGAGTATTCGACTCCAGCGGCCTCGAGGTTCAGCCCGTCTATGTTGGGCACGCGGCCGGTGCCATGCACCACCAGATCGCAAGTGATCGTTTCGGTGCCGTCGTGACGTTCCACGGTGACCACGACTTCGTCGCCCTGTTTCTCGATCTTCGCCACCTTCGCTTTGGTGCGCAGATCGACGCCCAGCTCTGCGGTCGCCTCGACCAGCATCGCGACCAGATCGGGATCAAAGTTGCCCAGGGGGCGGTCCATCATCTCCAGCACGGTCACCTCGCGCGCGCCCGCGCGCTTGGCCACATGGGCGAATTCCATCGCGATGAACCCGCCGCCGACAAAGGCGATGCGGTCGGGACGCTCGGGCAGTTCCAGGAAATCGGTCGAGGTGGCGAGATACTCCTCGCCCGGGATGTTCAGCGTCATCGGTCGGGCACCGGTGGCGATGTGGAAATGCTTCGCCCTCAGGGTCTCGCCGTTCAACTCGATCGCATCGGGGCCGGTAAACCGTACCTCTCCGTGCAAGACGTCGATCCCGGCCTTTTCCAGCCCGGCCTCGATGCGCGGTGGCATCGCGTCGGTGAAGCTGCGCTTGAAGGCGATCATGTCGGACCAGTTGACCGAAGGCTGCGCCTCCAGCCCCTTGCCCTTCATGTTTTCCGCCCACTCGACGCCCTCGGTGACGGCGATCAGCATCTTCTTGGGATCGCAACCGCGCAGGGCGCAGGTGCCGCCATGGGGCTCGCTGTCGATGCTGGCGACGCTCCAGCCGGCATTCGCCGCCATCCGGGCGACGCCATTGCCACCGGTTCCACCGCCGATCACGATAAGGTCGTAGCTCTTCGTCATAAGGTTTTTCTCTTCAATGCTTTGTCTGAGGCGCTATTTGGATGGATGTCAGCCCAGTTTCCCTCAGGACGCCGAGCCGCGCGCGTTCTTGCGCCAGAGCGCGTAAATGGTCAGCAGGATAAAGATGCCCAGTGCCGGAAACAGCACGAGGTCGAGATATCCGACGACGGCGGCCAGGCCGACCGCGCCGAAGAGGATCACCAAAATGGGCGTAAAGCAGCAGAGCGCCACAATGATGGTGCCGATGATGCCCACTTTCAAAAGGCCGTTCGAAGATGTGTCGTCTGAAGGCATCGTAATTTGTTTCCTCATGTCTGGTGCATCAATTGCGTGGTGCCACCGGATCCGGGATCGACCCGAACAGCCCAAAGACCTGTGCCGGTGCGTTGCTCTACTCGGCCGCGAAATCGGCCGGGCGGTGGATACTCTCACCGGCGGCCCGGGTTTTGGTGCAAGTCTCATCCGGTGCGCCATCGACACCTGCTGATCCCCTGCGCCTGATCTCGCGAACAACCAGCGCCGCGCCAATTGCCGCGACGACAGCGGCTATTCCGCCGAGCCCCATCAACCACCCGCCAATCCCGCCGAGAATGGTGGCTAGGATGACGCCACCGCCGCCGCAGCAGATCACCATGATCGGCGCGGCAATGATGAAGGCCAGAAGCCCGCCCAAATGTTTGTCATCCATGGCCATACCCGTCCTTCCGTGCTCAGGACTCCCCCGCCTGGAGCACCTCGGCCGGATAGCCATTGGCCAGAACCGCCTCGATGATCATGTCTGGGTTGGCCGCCTGATCGTCGAAGGCCACGACGTAAGTGCCCGTGCCAAACTCCTCGCCTTCCTGGAAGTCGACGATTTCGACCGTGGGCACGCCGCGCATCGCCGCCGCGACGGTGAACGAGCAGGTCGGGCATGTCAGTTCGGCGACACCGACATTGATGCGCTGTTCTTCGGCACTGGCGGGCATTGCGGCCAGAATGCCGAGAGTTGCGAGTGCGAGAGAGAGATGTTTCATCGGTTACGCCTTTCAGTAGGACAGGATGTAGGGGGTCAGGTAGGGGAAGATCATCGCCACGGCGACGATCCCGCTGGCAATCCAGAGAATGGACCGCATGAGTGTTCGGTTCATCGGTCGCGCGCAGGTGCCATCAACGCAGGCTTCGGCCGGGATCGGGCTATACGCCTTGTAAAAGCCGTATCCGATGAAAGCGGCACTCAGTGCGAAGGTGATCCACTTATATTGATAGAACGCGCCCAACTGGGCGATGAACACGCCGGTGACGCCGAAGCTCACCAGCACCAGCGGCAGGATGCAACAGGAGGTCATGGCCAGCGCGCCGAGTACGCCGAGCCCGGTTGTCGCCCATGCCTTTTTGTCAGCTGCCGGGGTTTCGCCCATTGCCGACTGGCGGCCGGCGGATGTGGTTTCAGTCATGGTTCGAATCATCCTTGCCTCAGTGATGATCTCAATCTAGGGTCTGTAGCTGGTACAGGCTCAAGGGGGTTTGGTGTGAATAATCATCACAGATCGGTGAAGGTCCTCAGGCGCGGAGATCTGGCCAAGCTGACCGGCTGTAATCTCGAAACTATTCGCTACTACGAGAACATCGGCGTCATGCCCGAGCCGCCGCGCTCCAGCAAAAATTATCGCGTCTACGATGACAGACATGTCGCGCGTCTGCGCTTCATCATGCGCGCGCGCGAGTTGGGGTTCACGCTCGACGAGGTTCGCGATCTGCTCGCATTGGTCGATGGCGGGGCCCAGACCTGCGGCGAGGTGCAGGGTCTGGCAAATGCGCATCTCGCTTCAGTCCGCGCCAAGATCGCGGATCTCAAGCGCATTGAGCACGTCCTGTCGTCCACCGTGGCGCAATGTAGCGGAGACGATGTGCCCGAATGCCCCGTCATAGATGCGCTGAGGGAGGAGGCCTAAAAGGTTTCTTGAGGAAATCCGCGGCAATCAAACCGGACAGTCCTTGGCTTCCGCGCTAGGAACACCGTGACCAATATCGCGGGCAGCGAAGAAACCGCGCTCTGAGGTGCCCCTAGTTTCCTAGACATCCGCTTCCACGAATCAGGCCGTAGCCGGCCAAGCTGATCAACTCGGACAGGTGCAGGCACAGAGTTACCGCAAGATTTATCGCTCGATCCGGCACCGCGGCTTCGAGGTGCTCGCGCCTCTCCTGAAGGTCGCGTATTTTACTGGAAACTGAATGGCTGAAATCCCGCTTGGGCATGTTCTTGTTCTCATTTAGGCAAATTCTAATTTGCTGTCCGCCACATTCGAAACTTTCCCTGCCCTGTTACCTCACGGACCAATCCCCTTTCTTCCATCCAGGTCAGGTTCCGCTGGACCGCCGCTCGGCTAGTGCCGGTCAGGGCCTCGGCCATCGGTGCGGAGAGGAGCGGCCATTCGGTCAGCACGGCACGCAAAGCCGGTGGAGTTTTGCCTGAGAGCGAGCTCATCTCTGCTTCTGTCCTCGCTGACCATGTCTCGATATAGTCCAAGTGCCGCATCGCGGTCAGGCAGGCAGTCTCCATCCCATCCAGCCAGCGAGCAAGACGCTCCGGTGGTAAGCCCGACGCGCGCAACCCCCCTGCCCCACCCATAGCTAGTGGTGCAAAGTTCGCTCCCTTTCCGTCGCTGGCCGTGATCCTTGCCGCGGTAACGGCTGCTTCGATCTGGTCGCCTTGTTGCCCGAGACCCGCCAAGCTCCAGAGGTGAAACCCCATGCAAGCCCGCGTGATCGGGTGTAGATGAACAGCTGATTTCATCACCTCCAGCCATCCGCCCGCGCGCTCCTCTAGCCGCTCGGTGGCATCCTCGATGTTCTCGGGATCGCGGCGGTCCAGAAAGGCCGCCAGATCGACCATTGGACCCGGACCACCCATCAGGCGGCGAACAGCCCAGCCAACTCTTGCCAAGGCATTCGGGTCATCCTGTGCGCCAGACAATCGCATTGATATCCAAAGAGCGAGGCGGTCAGAACTCACCCGATCCCCTGCAAGCCAGCTGAGGTCTGCCGCCTCGATCAGTGCCAGTCTGTGTCGCCAGCCATCCGGGCCACGCAGCAAGCGGTCATCCAGCGCACCCAGGCGTCCAGCCACCTTTGCCAGCCGCGCAGCCTGAGCCGCTTCCGCCTTTGCCCAGTCGTCGATGACAGCAATGTCGGACGGTTCTGCCCGTGGCCCGGGCGGCAAATCATCCGGTTCTTCTTCGAGCGGCCCCGGCAGGAACCAGAGGTCGTCCTCGTGAGCCCCCACATCCCCCTCGGTGGTGATGAGGGGGTCGTCAAAATCATCAGGAAAAGTAGATGCTTGCGGCTTCATATGTGCAAAATATCTATATTATGCACATTACCCAAGCGATTTTGTGGCAGTTGCCCGCGCTCTTTATATAGTACGGACGCGCGACTGTCGGCGGAACCTCTCAGATCGCGCTCAGTGCAAGAAAACCAAGGGATTGTGCACCAGCACGACAAGAGATCACTTGCTTGCATTCGTTTTCAAACGGTCGTTTAGTAGCGATACCTTAAATTGCAAACGGCCCGATTTTATGTCCCTGATAGGCTACGCCCGTGTTTCCACAGAGGATCAGACCCCCCTGCCCCAATCGGAGGCCCTCCAATCTGCGGGTTGCGCCGAAATCTTCGAAGAGCACGCCTCCGGCGGCAATCGCGCGCGTCCGGTGCTTGCGCGTGTGCTTGAACGCGTCCAGAGCGGCGATACGCTGGTCGTCGTTCGTATCGACCGCCTTGCGCGGTCCTTGTCGCATCTTCTCGAGGTGATTGAGCGTCTGGAGGCCAAGGGCGCCTTCTTCCGCTCCCTGCAGGACCCCATCGACACCTCATCCCCGCAGGGCAAATTCACGCTGCAGGTTTTGGGTGCGGCGGCGGAGTTTGAACGCGCACTGATCCGCGAGCGCACCAAGGCGGGGCTGGCCAGCGCCCGCACCAAGGGCCGGGTCGGCGGCAACCCGGGCCTACGCGCTCGCGATCCAGCGGCGCTACGCAAGGTGCGACTGGCGCGGCAAGACGGCTACATGGAGCGGCTGAACGAGACGGCGCAGGACTGGGTGCCACATGTCCGACGACTTCGACCCGATATGGCTTGGGAAGACGTGCTGCGGATCATTAATGGCTCCCTGCCCCACGGCCGCCACTGGACGCAAAGCCGGTTACTCCGCGCTGTGAAGGCATATGTGCGGGACGGGTTCCTGCCCGCTGAAGTGCTTGGCCGCGCAGGGCGCCGCGGAACCGACGACCGCCTGCCGGCGATTGTAGCTGCGATCAAGGGTGCAGATCCCGACGTCACGCTGCAGGCGATCTGCGACCGACTGGAGGCGATGCGCGAACGGACCCCGCGTGGACGGGCCAAATGGCAACCGTCCTCTGTGAAGATGCTGCTGGAGCGGGCTGAACAACTTGCGTTGCTAGAAAATGACAATGCGATGAGCAAATAGTTGACGTGAATGCCGCTCCGCAGCGGATTCTCATCCGGTACGTTGCCGCATTGTAGTCGAAGGCCACAGGCCGAACATACTTGTGTTTCAGCTGCGCTGGTCCACTAGATGTGGAAAAACCTTGCGCGAATCTGACTCTTGCGCCAATAGTCACGGAAACGAGGCAAAAAACGTCAATTTCCGTGAACACGCCAGAGAAGCGGTGTCTCGGAGGCGAGAGGGCAGATGAACAAGACCTTTGTGCATGAAGATCTCAACGCGGTGATCCGCCAGCATTCGGAATGGCTGGCCAACCAATTGCATTCGCAACGTGAGAGCCTGTTTCCACCAGATGCCGAGAAGACCATGCGCAAATTCACCTCTGGTGAGGCAGCCGCGCTGCTCGGTGTCAACGATTCCTATCTTCGCAAACTCAACCTCGATGGCAAGGGGCCTTCTCCCGAGCTGACTGCTGGCAACCGTCGTCTCTACTCGGCGCAGGACATTCAGGCGCTGCGCGTGCTTCTTGAAAAAACCGCACGCAAGCCGGGTGATTACATTCCCGGGCGGCGGGATGGCGACCACCTTCAGGTCATCGGCGTGATGAACTTTAAGGGCGGCTCAGGGAAAACGACAACTTCTGCTCATCTCGCCCAACGGCTTGCCCTGCGCGGATATCGCGTGCTGGGCATCGACCTGGACCCACAGGCCTCCTTTACAGCGCTGCACGGCGTTCAGCCGGAATTGGACCTCGAAGATGGCGGAACGCTCTACGATGCGATCCGCTATGAAGACCCGGAGCCGATCCGGCAGGTCATCCGCAAGACCTATATCCCCAATCTCGACCTCATCCCCGGTAATCTCGAACTGATGGAGTTTGAGCACGATACTCCCCGTGCTTTGGCGCAGGGAAATGCCGGTTTGTTCTTCTTCCGCGTGAAAGAAGCCCTGGCTCAGGTGGATGATGACTACGACGTCGTTGTCATCGATTGCCCACCGCAGCTGGGGTTCCTGACGATGTCCGCACTATCCGCGGCGACCGGCGTATTAGTGACGATTCATCCCGAAATGCTCGATGTGATGTCCATGTCGCAATTCCTACGAATGACCGCCGACCTTATGGACGTGATCGCGGAGAGCGGCGCCGACATGTCTCATGACTGGATGCGCTACGTATTGACCCGCTACGAGCCGCAGGACGCGCCGCAGAACCGGATCGTGGCATTCCTGCGAACGATGTACGGGGAAGCCGTTCTGAATTCGCCCATGTTGAAGTCCACTGCAATCTCCGATGCTGGCCTGACCAAGCAGACGCTCTACGAAGTGGAACGCAGTGCGTTCACCCGTTCCACCTATGACCGCGCGATCGAGAGCCTGAACACGCTGAATGACGAGATCGCCGAGCTGATCCAGAAAACCTGGGGGCGCACATGACCAGCGGTAAGAAGAAGCGCATGTCCATGCTGGACAGTCTCGCGACGGCCAGCGCGCCCTCCCCTGCCCCGCAGGCTAATGCCGTGACACCGATGATGACCTCGAACCGCGCCCTTCGCTCTGCCCGCGACGCGGTCGATGCCCATCACGTCTGGGAGCTGGACCCGGCGAGCATCGAGGACGGGCGCATGGCTGACAGGCTCGACCCGGCCGATGTGCTGGACCTGCGCGATGCGATCGAGGCGAACGGTCAGACCGTCCCGATCCTCGTGCGCCGTGCGCCAGGCGAAGCCGACCGATACCTCCTGGTCTATGGGCGCAGGCGGCTGGAGGCGATCCGCCGATCCGACAAGATCACAAAGGTTCGCGCGCTGGTCGCCAACCTGGACGACGACAGCGCCCTACGTGCCCAGATTTCCGAGAACATGGCTCGGCGTGATTTGTCCTTTATTGAAAAGGCCCTGTTCGCGCAGGAACTTGTGTCATCCGGCTTTGGAAATCAATCTCAGGTTGCAGAGATTCTTACCGTCACGAAGTCTTCCATATCGATGGCAATCGCGATCGTGGACATGGTCGGGCCGGATCTGGTGCGCGCCATCGGTGCCGCGCATGGCATTGGCCGACCCCGGTGGGAATCCCTTGGTCGGGCCATCGACGAGAATGGTCTGGACCGCGAGGAACTGATCCGGATCGCGAAAGAAGCACACGTTAGGGCCGAGGGCTCCGTGGTTGTGGATAACGCCGGACCCGCCGATGACCCGTCCGTCCAGGCGTTCGAAGCGGTGATCAAGCTCGTGACGAAAGCGGTCAAGCCGGCCAAGCCCCCCTCCCCTGCCCGACCCTCCAGCGTACCGCTGAAGATCGGTGGCAAGCGTGGCGGCACGGTGAAACGCACCGCTAAGGGCCTTTCGATCGAGTTGGCAGGCGGAGATTTCGCCGATTGGTTCGAGACGCAAGTACATGATATGATTGAAGAACTTCACGAGCGTTGGAAGCACCGTTCGGAAGACTGAGGAAGAGCAGAAACCAACGAAGGAGGCACAAAAAGGCAAAAGAAAAGGTCCCGCAAAGCGACCACTCCACGAGACCCTAACTTGTTTCTAGCACCTTCAAGGTAGTGTCCGGAGCCGTTTTCCGCAAGTCCAAAGTGATTCGCGGGCCAGGAATTCTTTGTCTTCGTGATTGAAAAAATGGACTACACGCCCGTAACGCCGTTTCGGCGAACGATAGATGCTGCCATCCTGAAACATCAGGCAGCGACCCAGGAAGACCTGCCCCCGACCGGCGCCAACAAGTGGGAGGTCTTGAGGGAGCTCGCTGCCGCTCGAGTCGCGTTCGGCTTGTCCGATCGGGATCTGACAGTGCTTCAGGCACTGGTCAGCTTTCACCAAGCGACGATCCTCGGAGGGAATGACAGCGAGTTGATCGTACATCCGTCCAACAAGGCGATTTGCGAGCGCTTGAACGGCATGCCCTGCTCCACAATGCGGCGGCACCTCTCTAACCTCGTACAGACCGGTTTCGTCGTCCGCCGCGACAGCCCCAACGGCAAGCGCTATGCGCGCCGCTATGGGGACGAAAAGGTTGCGTTCGGGTTCGATCTCTCGCCGCTCGTGCGGCGCTTTCAGGAGGTCTGCGAGGCCGCCGAGGCCGTCCGGGCTGCAGAGGAACGTTACAAGCGCCTCCGCGCCACCGTAAGCCTAATGCGGCGCGACTTGGCAGGTCTGGCAGAGTACGGCAGCTCGCTGCGCCCGGATTTGGGCCTTTGGGATCAATTCTCCGACCTTGCCGTCCTTACAGCCCGAGATCTTCGTAGAAAGCTTGAGATGGCCGATCTCAAGCAGATCGAAAAGGCTTTGGGCGCGGCTTTGGACCAGGCGCGAGACCTTCTTGGGGATGGCAATACAGAAAATATGAGCACCAATGATGCTATTTCTGAGCAGTACTATCAGAATTCAAATAAAGACCCTTATGATCTTGAACCTCGCTTAGAAAAAGCGCGGGATCCAGACAAAGCGCTTGAACGAGTAGACGCTGGAGTTCGTGTAGATCGTCCTGAGGATGAAGGAGATCCCCCTGAAGAACCTGAAGACCAACTCATGCCGAATATCCCGCTTGGACTTGTTCTCGCATCTTGCCAGGAATTCAAATCATATGCTGAACAGCCCGTGCGCCATTGGCACGACTTGGTCAGGGTTGCTGATATCGTCAGGCCCATGATGGGAATCTCACCGTCCGCTTGGGATGAGGCAAAACGCTACATGGGTCCCGAAGAAGCGTCCGTCGTCGTTGTTGCGATGCTTGAACGGTTCGGGGATATCCGATCGCCGGGTGGGTATTTGAGATCCTTGTCGGCCAAGGCGGCTATCGGCGAATTCTCTTGCGGGCCGATGATCATGGCGCTGATGCGTCGGGATGCTGCATGAGGAGTTCACAGTTGTGAACCGTGCTGAGGTTTCTTCCTTGTCCGCCAAGTTCACAGCTGTGAACTTTCTCCCTGCATGGCCAGAGTCCGAACATCTGGCGATCCAGCCGATAGCAGTGTGTCGACCTTACCCGTCACTCAGGCAGGTCACCATCGCCAAACAGGTTAGGGAAAAGACGTTCCCGGTAGTCCAATGGGAAAGCCAACCGCACCGGCGTCTTCGGAGACGCGGAGGTCAGGTATCCGGCGGCGGTCAGTTTGCTTAGCGTGTTGCGAGCAGTGCGCTCGGACGTCTTGAGCACAATCTGCGCGTCGCCTCGTTCCAGTGCACCATGCCGAAGAACCGCTGAGATCAGTTCCGGAGCGCGCTTGTCATCAATGGTATCTGCAACAAGACGTCGATACCGCTGGTCCAATCCACCGAGATCGAACAATCTTGCTGAGAAGGTGATCTGATCGAGCGTCACCTTTAGGAACCATTCACTGAACGTCTTCAGTGCCGCTTCTGACAGGTTTCCCCGCCCGTCGCGGTCTCCGCGGCGTGGACTGTCGGCCAGATCCATCATCCGTTTGTACTCGCCCCGATCGGTCAGCCCGCGGGCCAGCCCACGCGATACGGACCAAAGCCCTTGGCCACCAATCCCCGCTGTGAGGGCCATGGCATGAGACATCAGTCTGCTGACACGACCGTTGCCATCGGGGAAAGGGTGGATGTAGTTCAACCGGTGATGTGCAGACGCGATCGCGATGATCCGTCCGCTTGAAGACCGCGCCGCAATTTGAAACCGTTTGTCAAAGTGATCCATGAATGCCGCAACGCGTGACGATGATGGAGGTAGGTGGCGCCCGACCGCGACTTCTCGATCATCGTTCTGGCGCATACGTCCCGGAACAATGGGCTCCTGTGTGCCGTTGGGATGTTCGATGACCCGAAACTCGTCAGGCATCTCGTCGTAGAAGCTCTTATGGACCCAAGTCAGGAATTCGACGGATGTGGGGCAGGGCAGGGTGCCCTTGCGATGCATCTCGTCGATGGCCCGTTGAACGATGACGTGCGCCCGGGCCTCAAGGGCGAGAGGGCGGGTTTCCTCTTCAAGCTCTGCACCAGCCAGCGCCCTTTCAATATCGCGGGGGCGTGTGTTGTGTCCTTCGATCAGGTTGGAGTAGTAACAGTTCATCACGCGGACGAGATCGGCAAGCTCGGCTGCGCTGTCAGGATGCAGCCCTTGTCCCAGCCCGGTGGCTTCCCTCTGGATGTCGACCGAAAGGTCTGCCAATTCTGTAGGAATATGCTCCTCAAAGAAGCAGGGTTCGATTCTGGCGGGTGTTTCCAGCATTTTTGCCGATCTTCTATGTTTGCAAAGTAATTGAAAAACATACACATTTTGGAGTCGCAGGCAAGGTTTTGCCGATATGCGTTGCCGATCCTGCCTGCCGTTCTGAATTTGCTGTTCCAAATCAAGGGCTTCTGAAGACGGCCCGGTATTGAGTCGCTTGTTGAGGACCCGTTGGATTTTGAGGAGGACAGGGTCCGTACCCGGGAAAAGTGAAAGTGTCCTTCGAGTCTTGTGACTGACGGATGAGGGCCTTTGGGGTGCCTCGGACGGGTCCGGGCCGGGTTCCGGTCTGCCGTTCCGGATGAAGGGCATTCCCATGCAAACAGGTGTCTTGCGCGTGTTGCGCGCGACCGCTGCCTCTTGGTGGCGGCATAGAGAGCTGCGCCGAACCGGCGAGACGGAGCTGGCACGGCAGCTCGAGCGGAAAGCCGTTCTCCGCGATCTCGGCTATCTCAGGCAGGCTACGTCATTGCCAAACGCGCATGTGATCTGCGGGGATGGTGGGACGTTCATCCATCTCGGTTGGACCACCGTGTCGACTCTCGCGCCTATCGAGCGCTTCCCCCTAGCCGTGCTTGCGGTCGCACTAGGGACACCCGCCATCGACATTCGACCCGTCACCAATGTCAACGCCTTCGCGAACCTGCCGCAAGTTACGCGGGACGGTTCGGTCGACCCGGACCGTTCGGGTGCCGGCAGGTCCGTCTCGCTGACCACCTACATCGACATGGTCGAAAAGCTCGGTGCCAGCATCACCAACGATCCGCGGCCCCGTCGGTCAATCTGATCTCCATTCCCTCTCACCAAAACTCGAAAGGACGCCAGCCATGGCCCGATCCCGCACGCCCAAATTCGATGCCTCCGAGGTCATCACCAACGAAATCATCCGTATCATCGAGCGCGGCGTTCTGCCTTGGCGCAAGCCCTGGACGGCTGGCGGTAGCTCCAGACCCTTGCGCGTGGGCGGTGAACCCTACCAGGGAGTGAACAACTTCCTGCTGACCATGCGAACCGTGATGGCGGGCCACAGCTCGCCCTTCTGGATGACGCTGCCGCAGGCCAATGCGTTGGATGCAAAGGTGCGCAAGGGAGAGAAATCCTCCGTCGTGGTCTACTATGGTCAAAGCCGGAAAGACGCCGGCGATGAGGATCAGCACAGGGAGAACGATGATCGTTCCGAGGAGGCCCGGATCTTCCGCTTCCAGAAATCCTACCGCGTCTTCAATGCCTGCCAGATCGAGGGCTTGCCCGAGAGCTTCTTCCCCGATCCGGAGCCAGCACCCGCGCATCCGCCGTCCGAGCCCATCCCGCATATGCAGGTGTTTTTCGACGCCATCGACATCACGACCGTCTTCACGGGGACGGAAGCCTACTATCTGCCGCCCGTGGATAAGGTCTTCATGCCGTCGATCGCGCGTTTCGAGAACCCGCGGAATTTCTACGGGGTCTGGGCCCATGAGCTGGCCCATGCCACCAAGGCGCGCCATCGGCTGAACCGCGACTACGGCCTCTCACGCTTCGGCAACATGGCCTATGCCCGCGAAGAGATCGTCGCCGAGCTGACTTCGGTGTTCCTTGGCCAGACGCTCGGCTTCACAGCGCATACGCTCGAGATGAATGCCGCTTACCTCTACAATTGGCTGCGCGTTCTGCGCTCCGACAAGAATGCGATCTTCAAGCATGCGGCCGACGCGCAGCGCGCCTGCGACTACCTGATCGCACGGTCGGAGGCGGGTAGAGCAGGGGAGGGCGCCAAGGCCGCTTGAACGGTTTGTGCCAGTAAAGGGAAAGATGCCGTAATGGGGCTTTCGGCGAATCGGACAGGTTTCGCTTGTTTGTCAGTATGATCTGAAGTGCCGTTGCCCTTGATGCGCCTGCAGCGCGTCTACGAGGTCGTATGTTTCCATGCGCCTCAATTCCTAAGAATAGAAGGGCAACGACATGAATGTATTTATCGGATTGGATGTATCTCTGGCAAGCACGGCGATTTGTGTGCTGGGGCCACAGGGGAGGATTGTTGAAGAATTACAGGCGGAAAGCGAGCCTGAGGCATTGGTACGTGCAATAGCGTCATTGTCATATTCGATCGATGCGATCGGGCTCGAAGCCGGACCTTTGTCCCAATGGCTGAGCAAGGGAATGGAAGAAGCTGGCTTTGACGTGGTCATGATGGAAACACGATTAGTGAAGGCAGCCTTGAAAGCCATGCCGATCAAGACCGACCGGCGCGATGCCCAGGGCATTGCGCGCTTGCTTCAAATGGGATGGTACAGGCCCGTGCACCGCAAATCTGTGTCCTCCCAGGAAATCCGCGCGTTGCTAACAGCGCGCAAGTCAGTTCAGCAGGCCATCATCAACCTTGAGCTTTCCATGCGGGGTGTTCTGCGAAACTTTGGCATGAAGCTGGGGCATGTCACCCGGATTAGGTACGAGGCCCGGGTGCGGGAACTGGTTGAGCAGAATGAGATCCTGTCCGCGTCGACTGAGGCTCTTCTGCGCGCGCGTTCCCAGTTGCGCGCCGAGTTGGCTGACTTGGATGCCAAAATCGCGGGTCTGGCAAAACACGACGATGTTTGCCGTTTGATGATGACGATGCCGGGTGTCGGTCCGATCGTCGCCCTGACAGTCAAATCTGCGATTGATGATCCGACCCGCTTTGCGCGGTCGAAGGATGTCGGACCGTGGGCGGGGCTTACGCCAAGGCGCACGCAATCCGGAGAGATGGACATCGTTGGACAAATCACGCGAGCCGGTGATCGCGGGCTTCGAACCGCGTTGTATCAGGCAGCGATGATCCTGATGCACCGTGGTGCCCCGAACTGGCTGCAATCTTGGGCACTTAAAGTAGCGCACAGGCGTGGAGCGAAGAGGGCCATGATTGCACTTGCTCGACGCATTGGCGTCGTCTTGCACCGCATGTGGATAGACGGCACGCCGTTCCGCTACACGCAGAACTCCGGCGCGACTGCATGAGCGGGAAGCTTCAAGGACAATTCAGAGCGGAGGGTTGAGCTGCGCCTCATGACAGGTACGTCGAGGTCCCTTGCCGGGACGAGGTTCCTGGAGATGCCGAAGGCCCGCAAGTTATCAGCAAATGCTGAATACGCGGGAAAGATGGGCACCCAGGACCAGATTTGGACCAGGCATAGAGTGGCAGCTATGAGGCTGACTACGGACGGAAGAGCGAAGCCCGTGCAGGGGGTGTCCCTCAGTCCTGATGTGCGGTTGCAGTGAAAAAGGAAAAGTAAGCTTCTGAATTTGTGTCTTAAACTTGGTGAGGAATGAGATCTTCGCCGGGATTTTTGACTTGCCCGAAACCCTTGACAGAGGCCCGCCCCATTACGGAAGTGGGCCTTTTGTCGTGGTGATCCCTGAAGCCGGGGATTGGTCACGCGCAAGCGCGCGGGCCGTATCTCACCCACCTGGAAGGATATCCCATGACCACAAGCTTTTCCCCTCTCACCGTCGCCATCGGCGATCTGGTCCCGCATCCCGCCAATGTGCGCAGCAACGCGCCGGAAACTTATGACCCCGAGAACATCGCGCATCTGAAAGCCAGCATCGCGGTGCTGGGTCTCCTGCAGCCGCTTCTGGTCCAGAAACTCGACGGCAAATATGCCGTCCTCGCCGGCGGTCGCCGCCATGCGGCGCTGAAGGAGCTGGTCGCGGACAAGGCCGCCAAAGGCTTCACGGCGAAGACCAAGGTGGATTGCCGCCTCGTGCCGGACGACTGCGATGTGACCACGGCACTGTCGCTCGCCGAGAACGTCACCCAGGCGCCGATGAATGCCATCGACGAGTTCGAGGCCTTCGCCCGGATGATGGAGGTCGACGGCCAGACGCCCGAGACGATCGCAAAGACCTTCGGCACCACGGTGGCCGCCGTGAAAGGCCGGTTGCGCTACGGGCTCATCCACCCCGACATCCGCGCGGCGGCCCGCAGCAAGACGATCACGCTCGATACGATGAAGGCTTTTGCTGAGCATCCGAGCCAGGAGGTGCAACGCGAAGTCTATGAGGCGCTCACCAAGGAGGACAGCTACCTGCAGGCCTACACGGTGCGGCAGGCGCTCAAGTCGCGTGGTGTGCAGGTCAGTGACGATATCGGGGCATTCGTGCGTGAGGACTATGAGGCGCGCGGCGGGGCCATTGCGGCTGACCTTCTGGAAGAGCATTCCGTGCTCGAGGATGCGGCGCTGGTCGAAACCATCCTGCTCGAGAAGCTCGGGGCCGCCGCCGAGGAGGCCCGCGCAAAACTGGGTTTTGCCTGGGCTGATGCGATGGTGCGCTATGATTACGCGACCATGGCCGACTACGGCCGCGTCTATCCCGGCCCGATCGAGCCAGATGAGGCTGCCCAAAAGCGCATCGACGAGATCACAGTGGAACTCGAGCAATTGCAGCTCGAGATGGAAGACGAAGGCTTAGAGGACGGCGGCTACGATGCCCTCTACGCGCGCGTGGATGCTCTGGAAGACGAAGCCCGCCACCTGCAGGAGGCCTACAGCGCCGAGGACCTCGCGCGGTCCGGTGTGGTTGCGTCCTGGTCGAACGGCCAGGTGACGCTCCACGTGGGTCTCGTGCGTCCCGAGGACAAGCAGGACGCGGCGCGCAGTCCCTCCGGCGCGCAGGGCGGCAAGGACGCGCCTGACGGCGGTGAGATCACCTACCCGGCCTCGCTCGCCGAGGACCTCAAGACCGAGCGGGCCATGGCGCTCGGGGCCGCGATGGCACTGCATCCGGAGGCCACGCTCGATCTGACGCTCTTCAAGCTGGTGAGCGACGTCTTGGGCACCGGCATGAGCGTTACGCAGGCGATCAAGATCGAGGCCCGCAAGGAATACCGCACCCACGCCAAGATGGACGAGATCGACGAGACCTCGCTCGAGCAGGTGGCGGCGGCGCATGATGTGCTTGACCTCTCCTGGCTCGATGACAGCCGCTCGCCCGCCGATCAGTTCGCGGCGTTTCGCGCGCTGGAGGCCGGGAGGAAGGCCAAACTCGTCGCCTATGCCACGGCCAGCACCACGCAGTCCTGCTTCGCGCGGGACCGGCAACGCGACAGCCTGATGCATGATTTCGAGATCGAGATCATGCCCGACATCCGGGCCCACTGGACGCCGAACGCGGCGCTGTTCAGTCGCTTCAAGAAGGCCTGGCTCCTGAAGATCCTCGGCGAGGATCTGGGCCTGGCCCAAGAGGCGGTGACGCTGGCCTCGTCAAGCAAGAAGGAGATCGTGGCCTTCTGCGACAAGCTCTTCGCCGAGCCCTTCGCCACGCTCACGGATACACAGCGCGCTGCCGTGGCCGCCTGGTGCCCGCCGATGATGCAGACCGCCGGTGTCGCCTGTGACGAGGCGGAGCCCACTGTGGAAACCCCGGAGCCTGACAGCGAGGTCGCGCAAGCGGCCTGAGCCATCACGCGACCCGCGCGAGGCATTCCCCGCGCGGGTCGACCCTTCCAAACCGAACAGAAAGACATCCCCATGGCTATTCTCAAGTTCTCTGCGTCCGCTGTTGCGGCGCAGATCGCCCATGCACGCGCCTGCAAAACCTTCCTGCCCAACTGGAACGGGCCCGTGGACAGGCCCGCCCTGATCCTCATCGTCGGCAATGGCGTGCATCTGCGCTCGAACGGCATCGATGGCACGACCACCCGTATCGTCACCACCGAGCAGGCCGATCCGTCCTTTGCTTTCGCCGATGGCATGAACCCGTTTCGGGACACCGACTGGATGGCGCAGCGCCGCATGGCGTTTCGCGATCTGACCGGCCAGTTCTACACTGACATCCTCGATGATGTGCAGGTGCTCATCGACCGGGGGCGGGGGGCCATCCGGCTCGCTACCGATGGCCACAGCATCCGCGTCTTCGTGCGCCGGGCCTCGGACTATCTCATCGGCGGAACCTACGAGGTGCCCTCGGGTCTTGGCGGCACCTTCCGGGTCATCCTCAAGGATGCCTGCGACACCTTCGCGATCGTGCAGAACTGCGGCAATTGCGAGGATTTCGACGCCATGCAGCCCTACCGCGTGCCGCTCGATGCGCTGATGGAAATCGATGACCGGAGGGCGGCGTGATGGGTTGGCTCTTCTACACCGACGGCCGCGTCCAGACCTACGCGGATGAGAAAGCGGAGATTGCTCGGCTATGCACCTTCGAGGGCGAAAGGCGCAAGACGGAACTGGTCAAAGCCTGCAAGGTGGGTTCGACTTGGTACGCGGCGGCAAAGGTCACAAATATCGACGGCACCCCTGTCGAAGACACGACCTATGTCACCGATGCGGATGGCTCCATCACTTTCGCCGCCGTATTCCTTACCCGATATGATGACGGCTGCTGGGGCTACAAGGACATGGAGGAAAGCGCGGGACCGGTCGAATCCCGCGCGCCGCTGAGCCTATTGGCCCTGCTGTCCGAGCTGAAAGACCCAGACAGCTATGCTCATGCCTGGCGCCAGCGCGGCCAGGACTGGGCTGCGATCCCGGACTACGAGGAAGGCGACAAGATCAAGCTCGCAGCACCTGTGACCCTGACCGATGGTAGTACCTGCCAGATCGTCACCGCGACCCACTACAGGCGCGGGCGGCAAAAGCGCCGCTGCTACCGCATCGAGGAAACTGGTGGGCTCGTACGCCTGTCGAAGGCCTCGCTTGCGGGCTCGGAGCTGCTCAGCTCCGCGAAAGGTGCGGCTAGCCCGGTGCTGGCGGAGTTCCTGGCGGGGCGAAATTAGGTCCTGCGCCGGACGGTTCATTGACCTGCCCGGCGACAGCAGATGCTGCGGCTTGTCTTGACAAGGCAATGCAAATGCATTACCTATCGCGGGCAGCAAAGCCCCTTTTCTTCAGGAGACTGCCATGACAGCCCTCGCACAAGATGTCTCGAAACTCACGGATCGGTATCAGACGACCGTGCCGGCGGGTGTGCGCAAACAGCTCAAGCTGGGAAAGGGCGACCAGATTCGTTACTGCACCGAGCCGAGTGGCAGGGTCTATATCGAGCCCGTGCGCAGCGACGAGGAAGATCCCGTGCTCGGCGCCTTTCTCGATTTTGTCGAGGCCGATATCAAGGCGCATCCGGACCGCATTCGGGCGTTCGATGGGGCTTTGCATGACCGTCTTGCAGCACTGGTCGGAGACGTTGACGTCGATCTCGATGCGCCGCTATCGCTCGAGGATGAATGAGCGGCGATAGCGTGCCCGCTCAAGCGCCCCTTGTCGTAAACGGATGGTCGATTTATGCGCATCCGCTCTTTCTGGACCAGCTCGAAGGGCTGACCCTGGAGGTCGAGGCGCGTAAGGCACGCGATCCCAAGACCTGGCGCAAGAAAAATTCCGCGAAACGGCTGGCCGCCATCTTCAAGCTGGTGACCGAGGCCATACCGGCAGATCCGGGTGCCGCCGCCTTCCGGCAAGGCGGCACACTCGGCGATCACCGCAAGCACTGGTTCCGGGCGAAATTCTTCCAGCAGTACCGGTTGTTCTATCGGTTCAACAGCGATGCGAAGGTCATCGTGGTGGCCTGGGTGAACGACGACAAGACCCTGCGCGCCTATGGCAGCAAGACGGATGCCTATGCGACGTTCAAAGGGATGCTGGAAGATGGCAACCCACCTGACAATTTCGACGCGCTCTTGAAAGAAGCTGCAGCGGCGGGCAAGCGGTTCGAAACTTCCCTTGAAGCGGCGCCCGATCGGTAAGTGGGGTCGAATGCCTGAAGGAGCGGAATCCCACGCTAAGGCTGCCAGTAAGGGGGCATTATGCGTTTCAATCGCCGTCATACTTGGGCCAAGTGAAATAGGCGACATTGGTGTGTCATATGGCTGGTACGATGAAATTCTCAGAAGTCCCTCCCTATCCGTACACCTGCCGTTCGCTGCATCGTGTACGAACTGATAAGATGCGGACAAAACGGACCTTGGCTGCCTCTTTTTGTACGGTCGGTGCTGGCGCTTTGCGACCATTGGCTTGTTAGGGCTCGGCAATGTTGGCACTCGTAACGCTTGCGGCAATATCAACAGCTGAAATCGAAACACTGTCCCCTTTTAACCTGGAAAATAAATTCTTGCTGCCGGCTCTCTTCGCGCGGCGCATTATAGCATAACGGGCCTTCCCGGTATCACGCGATACCGGTCACGGCATTGTTCTTTCATGGGTTAGCGTTGACCATGTGTCCTGACCGGATAACGGAGGACGCTGTGCGCAAGAAAATTGAAACGATGCGGGATGCACTTAACCGCAAACCACATCTTGTCAGACTCGGTCGGCTGTTTTCAGAGACTGTATTGCTGCAGGTGGATGCTGCTGAATTTTATCTTCATTTCGATAAAGGTGCACTTGTTCGCGTAGAGCCAGGACCCAGTCGGAAAACCCCTTGGCGCTTTGCCATCAAGACCGACGCCGAAGCGCTGGAAGCGTTCTGGGAAGCGCGTCCACAGGCGGGATTTCACGACTTGTTCGGGTTGGTAACAATCAATCGTGCCCAGATTGACGGCGATATTCTGGCGCTGGTCAAGAATTTACGGTTTTTCAAAGAATTCATGGCGCTTGGGCGTGAGGAGGCCGCATTATGACCGTCGAACCTATCACCGGACGCTACCTTACCGTTGAGATCGAGGGGCAGGTTCAGCGCATCTATTTCGAAGAGGCGGGGCAGGGGAGGCCGGTGTTGTGTCTGCACACTGCTGGTGCCGATACGCGACAATGGCGACACCTGATGAACGATCCCGAGATTACAGCCAACCATCGGCTGATTGCGTTTGATATGCCCTGGCACGGAAAATCCCTTCCACCGGAAGGATATGAAACAGAAGAATATTTGCTAACCACAGAAAGCTATATCGCCACGGTGTTGGCGATGGTCGAAGGGATTGGTTTGGATCGTCCAGTGTTGGCAGGTTGTTCGATGGGGGGGCGGATCGCATTACAACTTGCCGCGCTTCATCCCAGTTCGTTCTCGGGTTTCATCGCGATCGAAGCATCTGATTTTCAGCCCGCATGGTATGATATTGACTGGTTTCACCGGCCCGACGCCCACGGTGGCGAAATGGGGGCGGCGCTTGTGTCGGCTAATATATCGCCTTATGCGCCGTCGGCTGAACGTTGGAATACGCTTTGGATGTTCATGGCAAGCGGGCCGGGTGTGTTTCGGGGTGATCTAAGTTTCTATACCCGTGACGACAGTCTGATTGCTCGGCTGCCAAAGATCGATACCACGTCCACGCCCGTGCATATACTGGTCGGGGCTTATGATCTGACCTGTACGCCGGAAGATGCCCACCGAACAGCAGATGCCATACCTGGTGCTACAATCGCGGTGATGGATAAGCTGGGGCATTTCCCGATGAGCGAACATCCAGACGGATTCAAACCATTCTTTTGTGATGCTTTGGGCCGTATGGATCAAGCTTTGACGGAAACGGTATGAGGCCCTGAGATGAGCAAATTCGACCCATGCATCATCTGTGTCGCAATCACAGGCAGTCTTCCCCAGAAGTCAGATAATCCGGCTGTGCCGATCAGTATTTCAGAACAAGTGGAAAGCACCCACGAAGCTTATGACGCCGGGGCTAGCATTGTGCATGCACATGTACGTAATGAAGATGGATCACCCAGTTCTGATCCGGAAAAGTTTGCACGACTTCAGGAAGGGCTGCGGCGATATTGTCCCGATATGATTATTCAGTTTTCGACAGGTGGGCGATCAGGCGCGGGCAAAAGCCGGGGCGCTATGTTGCCGTTGTCGCCCGATATGGCGTCATTGTCAGTGGGTTCGAACAACTTTCCGACACGCGTATATGAAAACCCACCGGATCTGGTCGACTGGCTAGCTGGAGAAATGATGACTCATGGTATTAAGCCAGAGGTCGAAGCGTTCGATCTGTCCCACATCCTTCAGGCTTGGAAAATGTGGAAGCAGGGTAAAATCCGCGACGTCCCTTATGTGCAATTTGTTATGGGTGTTCAAAACGCAATGCCTGCGGATAAGGCGGTGTTTGATTACTACATTCGAACGGTGCAGCGCCTGTTTGGTGAAAATGCACCATGGTGTGCTGCAGGCATTGGTCGTCATCAAGCAGAGCTTAATGATTGGTCTATTGCTGCGGGGGGCCATGCACGCACGGGTCTTGAAGACAATATTCGATTGGATCGCCATACACTTGCCCATTCAAATGCGGCGCTTGTCAGGCTTACAGTCGAGAATTGCGCGAGATATGAACGCGAAGTAGCATCACCAACTGATGCAAGGCGTATATTGGGGTTGCGTCAGTCAGCGCCTTTGCCCGCCTGACCAGATCTCTTTTTGACCTTGCGAGCAAATTTCTGTGCAACGGTCACGAACTGGTTGGTGTGGACGCTTTGATTGTCGCGTCGCACCGCCAACGATATGGCAGTTCCAAGATTGCCCCCTTCGAAGGGGTGAAAAACAACGCCATGCCGGTCGGATTGAGAAACTGATTGCGGCACCACGGATATGCCAACGCCGACTGATACCAGCGCGATTGCTGTTTGGTAGTCCTGAGCCAACACTTCCGAGCCTGGAATAAACCCTTCTTTCTTGCAGATCTCCAGCACATAGTCGGCAAAGCTGGGGCGGGGACGACGTGGATATAAAACAAAGGTTTCGCGTTTAAGCTCTGCCAGTTTCAACACGTCACTTTCGGCCAGATCGGATTCAGCGGGTACTGCCAGAATTAGGGGTTCCTGATGGATCAGCTCGCAGCGAATTTCATCGTCTTCCAGCGCTGGACGCGCGAAGGCAATGTCAATTTGACGTTCAATCAGTGCAGTCTTGAGTTCCGCGTTGTTCAGGGCGGAAAGCGCCAGTTCAACGTCGGGATATTCGCTTCGGAAGGTACGGATCAGTTCGGGAAGCACTCCGTAGCTGGCCGAGCCGATGAAAGCGATGCGAAGACGACCTGCGGCACCTTCACCGATGCGTTTCACCTCGCGTTTGGTGCGATCAAGACGTTCAAGGATATCGCGCGCACGGATAAGCAAAGCATCGCCTGCCTGCGTGCGTTTGATCTGGCTGCGGGATCTGTCAAACAGTTGCACGCCAAGTTCAGCCTCAAGCTGGGCGATCTGGCGGCTTAAAGGGGGCTGCGCAATATCAAGGCGTGCAGCTGCGCGGCCGAAGTGCAATTCTTCAGCTACGGCTACGAAGTAGGTCAGTCGTTTGAAGTCCATATCCCCACCCTAACAGTATCAACGAGTCAATCCACACGGGCGAATTCGCGAACCGCGTCTTCGTCCAATTGCATGCCAAGACCCGGGCCGTCTGGCAACAGCAGATGAAAGTCTTCGAACTGAAGCGGGTCGCGTACAATTTCACGCCGGTGCATCTTGGGGCCAAAATGTTCGCATCCCCATGTAAGTTGTGGCAAGGCGGCAAAGACCGCAAGATGAGCAGCAGCCCCGATTGAGCCTTCCAGCAGGCAACCGCCATAAAGCTCCATCCCCGACGACTCAGCCACTTTGGCGGCTTGTGACATGGCCATCAAGCCACCGCTTTTCACCATTTTCAGGGAATAGACGCTGCCGCAACCCATGTTACCGGCACGCGCGATTTCGCGGTGCGTGAATGCGGCTTCGTCAACCATAAGCGGGATCGAGCTTTTGCTCGCCACGCGTGCCATACCTTCGAAATCATCATAGGGCAGCGGTTGTTCGATCAGCGAGACATCAAGTTCTTCCAAGGCAGGCAGAAAGCGCAAACAGTCGGCTTCGCTCCAACCTTGGTTCACGTCGACAATCAATCGCCCCATTTCTGGCAACGCTTCGCGCAGTCTTGTCAGGCGAAACAAGTCTTCTTTTGGCGTTGCGAATCCAAGTTTGACTTTGAAATCCTTGTGTTCGCGCCGTGCCAGTTTGTCTTGTGCTTCGGCGATTTCCTGGTCCACATCACCCGAAGCCAATGCCCACAGCACAGGAACCCGGTCGCGCGATGCACCGCCAAACAGATTCACCAGAGGCACATTAAGTGTTCGTGTCAGCGCATCAAGGACGGCTGTTTCCACCGCTCCTTTCGCAGCGTTGTTGCGAAAGGCCGCCCGTTTCATTCTGGCGGCGGTATCAGTCCAGTTAGTCGCGGGGCATCCAATGAGCACAGGCGATAGATAGCGGTCGATCACTGCTTTTATGGATTCAACCGATTCTTCGGCCCAACGTGGTCCACCCAACACGGCCGCTTCACCAATCCCTTCGATGCCATTTTCGAGACGAACATGAACCAACACGAATTCACGTGTGCTGAAGGCCGTGTTCGAAAGCCGGTGCTGCCGTATGCTAGGCAGGGCCATGATCGTTGTGGTGATTTCGCGGATCGTGGTATCACTTGCCGGATCAGTTCGTGTGGCGAAATCCTGCATCAGATCAGCGGCGGATTGGGTCATGGTTTACTCCGGTTATAGATATTGAAAAAGGGGCGCTGCGATTAAGCAGCGCCCAGTGGGGAGGTGTTATTCTGCCGCGACCGCCTTGGCGGATGTGGCTTGTTTGAGTTTGAAGTCGAATTCCATCACAAGGTCGGTATCCGCCCCAGATGGTGCCGCTTTCATTTGTCCGATCAGACTTTCCTTCACCGCAAAAACCGAGTCATTGTCGAGGTATTCGGTTTCACTGTCGTAGATTTGGCTGATGAGGGGCTTGTAGCCGTCTTTGCTGATCATGAAGTGAATGTGGCCCGGGCGCATTGGGTGATGGCCCATGAAGTTCAACAACTCACCGGCCGCACCGTCATAAGGGATCGGATAGGGTTCGGGACGCAGGCCCACAAAATCGAACGAACCGTCAGCGTCCGACAGGAAACGGCCACGCAGGTTGTAATCCGGCTGTTCCGGATCTTGCTGTTCATACAATCCGTTTGGCGCGTCTTCCCAGACGTCGATCTGAACGTTTTGAAGTGGGGTACCATCAGTGTCGACGACGCGACCAGAAACACGCACCGTTTGCTGATTGTCGAAGTCTTTCTGGATGATGCTTGCGCCTTTTGGAAGCACCGGCGGGTTTTCGCGATAAAATGGTCCAAGAACGGTTGATTCACTTTCCCCGTCGGTCACTTTGTTATCAAGCATATCCACCAGAACTTCGAAGCCAAGGATATCGCAGATCAGGATGAATTCGTTGCGGGCTTCGCTTGAAATTTCCCCCGCACGGCGCATCCATTCGCAGCCTTCCAGCCATTCCCCGTGGGTAAGGTTCACTTCTTTCGCAAACGCGTGAAAGTGCTTGATTGCCGAGGTCATAATCTCGCGATTGCGAACGGGAATGTCATCTTTCATTGCGCCCGTTACGGCGTCGGTGATGTTATCGAGTGTAATGTTACGCATGTTTTCTCCTCCAATTGCGTCACGTTGTTAGAAATGATCACCAAATCGCCTCCGCGACCGGGTCACAAAGTTCAGGTGCGGGCATTTGTCCCGCGACGGCACCAAAACGGCCCTTGTAAAAAATGAGCGGGCGCGCGCCAGAATCTGTTGAAAGCCCGCGTACTTCGCCGATGAAAATCGTATGATCACCCGCTTCAATCGCGTTCACGACGTCGCAGGCATAGCAAGCTAGTGCGCCGCGAATGACAGGAAGATCGTCAAGATTTTCAAAAGGATCGGACAAAGAGGCATCCGGACGGCCAGCAAAGTGCCATGCCAGCCCTTCCATTCCCTCTGACAAAGTGCTGACCGCAAATTGTCCTGCCTTGTGCAGCAGCGGCAGCATTTTTGCGTTCTGGCCGATTGATATCGAAATAAGCGGTGGGTCAAGCGACACCGACATGAAGGCGTTCGCAGTCATCCCATGATCGCCATCGCTGTGACGGGTCGAGATGACATTGACGCCAGTGCCGAACAGCCCACAGGCATCACGCAGACTGCGTGTGGTTACCTTGGTCATAGGGTCAGCTCCTTTTGTCGGGACGGGGCGCTTAGAAGTGTTTCCGCCATGTCGAACAAGCCCTGTTCACGTAGGGCACGAATGCGGGTGCTTGAGACAATTTCACCCGCAGAACATAGGATTGGCGGTTTGATGCGTACGTCAAATCTTGTTGCCAGCAATTCAACGTCGCCTGTTTGACGGGCACCGAACCGGAAGTCACCGCCAACGTGTATTTCCCTTGGGGCGATGCGTGAAATGTTGTCCATAAAGGTGTCGGCAGACGTTTCACAGAAGACTGAATTGAATTCAGAAACGACAATCAGGTCAGGTGCAAAAGCAGAAATCCGTGACAGCTTGGCTGCCAAGGGGGTCAATTGATTGGCGCGCCCGAAAAACACTTTGGGGGGCGGGTTAAACGTCCAGACAACAGCCGGAACCCCGAGGTGTCGTGCCCGCGAAATCGCTCCGCAAATCAAGGCTTGATGACCAGCATGGACCCCGTCGAATGCGCCAATGGTCAGCACGCTTGCCGATAACCCTGACGGGCGGTTGGTGCAGATCGTCGCTGGTCCATATTCGTCAAACATCTGAGGTCTCCGTTGGGGTGTGCCTTTCCAAACCATACCCACCAGCCGTGCTTGCGGCGATACATCGGACGGTATGGGGTGATACCTAGCGCGAGGCGCACGAATTGCTCAGGCTTCTGATATCGCCGGACCCGCTTCGATACCGATGTGCGGAACCGGAGAGTTTCAGTTTATTCGGAGGAGACAACCATGCCCAAAAACAACGAAGCGGCAAGCAAAACCGAAGCCTATACAGGTACGGAATTTCTTGAGAGCATTCAGGACAGCCGCGAAATCTATATTTATGGCGAACGGGTAAAAGACGTTACCAAACACCCGGCCTTTCGCAACTCCGCCCGTATGGTGGCCCGTTGGTACGATCGCTTTCACGAGAAAAAAGATGAAATCGGTGTATTGGCGGACAATGGCACCAACAACATCACACACCCGTTTTTCCTTGGATCGCGCACATCAGATGATCTGATCAAAAGCCGTGATGCGGTCGCTGAGCTTCAGAAGGTTTCGTATGGCTGGATGGGGCGTTCGCCTGACTACAAGGCAGCCTTTTTGGGCACGCTTGGGGCAAATTCCAGCTTTTATGGGGAATATGCCGACAACGCGTTGGCTTGGTATGGGAAAACCCAAAACCGGCTGGATTACTGGAACCATGCGATCGTAAACCCACCCATCGACCGAGACAGAGCAATCGAAGACGTCCGCGATGTGTTTATGCATGTCGAAAAAGAAACCGACAAAGGCTTGATCGTATCCGGTGCCAAAGTGGTCGCCACGGGGTCGGCTTTGACACATTATAACTTTATCGCGCATTACGGTATTCCTGTGAAAGACAAGGAATTTGCCCTTATCTTCACGGCTCCTATGGATGCTGAAGGTGTCAAACTGATTGCCCGGTCGTCGTATGAATTCAATGCCGCTGCAACGGGATCTCCGTTTGATTATCCTCTGTCATCGCGCATGGATGAAAACGATTCAATTCTGGTGTTCGACAAGGTGTTGGTGCCTTGGGAAAACGTGTTCGTTTATGGCGACGTGGAGAAAATCAACAGCTTCTTTCCTGCATCAGGGTTTGTTCCACGCTTCACCCTTCATGGTTTAACCCGCTTATCGGTCAAGCTGGACTTTATCGCTGGGCTGTTCTCGATGGCGGTGGAAGCCACCGGTTCGAAAGATTTCCGTGGGGTGCAAACTGCAGTGGGTGAAGTACTTGCCTGGCGTAATTTGTTCCATGGTCTGTCTGATGCAATGGTGAAATCACCAATTCCTTGGGAAGGCACAGACGGCTTCAATTTGCCAAACACCAATGTCGGCTTGGCCTATCGCGTGTTCGCCCCAATGGCATACGGTCGCATCAAAGAGCTTATCGAACGGCATGTGGCGTCAGGTTTGATTTATCTGCCATCGTCGGCAGCAGACTTCGAAAGCGACGCGATACGGCCTTACCTTGATCGTTTTGTTCGTGGATCGAATGGTTATGCCGCGATTGATCGCGTGAAGCTTCTGAAGCTGCTTTGGGATGCAATCGGAACCGAATTCGGTGGCCGTCACGAGCTTTATGAACGCAACTATGCCGGTAACTATGAAAACGTGCGGATCGAGACGCTTTTGACCGCAACCGCCAATGGGGATCTGAGCAATATGCAAGCATTCGTGGCGCAGTGTATGGGCGACTACGACTTGTCTGGTTGGACCGGTAACGACTTGATCAACCCTGATGACATCAACCTTGTCGGACGGGGTATGACCCAAAGCTTGGGCTGAGGTTCTGAAACCCGGGGCCGCCTCTCAACCGGAGGCGGCCTATACCGGGAGGGCCGTCCGAATCAGAAGCGTTCAAACCGGAGCTGATCATGCGCCCCGCATCTCGTCTCGCGCATGGCGCACGTGGATTCGGTTTCGTTCAACTTGGCTGAAACCGACCCAGGTTCCTGAAACACGCCGTCCGAAAGTGTAACGGATCCTGCCCAAAGTTCCCTTCGTGCCAGTGTCTGTTTTCTGTAAATTTCCTCTCAGCCAGATACTGCAACCTGCGGGAATGCTCGGAGCGCCGAGGCGGCGGTATGGCGTCATCTCAACTCGCCAACGGCGGCCAATCTTGGTCTTCACAACGTCGGTTTCGCGCAACTAGCGTCCATTCAGGCCCGGCGCAGCATTGGTCGGTTTGGGCTCCTTCGAGACCTTCGCGGCATCCCGCCCCAACGTCGGCAATGGTGTGAAGGGGCGTCTGTGCGCAGATGTTTTGGTCATCCCCATAATGTAGAGATCTCAAGAGTCTTATCGTCCGGGAAGTTTTGCTGTAACGTTCGATCATCGCGTGAACGGGGAATCCGAGTTGAAACAGCCTTCAGACCGCAAACAGGCTTGCGACAAAGTCAATCTGTCCAAGGTCCATTCTCCCTACCGCCGATCTCGGGTCGCTCTGAGCGTTGCAGCTATGCCGAGAGACCTAGGCGAGCTTCTGGATAGGCGCCTCGAGGACCATCGCCGTGACCGGTGAGATGACGTCCCATGATGCCTGGTTTCGGTCCAAGGTGAAGGAGGCACTGAATGACCAGCAGGCCGCGACACCGCATTCCAACGTGATGAACCTTGTGCAGGCGGTGATTGATGAGAAGCGCCGCCAACAGTCTTGAACAGTGCGTTCTGTTCTTACCTGGTACCTTCGTGCGTTTCGGGGTGTTTTGGTGGGTTGCCGCCGCTTCTTCTGTCAAAAAATTTTTTGCCGATCGGCTGCGTGACTTAGCCTTTGATTCCGACAAGGGCGGGTCGCGCTCGTGATCTGAAATTCTGCACTCACTCTCGTTGCTCAACCTCCGTCATAGCTTTCGGCGGAAACCCCAAAAAGTGTAGAGCGGGCTTTTTGTCCTTTGGAACTCAGACCCTGATCCAAAGGAAAATCCCCATGTCCAAACCCAGAACGGCCAACCCGGCTCTCGCAATCTCCGAAGCCGATCTCGCCTCTGCGCTAGCGCTTATCGGCACAGAGATCCACCACCAACCCCTGCGCAGCTCAACGCTCGCGCGCGTCATGCGCGAGACGTTTCTTGGCAGCGATGCCGGCGGTGCCTGGGACTGGCGCATGGCATATGACCTGATGCAGGCCGCGGCTGTCCAGGTGCTGCTGCGTGGGGACGGCGTGGCAGGTGACAGCGCCGCTGCAAGGCTGCTTGCCTCGCGGCTGCTGACGGAAACGCGACGGTCAGAGCAGCAGATCCGGCTTCAGCAGTTTTCCACGCCGCTGACTTTCGCGACCATGGCGGTGCGGGCCGCAGCGATCCGCAAGGGCGAGACCGTGCTGGAGCCCTCGGCGGGCACCGGTGCACTGGCCGCTTTCGCCGCCCGGACTGGTGCCGCGCTTTTGCTCAACGAGATCGACCCCTTTCGCCAGCGCCTCCTGCGCGCGGTTTTCGGCGGCGAGGTGACGGGCCATGACGGCGAGCATATCGACGATCTGCTGCAGTCGCCGCTTCTACCCGAAGTCGTGGTGATGAATCCGCCCTTCGCCTCCTCGGTCGACCGCTCCCGGGACAAACACATCGCCGCCAAACATCTCGTCGCGGCTGCCAAGCGTCTGGCACCCGGTGGGCGGCTGGTGGCGATCATGCCGCCGGGATTCACGCCCGAACGCGATGCCGCGCATTGGTCACGCGCCTGCGCTCTCCTGACGCCGCGATTGGCGCTGACGATGCCGGGGCAGGTCTATCGCAAGCTCGGCACAACTGTGGAAACCCAGCTCATGGTCTTCGACAAGGTGCAGGAGGACGGCGAGATGATCCGCGCCAGTGTGCGGGATCTGGATGAAGCCTTGGCATATGTCGATGCCGTAGCCGCAACCCGGACCGAGATGCGCCCTGCCCAACGGGCTGAAGCGATCCCTCATGCTCGGCCGACCGTTCCATCATCTGCCCCGCGCAAGACCGTCGCTGCGCCTGTTGCCGCCTCCAAACCCCGCGCCAATGCCGTCCGTCCGCTCTGCTTCACAAGCTTTGAGACCCCGCGCGACAACACGCCCATCTCGGACATCTATGCGCGCTACCGTCCTCAGCGGATCGAGATCGCGGATGCGCAGGAACATCCCACGCCGCTCGTCGAGAGCATCGCCATGGCCTCGGTTGCCCCGCCCATGCCCTCAAACACGGGCAGTGATGACTTGCGCTTGCCCGCCCGGTTGATCGAGGAGGGACATCTCTCCGAGGCGCAGCTCGAGACCATCATCATGGCGCATGATGCCCATGGGCGCGACCTGCCGGGGCGGTTCACCATCGATGACGACCAGACCAAGCTGACGCGCGCCGATGATGACCCTAATGCACGGGCCTATCGCCTTGGCTATTTCCTCGGCGACGGCACCGGTTGCGGCAAGGGCCGCGAATGCGCGGGGCTCATCCTCGTGAACTGGCTGGCCGGGCGCAGAAAGGCGATCTGGGTCTCCAAATCCGCGACGCTCATCGAGGACGCGATCCGCGACTGGACCGATCTCGGCGGCTCGCCTGCCGACATCCAGCCGCTCTCAAAATGGAAGCCGGACCAGCCCGTCCCGATGGGCGACGGTATCCTCTTCGTCACCTACGCCACGCTGCGGTCCGCGGGCAAATGCCGTACCACGCGACTGAGCCAGGTTCTCGACTGGATGGGTGAAGACTTTGAAGGCGTCCTCGCTTTTGATGAGGCCCATGCCATGCAGAACGCGGCAGGGTCCGAGCAGGGCAGGGGGGTCAAACCCTCCCAGCAGGGCCTTGCTGGCCTGCGGCTGCAACTGGCAGCACCCCGCGCTCGCGTCTTCTATATCTCGGCCACGGGCGCCACGAGCGTGCACAACCTGGCCTATGCCGCGCGTCTCGGTCTCTGGGGACAAGGCCCCGAATACCCCTTCCCAAGCCGCGAGAGCTTCGTTTCTGCGATGGAAGCCGGCGGCGTGGCTGCCATGGAGGTGGTCGCGCGCGATCTCAAGACGCTCGGGCTCTACACGGCGCGTGCCCTCAGTTTTGATGGGGTGGAGTATGACGTGCTCGAACACGCGCTGACCCCGGCCCGGATCGAGATCTACGACGCATACGCGGGTGCTTTTCGGATGATCCACCACAATCTCGAAGCGGCGCTGACTGCGACCGGCGTCAACGACGCCTCGGGGGAAACTAATGCGTCGGCCGCACGCGCCTCGGCCAAGTCCCGCTTCGAGAGCACGAAGCAGCGCTTCTTCAACCATCTCCTGATGGGCATGAAAGCCCCGACCATCATCCGTGCGATCAAGGACGACCTGGCGGCAGGCAATGCTTGCGTCATCCAGGTTGTCTCGACAGGCGAGAGCCTGCTGAAGCGTCGGCTTGAGGCGATGGACCCGGAGGATGAACTCGTCGAGGGTGCCTTGACGCCGCGCGACTATGTTCTGGGCTACCTCGAACAGGCCTTCCCGATCCATGCGCAAAAGCTCGTGGAGATCGACGGCAATATGGTGGCGGAACCCTTGCGGGATGAGACCGGGGCGCTCGTTGTCTCGCGCGAGGCGCTCGCCCTGCGCGATGCGGCAATGATGGAGTTGATGACGCTGGCGCCGATCCCCTCGGCGCTCGATCAGATCCTCTGGGCATTTGGCGATGAGGCCGTGGCAGAAGTCACGGGGCGGTTCATCCGGCCACTCAAGGCCGAGGATGGCCATCTCTTCATCGAGAAGCGCAGCGCCAGCAGCAATTCGTCCGAGACCCAAGCCTTCATGGACGGCGAAAAGGATATCCTGATCTTCTCCGACGCGGGCGGTACGGGCCGGTCCTATCACGCGGCGCAAACGGCGAAGAACCAGAAACGGCGGCGGCACTACCTGCTGGAGCCCGGCTGGCGCGCCGATGCGGCCATCCAGGGGCTGGGCCGTACGCATCGCTCGGCCCAGGTAAGCGCGCCCTTCTTCCGGGTCTGCACCTCGGATGTGCATGGCGAAAAGCGTTTCACCTCGACTATAGCCAAACGCCTCGACCAGCTGGGGGCCTTGACCAAGGGTCAGCGCGAGACCGGCTCGCAAGGCATGTTCCGCGAGGAGGACAATCTCGAAAGCCCGATCGCGCGAGCGGCGCTGCGTGGGTATTTCGCCGATCTTGCCGCCGGGCGCGCTGAGGCGATGAGCTACGAGAGCTTCACCGACTGGACGGCCCTGCGGCTGATCGACAAGGACGGGGTGCTCCTTGAGGAGCTTCCCCCGATCCAGCGGTTTCTCAACCGGGTGCTTGCCCTGCCCATCCACATGCAGAACGCACTCTTTGCCGAGTTCATGCGCCGGATTGCCGATCAGACCGAACGGGCGCGCGCGGCGGGCACGCTCGATTTCGGCGTGGAAACCCTGCGCGGCGAGAGGATCGAACAGGTCTCCACAGAGGATCTCTGGACCTGCCCGAAATCCGGCGCCGTGACGCGGATCATCGGACTTGAGGTGACGGACCCGGTCCACGTGCTGTCGGCGGATGACGCCCTGTCGCGCAACCCCGACAAGCTGCCGATGGTCAATCGCGCCTCGGGTCGCGCGGCGCTCATCTCGGCGCGGCCCATGCAGATGTATGACGAGGACATCGTCACGCTGATGCGCAAGGTGGTGCGGCCAAACGGGTCGAGCTATCTCGAAGAGGCGCGGTTCGAGTCCTCGGCTTGGGAAGATATTGAGCGGCGCGAGTTCACCCAGCTTTGGGACGCAGAGGCTGCGTCCCTGCCAAAAACCACCACGACCAAGCTCTACCTGCTGACCGGGCTGCTGCTGCCGATCTGGAAGGACATTCCGACCACCAATGAGCGGATCTACCGGGTCACGCCCGATGGGGCGACCGCCATGATCGGGCGCACGCTGAGCGAGGAAGGGGCGGCCGCGCTGCGCGCCCGCTTCCTCGTCTCCAACCCGCAAACACCGCAGGAGATGTTGACCGCCGCCCTCGGCACCACCGCGCCTGTCGATCTGGGCCGGGGTCTGACCCTGACCCGTCGCCGTGTCGCAGGCGAGATGCGCCTCGAGCTGGGCGGCGCGGATCGGGGCATGATTGATGGCCTCAAGGCAATGGGGTGTTTCACTGAGATCATCGCCTTCCAGCTGCGGGTGTTCCTGCCGCATGGGGACGGGATCGACACGGGAAGCATTCTGGCCCGGATCGTGGGGCAGGCACCAGATGCCCCCTCAGTGGCAGCAGAATAGGCAAGGGGGGAAAGATCATGACACTCGAAGACATCAAAGCCGCCGTCGATGCCGGGCAGACCGTGCACTGGGCCAATACCGGCTACGTTGTCCACAAGGACCGGGTCGGTCAGTACCTGATCACCTATCAGCCGAACGGTAGCTGCATCGGTCTGACCGACCGGGGCGGGCACGGGTTGAACGGCAAAGAGGCGGAGTTCTTCATCGCGCGATCGGAGGACGGCGCGGAAAATCCGGGCAGCCAATCAAGACCAAACGGGCAGGGGAGGGGCGTAGCACCCGGAGGCGCGGGGGCCTTCCCACTCGTACGGCAGCTCTGACCCGAGGGCGGGCTGAAAGGAAAGCAAGCTTTCTGATTTGTGATCCCTCAAGGGGTCGAGAAAGCAATCCCGGATGTGCTGGCAAGGACGTCAGACACCGGCCAATCCAAAAGGAACCATCCCATGTTCGCAGGAACCCTCAACCGCAGTGCTGAAACCGCAGCCGCCAAGTACACCGGCATGATCCACTCGACGCGCTTTGACATTGCGATCCAACTTGAAACCCGCCCGAAGATGTCCGCGCGCAGCCCGGATTTTGACGTGACGGCCGTCAACAAATCAGGCCGCAAGGTGCGCATCGGCACGGCCTGGAACGAGACCGGCACGACCAGCGGCAACCCCTACATCTCGATGCAGATCGATGTGGGACTCGGCCCGTTCCGGGTCAATGCGGTGCAGACGAAAGAGGCGCGCGCGGCCCAGAGCGGCGAATTCGAGATCATCCCGCTGGTCTCGAACGGCCTGATGAAATCCGGCTCGATCTCGGGCGAGCTCACCGCTATGGACGCTGACAACGCCTTCACCGGCTACATCGCCAACATGATGTTCGATCTGGAGTTCATGCTGATCGAGAACGACTACAAGACCGAGGAGACCCACCCCGACTATCGGATCGAGGTCAGCTCGCCGCGTGGTACGCCGATCCGCGTTGGCTCGGCCTGGATGGCCAAAAGCAGCCGCACGGGCAATGACTACCTGTCGCTTCTGATCAACACGCCCGATGGCGACCTGCGCGTCAACGCCGTGCAGAACGAAGAACAACGCGGCGGCCAGACCTTCTCGATCATCCCGTTCATAGACAGCGGGGAGCAGCCGCAGGATGCTGGCGCGGGGCTGTCGCTGGTCGCCTGACTACAGCAAGAGGCCTGAACAACCGAGCAGCAAGGGGAGCCGTGGTTACACGGTTCCCCTTTGTCTTCGTCGGTATGTTTGTGGGCAGCCCGACACATGACCGTCGTGAGATGTGTGCTTATTCCGCCAACAGTTCCGTGGCCGTCCGCCTAATTCTGGCCTCGACCGCTGAATCGTCCAAGTTATGTTCTTTGGCAATCAACCGAATGGCCCCGTGCACGTCGCCTGGAGCCTTATCAGACTGAAACGGGGCATCCGTTTCGGTGAGAAGTCGTTCTATAGGGATCGTTTCAAGCAAGTTGCGTCCCCGTGGAGTCAGCAGCATCTGTTCGTTGACCGAAAAATAGCAGCCTAGTTCCAAAGCGCGTCTGATCTCCGCCCCCGAAGCGTTGAACCAGTGCAGAACAGGAACACATGTGCGATGTGCCCCCGTTTTCTCGATGACATCAAGCACCTGTTTAGCGGTTCGAACACTGTGAATGCTGATTACCTTCTCGCCGAGCCTTGCACAGAGCGCCATCACGCGTTCGAACACCAATTTCTGGCGTTCGAATGAAGGATAGAACCGGCGACCTGCATCCAGGCCGACCTCGCCGATATACCTGGTCGAGGGAGCGAGTTCTTCGAACTGAGATAGCTCCGATGCTCGTTGCGCGACAAGCTGCGGGTGCATTCCAAGGGCTGCATGTACAAAGCGCCTGGTACGGGCCATCTCAGCATTTCGGGCAAAAGCTTTGGGTGTCGTCGTCACTGCCAGGGTCAGGCATCGCGCGGCCTCGCAACGATTATACTCAGCCTCCATGTTTTGATACAGGTCGAGGTGACAATGAAAGTCGACAGGACCGGGTCGACTCTCATCACACATGCTTCGCCCTTACGCCCTTTAGGATCTCCGACACCTCGTCCATCCCACGCCGATAGACGTCCACGTAAGCGTCCAGATCGTCATGGTTAAGAGGGCCAGGTTTTTGCATGAGAAACCGCGCACGGCCGGGGTTTTGTCGCAAATTCTCGGCGGCAAACATGAAGGACCTGATGTTCTTTCCGTCGGCTGATTTCGAGTCCAAAATTTCTTTCTTCAGGTCATCAAGAAAGTATTGCGTGGTGTCCGCTTCATCCAGCCCTGCAGCGAGTGATGCGCGACGGATCAGGCAAGGAACACAACGCCCGCAATGCTGGGGCGGCGCGCTCTCGAAACGGACCTGTGCAGGGTGCGAACAAGACATCGAGGCCGGGGCCAACTCGGCCAGAAGGTCGCGATCTTTGCATTCTCTGGCCATCTCTCCCTTCGTCTTGAATCGATAGGGGTTTTCCAGCGTCACGTCGATGCCCAGAACTTTGACCAGTTCTGACATTAATCGGATGAAATGCGGATGGGCCGTCCGTGTGCTAAGTGATCCGAGCCTATGGGCGTCCATAGGTACATTCAGCGCGATTAATCCGTTTTCGGGGATGAGCACCTTGTCCGTGGAGGCGACGGCATCGGCCGCAACCACGGCGAGGCTGTAGAAGAGGAAGGAGCGGGCCCTCTGGTTGTTGTCGCTCCCAGCTTCGGCAAAGTCCGACTTTCGGAAGCCGATATAGGCCCGGACGGATTCGAACGCGTCCGCATGGCGTTCCTTCAATACCTCGAGCAGCTGGCGCTGCGCGCTGGACGCCTCACCGTCCCAATAATGGCTGACCAGGAGCGGCCGTTGCCCCGAGGCGAGGAGATCGATCGCGCCGATGAGACTGTCCAATCCGCCCGAGAACAGGCTCACTTGCGTGAAGTCTGTGAGGTCCATCTCTTCGGGTTGTTTCGTGAAGGACTGGAATTCGTCCGGCCGGTGACGGAACGTGAAACTCCAATGATCGCCCGTCAAGAATTGCAGCATTCGGGACAGATGGTCGTGCTGGCGTCGCCAGAGCTCGGGCTCTGCCACGGGAACGCTGAGATCGATCATGCGCGTCCATCCGTCATCGGCGTACCGCTCCCGCGAGACGCCGGTGTCGGCGGCGTACACCGCGGTCGCCATGATCATGAGGTCGACTGCGGCCTCGCTCGGTGTCGCGCCCAGCTTGAAGAGCCGGTCCAGCAGCTGACCCAGTCCCCTGTCGAGATCCCCAAAATTGTCGACCATATCGATAGTGATGTCAGTTGCACCCTCTGGAGGTACGATGTCGGCGCGCCCCAAACGAACGAAGATGTTTCGTCTCATTGCATGGTCTCCAGGACGGCTCCGAGCATGTCGAAGGTATCGGCATAAACCTCGGAAATGCTTCTATCGATTTCGGATTGTGTCGGTTGGGATCCGACATCGAACCGGTTACCAAGCGCGTCCCTGACCCGTCCCTGCGTAAAATCGCGTGTGATCCGCTCAGCCTCCCGGAAGTCGGCGTCGGATGCGGATCCGTGCAACGCGTTCGTGCCGATCTCGTTCAGGACCTTGGTAACCACGCTCCGGGTGATCACATCACACAGGAATTCATCGAGTTGATCGCGAGAAAGCTCATCGAATGCGCCTGGATCATCTTCCGCAACCTCTGCGATCGCTTCGAGCATCGCGTCACGGGCGATCGATTCATCGATCGTCCCACCATCGGGACAGATTACCTCCGCGACGGCTTCGAGGACCTCCGCGGCCGGCCGACCCGCAAGGTCTTGAAGATCAAATCGGGCGAGCGCCGCCTCGGCACCTTCGTTCGCGACGGCGCTTGCGAGCCCGGCGACACCTGACGCCACCCGAGTGGAGTGAGGCATTCGGCGTGCTGCCCCGGCACCGCCCCCCGCAGCGCTGACGTAGCCTTTCAGTGCCCGTCCGAGCGACTTGCTACCGCCACCGTTCGTAAAACGGGTGAATTGGCCGCGTGGATAGGTGAAATTGCCGCCGGGAGTTTCCACGTTGGGCGGCGTCTGCGCTGCGCTCAGCTCGTCGCCCTCACCAGGGGTCGGTTTTTCGGTCTCAGAACTATCGCTTCCGGCCTGATCTGACCCTTCATCGCCACCGCCCATGCCCGGATCGACGTCGTCGACCCAATCCGGAACGAGGCCGGACGCGGGTCCACCGTATGAGTTCGAAGTCCCCATTACCCTTTTTCCTTCCCACGGCCAAGTCGTCCACCGCCCGCAGCGAGCTGGAGCGGCTTGTTCTCATCAAGTTTGGTCCAGCCCTCTTTGAGTTTGGCAAACTCTCGTTTGGCTTCCGCTCCGGTGAAGATCTTGTCCCAGCCCGTGGCTGCCCATGGCCCTAGCTGACCGCTTGGCAGGTCCGCGAGAAGGCGAACCGTAGGGGTCTGGAGATTGGCGGATATTTTGCAAAGCTCCGCAAGGCCTTCGATGCCACCAGGCCGCTTCTTCAGATCTGTTGCAGCCCTGATCCTTGCGGCCACCACGTCAAAGATCTGCTCGATCTCTCCTGGCGTGAGCTTGGCGATTTCTACTGCCGCTGCGCGCGCGCCTAGGGTACTGCCGCAAAGCTTCTCGATCCAGTCCTCTTTCAGAGCGAGATTGGATCCTGCGGTGAATAGCGCCTTGCGATCTCGGGACACGAACAAATACGGACGCAGATCCTCGTTCGCGAGCGCGGGTGCCACCAGAGCCCATCGTCTGACCCATTCGCTCGCAAGAAGGTCGTCCTCCGGGAGTCTCTCCGTTTGACCCCGGCCCTTGGCGGTGGCCGTTTTTTTGGATTTTTCGGGCTCTTCATCATCTTTGCGCAGCGTCTGCTCGAGTGTCGCAACGGTTATGGAAGAACCGCTAACAGCGGCCTCGGCCTCGAGGCGTTCGAAGAAATCGGCCTTGAAACGTTCAGCGAGCATCAGCTTGGCGAGGACCGCGGGGTTCACATCGTCACCGATCCCGCGCGCGTCCGCGATCGCGAGACGGAGATTGAGCGTGTTCAAAAATCTCTTGATCTGCCTCGGGTTGCCTTGAGCGCCTTCAGCGAGCGGCAGCGCGAGTTGATCGGCGAGAATGAGCGCATTCTCCAGCTCCGCCGAGACCGCACCGAGACGCTCTTCGATCACACCGCGGCTCAGCCCGTTCCCGTCCCAGGGACGTCTGAGCGCTTCGCGAGCCAGGTCGAGCAATGTGTCGAAGGGGGCCGAACCGGTGTCGAGCGAGCTACCGGCGACGAGAAGCGTGAGATAGATTTTGGTCTCGACGTATCCCAGTGGCGGTAGTCGGAACGGCACCTGAATAAGCTTTTCGAGGTAGTTCCGGGCATAGGTCGACGGGCCCGATGATAGCGGCAAGTCCGGGAAATGGGACCTCACGGCGTATTCGATCATTCCCTCGTCGGCGGCGATGACAAAGGCCGCGCCGGGAACGAACAGGAAGAGCCGTATCGCCTCAAGTGTCTCGATCGCCGTGGCGGGAAGGCATCTGTCCAGATCGTCAACAACAACGACGAGGCGATCAATGTCCGCGGCCGCGAGCAGTTCCTCGAATTCCTCCCTGAAGGCATGAATATGGGCAGGCAAGGTTTCGGCTTCAGGGTCGTTAAGACAATCTGTGACATCCTTGACGTACCCTGTCATATCGCCAACCGTCAGTTCTTCGCCACCGGCCAAAAGCTTCTTCCCCTGTTCCATGAGTCCGCCGAGCATGTCCGGGGATGGGATGCCGGTAAGTCCGGTCAGGGCGAGGCCACCCGCCTTGGACGCGACTTTCATGAGATCGACGCGCTTAAGCAGTTTTTTGGATGCGTCTTTCAGCTTGGTGGTGAACGCCCGATCCCTCTGCAATTGCTCTACGATCGTTTCGATGATGACGGTCTTTGCGTCTTCGAGGCCCTGGAACAGCCAGCCGTTGAACCGGACGACGGATGTGCGATCGTCCTCCGAGAACGCGTCCTCCAGCATGAGCAACACGCTCGATTTTCCAGCACCCCAGTCCCCATGGACGCCGACCGTGAGAGGTTCGTTCCCAGAGTCTCTGATCACCTTCGCGACCGTCGCGGAGACGGCTTCCGAGTAGATCATGTCGATGGCGGTCTCGTTATCTGGAATAATCATGAAAGTCATTTCCGTAGGATTTCGAGGTTTCAATAATTGTCGATTGCGCGCAGCTTTGCCGCCTCGTCGCTGGCCGAGTGATTAGTCGTAAACCGGCAGGCTTGCCCGATCTATTGGTCTTCTTTCCTCGTTTGGTTCTCGTCATAACAAGTCTCGAACCGGAACAAATGCTTGGTTGGTTTCAGCGGCGCGTCGCAGCTTTTCGTCAAGCACGTCGATCAAAGAGAGGCGGTTGTGAACGACCTGATGCAGATCCAACCCATCAGCACAGATTATATTTGTGCGTCTACCCGTCCCGAAAGCCTTGAGGCCGTCTTCGGAGAAGCCCGAATTACTGATGAAAAGCCCGCGCGCCCAAGTCGCCTTGCCTGAGACCTTTCCCGAAAAGGTTAGCAGATCGGATTGTCCCGTGCGGCCAGCCTGCCATTTGGCTTCCACGAGGTATGTTTCGCCGTGCAACTTGAAGCTTCCGTCTATCTGTTCGCCTGTCAGTTTGAAAGGCGCTCGCGGCGTCAGACCATACGCGGCGAAAAGTTCGGTTAGAAAGCGCTCATATTCAAAGCCGCGCCGCTGAGGCGGGTGTTCAAACAGGCCGATCAGGCGCGCCGATAGCGTGTGCGCTAACTCGTCCGAAAGCGTGGCCTTCTTCGGTTCCGGAGTCGCCTCCGGCTCGGTTTGGGCTCCCGCCAGTGATTCAAGAAACGTGGGATCGTTTAGTTCGGGCACCTTTATCGACAGACGCAAAAGGAGCGCGTTCAGACGATCTACTTCCGCGCGGGTTAGCGGCTCGCCTTTACCTCTGCGCCAAGTCATCGATTGCCGGACGATCGCCAACATCAACGCGCTGAGCTTGTGTCGCCGTTGACTAAGGGTTGACGACAACATTTGAACAATGGCCGGACGCTTGCTCCCTCCGGTCCACAAGTCCTCGCATTGGACTTGTGCTGCTGCCAATGGGAATGCGGTCCGGGAGTTTCCGCTCCCAGGCAAGAAGTTGTAGAGAAGGTCCGCGAGATCCTCGACGCATTGTTCCTCGACGAGATTCATGAGCGACCCCACAGGCATGAGAGCGGAGCAGCGAACATGTTTTCGCCGAACGGTACGACCCGGTCATGGTCGTAGAGTATCATGCCTTGGGCGAATTTCTTGCCGCAGGCGTCCGCTAGTTTTCGCATTCCCGAAAAATCACTTGCCGAAACGGTGGCGGACGACTTCACCTCGATCCCGACGACTTCACCTCGTCGGTTCTCCAATACGATGTCGACCTCGTTCTTGTCCTTGTCTCGGAAATGCGAGAATGTGCACCGCTGTTCGCTCCACGTCGCGATCTTCCGCAACTCACCGAACACGAACGTCTCCAGGATCGCGCCAAAGCTCGTTTTGTCTTTTTGGACTACATCTGGCGAAATATCCCGCATTGCTGCCAAGAGGCCCGCATCGAAAAAATGGAGCTTGGGCGACTTGGTCAGGCGTTTTAGACGGTTCGTGAACCAGGGCTGCAGGGTGTGAACGAGATAGAGGCTCTCGAAAACACTCACATACTTTTGTGTGGTGACATGATTGAGGTCTATGCTGGCCCCGATGCCAGTATAATTGACTAGCTGTCCTGAGTGCTCGGCAAGCACCGACATCAGTTTCGGCATGATGGCAAGTTGTTCGATCTGGGCCACGTCTCGGACGTCGCGCTGGACGATCGCATCAAGATACCCGTGATACCAATCCTGCTTTCGCGCCCATCGCACTCGACCGAGCGCTTCTGGATACCCTCCGGAGAGGACGTTTTCAACGAGGTCGTCACCGACAATCATGTGGTCAGCCGTCGGCATCTCCCGCGCAAAGGCCCGATCAATGAACCCCGATTTCGTCCCAAGGATTTCTGCTTGCGAGAGTGGCAACAATCGAACGACCTCCATTCGGCCGGCAAGGGAATCCGCCACTTTGGGAATGGTCATGAGATTGGCCGAACCTGTTAGGAGGAACCTCCCCGGTGTCTTGTCGTCATCGACCAAGTTCTTAATGGCGAGTAGAAGGTCGGGTGCGCGTTGGATTTCATCGATTACTGCGCGGTCC
>NZ_JBXWTH010000046.1:0-35932 GCF_059613825.1 Ruegeria sp. SATB027
ATGTTGTCCCATTCGGTGCCCCTTTCATGGACAGGGGTAAAGTACCCCAGTGTCCGGAAACAGGGACGAAGTCCAAACTTCTTAAGCTTCGCGTTCTCAGCTTCCAGCGCCCGGAGCTTCTTCGCATCCGACGGTTCCATACCGCCGTACTTCGACTTGTACTTGTAGAAGGTGCCTTGGCTGATCCCATAGCGCCTGCACACGTCAGCCGTCTTCTCGCCAGCTTCCTGTTCCTTGATCATCTGAATGATCTGTTCGTCGGTGAATCTCGTCTTCATTTGTCCGTCCTTAAGTTGGGCGGACTCTACACAAAATTGGAGGAGTTTTAGGGGCTCAGGTCACTTGGGTATCCGCCAGCAGCAGGAGTTGTTCATGGCTGTCCTGATAGCGCAGCCGGTTTGCAAGCGAGCCTGCATAGTGCCCGATGTGAAGCGGTCCCGTGGTGCGGTCACCTGTCAGAATGGTTGGTCTGTTCATTTGTGTCTTCTCATGAAACGGGATAGGGCGCATCGGGAAGCTCGGAAAACAAAAGGCCGCCCATGCGGCGGCCTCGGAATACGTTTGGTCATCCGGCCACCCTGTCAGGAGGCCAGCCACCAAGTCATTGCGATGATCGTAGTGTTTACCATAGAACACTGGCTATCGTCTGCGAGATTACTCGTCAACCAAATGGTGGAAAGGGCTCGAGGCTGAACTCGGATGCGGTGCAGTACGTTCGCGATCGGGGTCGCTATGCGATGCAAGTACGGCCCTTTGCTGCCTTTGGCCGTCTGGTCTGGATGCTGCGCCGCTGCTCGCCAGACAGGCCATTCACCGCGCGTGCTAAATCTGGAGATGATTGAACTCACGTTCTGTGGACGAACCTGCATTTCTCTGCAAACTGTTCAACCATTGCTGAGGGCCCTAGAGCACGTACTCAGGGCCCAATCACAACTCCAAAGCTCAGAAGTCGTCACGGGGTAAGATCCATTGCCGCCACGACCTTGTCGTAAGGAAGTCCGGCGGTATCATTCAATCGACGAACTTGATCGGCACTTTTACCATCAAACAAGCACATGCAGCGCCCGTCTTCGGGAGCAAATGTTGAACGAACATAGCTGATTTTGTCGCCATCTGCTGTCATTTTCTGTGCTGTTGCTATCGCGGCTTTTTGAGCAGCACCCAAGTCATCCATGGTGATACCCTTGAGGTTTCTTTCGACCATAAAAACAGACATCTCGTTCCCTTTCCGAACAATCAAAACCAGTGCATCTATTACACTATGGAGCGTCGGCTCGGGGAACTATCGATGCCTTATGACTTAATAACTCCAGGTTTGGATAAAACGGTGTATCCTGCGTTGTGATTGTCTTTCGCCATCAGTGACGAGGTGCCCCAATATGGAGATGTCTCAGATTAGATATGTCTTATCTGCCGCAAAGCATCTGAATTTCACCAAAGCTGCCGCAGAATGCAATGTAAGCCAACCAGCGCTTACCAAGGGCGTCAAGTCATTAGAGACCGAACTTGGAGCACAGGTTTTTCATCGGGAAGGCCGGAAAATTTTGGTCAGCGACTTTGGAAAGTCAATGCTGCCGCATCTACAGCACATCGTTGACGAAGCAGAAGCTACACAAGCGCTGGCTCAGAATTTTCGTTTGCTTGAAAAGGTGCCGTTGCGCTTAGGTGTCCTTTCAACAATTGGGCACGTTCGCCTTGCACGGTTTCTGGCTCAATTCGAGAAAAACCACAGCGGCTTGGAGTTGTCAGTCAATGAAGCAAGCGCGTCGGATCTCAAGAAAAAACTTTCTGATGGTGATATCGATGTCGCTTTGATGACGCTGACTGAAGAACTGGAAGAAGAGTTTAGGGCTAGACCACTTTACGTCGAAAGATATGTGGTTGTTTTTCCGCCGGAGCACCGCCTTGGACAACTAAACTCAATTTCGCTCCAAGATTTATCTCGAGAAAACTATGTAGATCGTTTGGCTTGCGAGTTGCGCGAGATGGTAATGTCCGTTTGTCAGTCAAAAGGAGTGGAACTTTACGCTCGCTTCCGTTCTGAGCGCGAAGATTGGGTACAAGCAATGGTTGCTGCAGGCATTGGTTTTGCTTTCATGCCTGAGTATTCGGTTACTTTGCCGGGCTTGTTGCAGCGCCCGCTTGTGGAGCCAGAAGTTTCAAGAACTATCGCGGCCTTTACAGTCCCTGGCCGAAAATACTCGCCGGCTCTCGATGCGCTGATGAGGTCTTCGCAGACTTTTGCATGGCCGGGATAAGAAACTTTGGTATTGGGCCTGCCCTGAAACCCGATTTTCCTGCCGTTTGTAGTTAGAGTTTTTCGCTCGTATTTTCCTTTGGTCGTTCCAAGAGTTTGCGACACTTTCATCAAACGGCAAGTTAACGTGACAACCCCCGTCTGCCCTATGCCCACAACCAGATTCTAAGCTAAGTCGATCCAAGCCGCATTCCTTGAAGAGCTTTGCACGCACGCGGCCACAAATTTAACGCCATTGAGCCCGTCATAGACTGTTGGATAAACAACCGAAGCGTCAGGTGAAATACCATTTCGGAAAGCTTGGATCGCTTCAGCAGCCTCTCCATAGATATTCGCGAACCCCTCAAGATATCCCTCGGGATGTCCCGGAGGAACTCTACTCAACCGGTTGGCCGCATCAGCAGCACTAGCTCCATTTCGTGTGATTAGACGCTTTGGTTCGTTGTATGGCGTGAACCACAGGTAATTGGGATCTTCCTGAGCCCACTCCAACCCACCTTTTTCGCCATAGACGCGCAAACGAAGTGCGTTTTCGTTGCCGGGAGCCACCTGAGAAGACCACAGCATACCGCGCGCTCCGCCTTTGAAGCGAAGTAAGACGTGGGCGTTGTCATCGACTTTGCGCCCCAGCACAAAGGCCTGCAAGTCTGCCGCAAGGCTTTCCGCTTTTAGCCCGGTCACGAAGCAGGCAAGGTTGTATGCATGAGTTCCGATGTCACCGGTTGATCCACCCGCGCCCGAGCGTTCGGGATCGGTTCGCCATTCCGCCTGTTTGAAATCCTGCTGCTCGGTCAGCCAATCCTGTGGGTATTCAACCTGAACCACGCGGATCTTGCCAATGTCGCCGTTGGCAACCATTTCACGCGCCTGCCGAACCATTGGATAGCCTGTGTAATTGTGGGTCAAAATGAATAGGGCATTCGCACTTTCTGTTGCTTTGACCAGCTTTTTCGCATCGGCAAGGGTCGAGGTGAGTGGCTTGTCACAAATTACATGAATACCGCGTTTCAGGAACTCACGTGCGGCTGCATAATGAACGTGATTTGGCGTGACAATTGAGACTGCCTCGATCCCAGATTTCAGTCGGGCTTCCCTAATCGCCATTTGTTTGAAGTCTTCATAGACCCGTTCGAGCCCCAATGCCTGACCACTTTCAAGAGATTTCTCTGGCGTCGAAGACAAAGCACCGGCAACCAGCTCGAACTTGTCGTCCAATCGCGCGGCGATGCGATGAACACCCCCTATGAAGGCGTCGTTTCCGCCGCCAACCATGCCAAGGCGAATGCGTCCTGAGGTTTCTTCACTGCGTCCTGTGACCATCACTCAATCCCCAGCATTTTACGATTGGCGGCTTCGTCAGCGCCACCGTCGGCGAAATCATCAAAGGCTTTCTCGGTCACACGGATGATGTGATCTGACACAAATTGAGCACCTTCACGCGCTCCATCCTCGGGGTGTTTGAGGCAGCATTCCCATTCGACCACAGCCCAGCCATCAAAGTCATTCGCGGCCATTTTTGAGAAAACTGCACCGAAATCCACCTGACCATCGCCCAATGAGCGGAACCGCCCGGCCCGATCTACCCAGCTTTGATACCCGGAATAAACACCTTGCCGCCCAGTCGGGTTGAACTCGGCATCTTTGACATGGAACATCCGAATTCGATCTTTGTAGATGTCGATGTTGTCCAGATAGTCGAGGCATTGCAGCACGTAATGCGACGGGTCGTATAGCATGCAGGCCCGTGGGTGATTGCCTGTCCGCTCGAGAAACATCTCGTAGGTCACACCATCGTGGAGGTCCTCTCCGGGGTGGATTTCGTAGCAGACATCGACACCGCATTCATCGGCGTGATTCAGGATGGGCACCCAACGGCGCGCAAGCTCATCAAATGCCGTTTCAATCAAACCGGCAGGGCGCTGCGGCCAAGGATAGACATATGGCCATGCCAACGCGCCTGAGAATGTCGCATGTGCCGAAATGCCTAAATTTTTCGAAGCGGATAGCGCTTTGTTGACCTGGTCTACGGCCCATTCTTGACAGGCTTTAGGGTTTCCTCTGACGCTTTCCGCTGCAAAGCCATCAAACGCACTGTCATAGGCTGGGTGAACGGCAACAAGCTGACCCTGAAGATGCGTTGAAAGCTCGGTGACTTCGACGCCATTTTCTTGGGCCTTGCCTTTGAACTCATCGCAGTAACCGACGCTGGATGCGGCCTGTTCGAGGTCGAACAACCGGCCATCCCAACTGGGAACCTGAACGCCATTGTATCCACAGTCAGCCGCCCATTTAGTGATCGCGCCCCACGAATTGAACGGCGCTTCGTCCCCGGCAAATTGTGCAAGAAACAAAGCTGGACCTTTGATTGTCTTCATTGAATTTCCTCCCCAAAACCTGAGTCTCTATGGCGGTAAATTTTCCTTCAGATAGATGTCGATACGGATACGTTCCTGGGCTTTGTTGAATGGCACTTTGTCTGAAGTTGCACGCAGCAGACGGACGGCTGAACGAACAATGTGCCCAGTGTCTTGCGAGATAAGAGCGTCAAATGTACCGAGCGTAAGCGCCTCACGACTAAGCGGAGTAAGCTCATGAGCTATGATCACCAGATCTTTGCTGAGCTTGTTTTCTGAAAGAAATTGAATCAGTCCTGCATTGCCTGCTGCGGAGGAATAAATTCCAACCAGATCCGGGTAGGTTTCAAAGATCTCGGGCATCATCTTGTAAATCAGATCCGGGTCATCCCGGCCCTCGACAGACGCTACGACTTCGAGGTGTGGAAATTCCTCAGCTACAACTAGATCAAAGCCTTGACGGCGCTCTAGGTGGTCACGTGCCAAACGGGATCCTGTAAGTACCAAAACCTTGCCGTCACGATGCACAAATCGTCCCATCAGCTGAGCTGCGGTTCGCCCTGCCGAAACGTTATCAATTCCTACAAAGTGGTCTCGCTCAGAACTCGGCAAGTCAGACACCAACGCAACCACCGGAACGCCTTTGTCCCTGAGCCTTTTTACAGCATCACGAACAGAAGGCGTTTCGGGCCCAAAAACGGCAACGCCATCAACATCCGAACTGGCGACAGCATCCAAAATATTGACGATATCTTGCGGCTCAAACGGAGCTACCTTTTTTATCGCAATGCGAGTTCGCTCGATAAATTGGTCACGTGACTGTTCTGCGATCTGACTGCTGATTGCCTCCACAAACTCGTTGTCCGTGTCCGGCAGAACAAAGAGGAAGTTGTAAACTCGGTTTCGCGCAAGGTTGGCCGCAGCGGTGTCGCGCACATACCCCAGCTCGTCAATTGCCTTTTGTACTTTCTGTACGGTAACGGCCCGCACACCGGGGCGTCTGTTCAAGACCCGGTCAACAGTCGCCAGACTGACACCGGCGACGCGCGCGAGGTCGTTGACGGTTGGCTTTTTCACCAATTCTAGTTTTTGTTTTTGGTCTTCCACGTGTTCTTCAGCCCTCAATCTCCCGCGCCAAGCCTTCAAACAACAAAGCAACAGCCTCGGCACCGGGATCGTTATGTCCAACTAGGTTTTCTTCGGGAACATAGGCCGCGCGGCCCGCCTTCGCACGACGAATATTCGCGGTGTTGTTCGCGCCTTCGCGGGCAGCCTCGGCCGCATCGGTCAGTCCAGACGGGAGGGCGGCAAGTGCAGGTGCCAGAGCGTCAATCATTGTCCGGTCACCGACCTTGGCACCCCCAACCTGGCTCACGCGATTCAGGCCTTCGACCAGAGACTTCGATACCGAAGCCCCGCTTGCACAGGCATCTCCGGCTGCATTGAAGAAGATTGCGAGTATCACACCGGACGACCCGCCCATTGTCTGGCTTAACTCATTGCCCAACGCCGGAAACAGTTGCGTCAGATCAGCAAGAGGCATGCGGTCAAGGCTACCTTGCAATGCTCTTGCGGCGGTGGCCAGTGTGCTTCCTGTATCGCCATCTCCGGACTTCGCGTCCAGCTCGTTCAGAGACTTCTCTGCGTTGATGAGCAGCTCAGATAAGCGGGTGATCGTTTCCCTCGTGGTGGGATTGTTCGAAGGGATTGGATCGATTGGTGTCAGGCCATCAGGCAACGGGGCTACTTTGATCGGGTCGATGGAATTGACGCCGGGCCATGCGGCCAGATCAACAGGTGCTTCAAGAGCTGACAATTCGTCCTGATCCACAGGCAGAATGGATACCGAAAACCCGTGCATATCCAGCGACGTCATCATCGGTGCCGGGCCAATGATATGGTGGGCAATACCAGTTTCGGACAACGCATGCGTGAGGACAGCCATTTCCAGAGGAGTTGTAGAGCCCAGGTTGTTGACCAACGCTACACAATGCCCGGCACCCACCCTTTGCTTCAGCTTCTCCACCACCGTGGACATGGCCGATACAGCATTTGAAAATTCGACTTGTTGTACACCGGGCTCGCCGTGGATGCCCAAGCCGAGTTCCGCTTTGCCAGGGGCAATCCGGTCTTCTTTTGGAGAGCCCGGAACAGTGCAGGTGTCCAAGCTCATTCCGATGCTGACAACCTTTGCTATGGTACTTCTTGCTGCTTTGGTAACGGTGTCCAGATCGGCACCCCCTTCAGCAAGCGCTCCGGCAATTTTGTGCACCAATAACGTACCTGCCACGCCACGTGGTTGCGGAAGGTCGGGCAAGGCGATGTCATCATCAACTACGACCATCTCTACTTTGCGGCCCAATGCACGGGCGCGTTCAGCCGCCAGTCCAAAATTCAATCGATCACCGGTGTAATTTTTGACGATAAGCAGGCACCCGGCCTCACCCGTGACCGCAAGAATGCCCGCCAGAACTGCCTCGACCGAGGGTGAGGCGAAAACTTCGCCGCAGACCGCGGCTGTCAACATACCGGCGCCAACGAAACCTGTATGGGCGGGCTCGTGACCAGACCCTCCGCCAGAAACCAAGGCGACTTTCGACTTGTCCCAATCCGACCGGTAGACAACCTTGATATGCGGGTATCCGTCCAGCCGTGTAAGCTGCCCGCCTGAGGAAGCCAAAAGGCCATCTATCGCCTCGGTTACCAGGGTTTCTTTTGTGTTGAGGAACTGGGCCATGCTTTTGCTCCTTAATTCACGCGCGCGCCAGACGCGTCAAAATACAACGGGTTATGGGGGCGAATTTTTATAATTTTTCCAGAGGGGTAATCCTGATGAACATCAATCAGGGTGACAACCGGGTGGCCATTCAGGTCCAGGTGCAGCCGTGTTTGGTCGCCCAGATGTTCGGCACGTATGACACGCGCTTCACTGCCCTCGCCTTCAATGATGTTTTCCGGGCGAAGACCAATCTGTGGTCCTTTGTGATCGCCTCCGAACAACTCGGACGGCAGGATGTTGATTCGCGGCAGACCCAACCTGCTGGCAACGTAAACACTGCCCGGGTTTTCGTAGATATCCCGGGGTGTCCCGTATTGAACCAACCGGCCGTTCTCTAAAACGCCGATATGCGTAGCCATTGTCATGGCTTCGACCTGATCGTGGGTCACGTAAAGCAAGGTTGATCCCAGATCGGCCTGAATCCTTTTCAGTTCGACCCGCAAATCCGCCCGAAGCTTGGCGTCCAAAGAGCTGAGCGGTTCGTCCATCAGGAAAATCTGGGGATCGCGCACCAGTGCCCGTCCAATTGAAACGCGCTGCATTTCGCCGCCAGACAGTTCAGTGGCTTTGTTGTCCAGCTTGTGCGGGATCTGCAGGATCTCCGAGACTTCGTTGACCTTCCTGGCGATCTCATCCTCTGGCGTCTTCAGGATCGGTGACCTCAGAGGGAAGGACAGGTTCTCACGCACCGTCATATGGGGGTACAGCGAGTATTGCTGGAAGACCATCGCCACATCACGCTGGGCAGGTGTATCTATCCCAACGTCACGCCCGGCAATGCGCACCGTTCCGGAATCCAGTTTCTCAAGCCCGGATATCAATCTCAGCGTCGTTGTTTTTCCCGCGCCCGTCGGACCCAACAAAACCACAAAGGCACCGTTGAGGATCGTCATTGAGATATCATCCACCGCTTTGATTTCGCCGAATGACTTCGAAATGTTTTCCAGAACGACTTCAGCCATTGCTTAGTACCTCGTCGTTCAGAGCGGACCTCAACGCGCGTCCGGTAGAATTTTCGAAAAGGGTCACTGCGGATGAGCGGAACTTCAAGCCAACCGTCTCGCCGGGGTTAAGGGTTTCGCGCGCATCAATGCGGGCTTTCAGCTCTCCGTTCGGGCTTTGCAGCGTCACGATCTGGGTGGTTCCAAGATATTCTGCGGCCAGGACCTTGGCTCGGTAGGCGCTGGCATCCGACAGAAGAACATGCTCAGGGCGAACACCGAAAACCAAGTCACCTTCCGCCCCTTCCAACAGTGTGGGTACGGCTTCGTCGTGACCATTCAGTCGCACCGTTTCCGAGCCAGGCGCGACCTTTCCCTGAAACGGCAGGAAGTTCATCGAAGGAGACCCGATAAAATCTGCAACGAACATCGTAGCTGGTTTGTCGTAGATTTCCTGAGGTGTGCCGAATTGCTCGATCACAGCGTTGTTCATCACCACGATCTTGTCCCCCATTTGCATGGCTTCCAGCTGATCATGTGTGACGTAAACAGTGGTCGCCCCCATGCGATCATGAAGCGCGCGCAGTTCTTCGGCCATGTGCTCACGAAATTCGGCATCCAGGGCACCAAGAGGTTCGTCCATCATGAACGCCTTGGGTTCGCGAACAATCGCGCGTCCAAGCGCCACGCGCTGCCTATCGCCGCCTGACAACCCACCTACCGGGCTATCGAGGATGTCCTTGATCCCCAGAATTCCCGCGACTTCTTCTACTTTGGCTTTGACAGCAGCACGCGGCATGCCCTGCGATATCAGGGGGTAGCTGATATTTTTTCGCACGTTCATGTGCGGATACAGCGCAAACATCTGGAACACGAAGGCAATGTCTCGCTCCGATGGGGGGCGCTGGCTGATCTCCTCGCCGTCCAGGTAGATTTCACCCGACGTCGGAAGTTCCAAGCCTGCGATCATCCGCAGCGTCGTCGTCTTTCCGCAGCCGGATGGCCCTAGCAACATGAAGAACTCACCGTCCTCAATCGTGAACGAGCTTTCGCGGACAGCCGTGAAATCGCCGAACATCTTCTTTACGTTTTTAACTACGATCTGGGCCATTTCTACTCCGGGAAATGGCTGACGATGATGAACATGACGGTTCCGATCAGCGTGACGATGAAAGAATATGTGAAGGCCCAAAGGACAAAGGGCTGCATAAGCATGAAGACACCCAGAGCGATGAGGATGGTCGCGATCATCTCCCATGGGCCCCGGCGAAAACGCATCAATCCGGTAAGAAACTCGCTCATTTGCGCACGGCTCCGAATGTGATCCCACGCAGCAGGTGTTTGCGCATCAGGATGGTGAAAATCATGACAGGGATCAGGAAGATCGTGGCACCTGCCGCCACTGCAGGCCAGTCCAGGCCGCCAATACCGATAATGGTTGGGATGAACGGTGGTGCAGTCTGCGCGTTCGCGGATGTCAGCAGCACGGCAAACGCGTACTCATTCCAGGCGAAGATCAGGCAAAAGATAGCTGTTGAGGCTATGCCGGTCGCGGCTTGCGGCAGCACCACTTTGTAAAACGCCTGAAACCTCGTGTAGCCATCTATGAGCGCGGCTTCTTCGTACTCTCTTGGGATTTCGTCGATGAAGCCTTTTAGCAACCAGACCGCCAAGGAAATATTCACGCCCGTATACAGCAGGATCATCCCCAGATGCGTGTCGCTTAATCCAAGGTTTCTGAACATCAGGAAGATTGGGATGGCGACAGCGACCGGTGGCATCATCCTTGTACTCAGGATAAAGAACAAAAGGTCGTCCTTGAGCGGGACCTTGAACCTGCTGAACGCATAGGCGGCCAGCGTACCAAGGAAGATACTCAAGAACGTCGAGCCAAATCCGATGATAACCGAATTCATAAAGCGCTCGCCAAACTTTGATGGCCCGACAATCACCATGTCGTATTGGCGGACGATCTCATCGGCCCAGTTCTGCGGCGGGTTCGCTTCCAAAAACTCCTGCGTCTGCCGCGTGCGCGTGGTGAAGAGATTTACATACCCTTCAAGCGTTGGGTCAAAGACCACTTTGGGTGGGTAGCTGATCGCATCGGCTGGAGACTTGAAGCCTGTCAGTAAAATCCAAACCAGCGGGATCATCGTGATCAGCGCATAAGTGATGACCAGAAAACCGGCGATCCACTTGGAACGGTTCGAAGGTTCGGTTACGGAAAAACTGCTCATCTCTGTTTCACCTTGTTCAAGGCTTTGACGTAGATCGACGCAAGGCCGAACACGGTGACGAAAAGGATGATCGCATAGGCCGAGGCGTAGCCCGTACGCCACTTCTCAAACGCCTCCCGCTTGAGATTGATTGAGGTGAGTTCCGTTACAGAACCGGGCCCTCCGCCGGTTAGCTGAACCACCAGGTCGAACATCTTGAAGTTCTCGATCCCTCGAAACAGCACGGCAAGCATCAGGAACGGCAGGACCATCGGGATGGTGATCGTAAAGAACTGCCGCAGCTTGCTGGCCCTGTCGATCTCAGCCGCCTCGTAGATGTAATCGGGAATGCTGCGCAGCCCGGCCAGACAGATTAGCATCACGAAGGGGGTCCACATCCAGGTGTCGACAATCACGATCGCCCAAGGGGCCAAAGTAACGGATCCCAGCATTTCAAAGCTCGATGGGTCTTTGCCTGTGAACCATGACACGATGTAGTTAAACAGCCCGATTTGAGGTTGATACAGGAACTTCCAGAAGTTCCCGACGACTGCAGGAGACAGCATCATCGGCAGCACGATGATCGTGGTCCAAAGATCGTTGCCCTTGAATTTCTTGTTGATCAACCAGGCCAAAGTAAACCCGATCAAGACCTGGAAAAAGATCGTCCAGAACAGGAAGTGCGCCGTCGCCTGCATATTTAGCCAGGTGTCCGAGTCTGTCAGAATACGCTCGTAATTCCTGAGCCCGACATCTTTGACTTCGCGCCCGATCCGGTTGGCCTTGTAGTTGGTAAAGCTCAGTTGGATGGTCCAGATCAACGGAAAGATGTTGATCGCCAGCAATAGAAAAATCGTCGGGGAGATGAATATCCAGGCGATCGCGCGGTCGGATAACCCTCGGATTTTTCGCGCAACTCGCTCGGGCGTTGCCTGGGCAACGCGATCTACGGTCCGGTCAGACATCTCTTTGCCAGTTCTTGTTGGTTTAGGACTCACGGGTGAAGGTGGAGCGGGATTGCGCCCGCTCCTGCCTGTGTCCGGACTACAGCTTGCCTTCGTCTTCGAAGACTTCAGTCCAATCTTCGATCAAAAGATTAAGCGCTTCTTGAGCTGTACCTTGATCAGCAACGACGTAGTCGTGGATGCGTTTCTGCATGGCCAGCAGGAGTTCTGCATAGGCAGGCTCTTGCCAGAAATCCTGAACCCCAGCCATTGCTTCCAGGAAGTCACCGGCAAACGGTTGGCTGTCCACGAAACCAGGATCTTCCAGCACTGAGTTATGCGCCGAGTAGCCGCCTAGCTCCCACCACTTGGCCTGCACTTCAGGCTGTGCGAACCACTTGATGTACTCAAGTGCAGCGTCCTGTTTGTCAGAGTAGCTGACAACAGAGATACCTTGTCCGCCCAGTGTCGAACCTGCCTGATTTTGCGGTGGGTTCACAAAGAAGTCGATCTTGTCACCGCCGGTATTGGGGTCAGCATAGAGACCTGGGAAGAACGCAAACCAGTTCATGGCCATGGCGACCTGACCGGACTTGAAGGCGTCCAAGCTCTCACCCATGTAAGAGTTGGTATATCCCGGAGGCGTCGCCGTTTCGTAGAATTCCTTATAGAATTCCAGCGCCTCTACCGCTTCGGGTGAGTTTACGGCGCCTTCCATGTCATATGAGCCCGGGGTGTTTTCGTATTTAAAGCCCCAAGGATACAGTGCTCCGGTCACACCCATGGTGATCCCTTCCGAGCCGCGCTCGGTAAAGATAGCTGCGCCGTAGACTGTCTTGCCGTCGATCTCACGACCCTGAAAGAACTGGGCGATCTGTAATAGTTCTTTCTGAGATTCAGGCTCACGTAAATCCTGACCAGTTGCTTCTTTGTATGCGGCTTGGATTTCAGGATTTTCGAACCAGTCCTTGCGATAGAACCAGCCATTCGCATCGCCCATCGCAGGCAGGGCATAGTAATTGGGTGTGCCCTTGGGCCAAGTTGAATAGGCGTAGACAGTGGCCGGCGCGAAATCGTCCATGCTGATGCCTTCAGCATCGAAGAAGTCGTTCAGTTTGACATAGTGGCCATTTTCAGCGCCACCGCCGATCCATTGGCTGTCACCAATAAGCAGATCGCAGAGCTTACCACCGGAATTCAGCTCATTCAGCATCCGGTCCGCAAAATTTGGCCAGGGAACAAATTCGAAGTTCATCGTGTGGCCGGATTCTGCTTCGAATTCTTTTGATAGTTCGACAAGCGCGTTGGCCGGGTCCCATGCAGCCCAACATAGCGTCAGATCTTCAGCATTTGCCTTGGTAGAAAGAGTAGTAGCGGCAAAGACTATTGCGCTGGCCGAGGCCAGTTTTGTGTAAGTCATCCATTCCTCCCTTTTTGCGCCGTCAATCGAGGATGTGCGAATCGCGGCATACTTCCAAGGCTATTTGAGGTACGCACCTCATGTCCAGATTTTTTTGAGGTTCGTACCTCAAACTGTCAGAAGAGGCCGTCAGATATTCTTTTAGCTGTTGATTGGCTTTGTTGCGCAAAGGTTGGGTGAGGGATTCATCTCGTGAATCCAGCGTGGTAGCTGGACTGCATGAGCAGACCTATCCCGCCGAGCTACAAGTCCAAGAACTGGCCAGCCTACAATGAAGCCCTCAAGCAACGTGGCTCCCTGGCGATCTGATTTGATCCGGACATGGTTTGGGTGCCACCGCCGACCGGTAAGCAAGGCCGGCAGCCGCAGTATAGCGGCGCTGCGATTCAGACATGCCTGACGACGATGAAGGTCCTCTTCGGCATGGCCCTCAGGCAGACCACGGACTTCGTGGAGAGCCTGCTGCGCCTGGTCGGCCTCGACTGGTCGGTGCCGGATTTCAGCACGCTGAGCAGGCGCCAGAAGACCCTGGCGGTTTCCATACCCTATCGCGGCTAGCAAGGTTCCCTGAACCTTCTGATCGACAGCACCGGCTTCAAGGCGGAGGGCCAAGGCGAATGGCATGCCCGCAAGCATGGCCGCGCGAAACGCCGTCTCTGGCGCAAGATCCACATCGGCGTTGACGAACAGACGCTGGAGATCCGCGCCATCGAAATCACCGGTAACAACATCGGTGATGCGCCCATGCTGCCTGAACTACTCAGCCAGATCCCGGTCGATGTCGAGATCGCCTCGGTCACCGCAGACGGGGCGTATGACACGCGCAAATGCCACGATGCCATCGCAAACCGGGGTGCCCACGCCGTTATCCCGCCGCGCAAGAACGCAAAACCGCGAAAGCCATCGACAGCAGGCGCTATCGCCCGTAACGAGGCGCTGTGCGCCTCGAAATACCTTGGCCGTGCCATCCGGCGAAATTGGAGCGGATACCACCGCCGCAGTCGCGCCGAAACGAAGATGCACTGCGTGAAGCTGTTGGGGCAGAGCCTCATGGCGCGCGACTTCGAGCGTCCAGTCGCCGAACTCCCAATCCGTGCAGCCGTCCTGAACAGCTACACCGCGCTCGGCATACCGGTCACAGAGCCCACAGGATAAGTACGTCCGGGGAAAAGGGAAGTCCGGGCTTCAGGCTCTTCGCGCAACAAAGCCTAGCTGGAGCGCTAAATTGCGCCCCTTAAACCCTGAAGCTTCTCGCCGCTCAATAGGCTGGTTCCTTTATGAATGTCAAACCGTTACGCCTTGCAGAACCTGTTCCCGCGACAGCTCGTCCCGCGTGCCTTGCATCAGGACCGCGCCGCGCCGCAGGACGATGAACTTGTCGGCAAGATCATAGGCGAAATCGAAATACTGCTCGACCAGAATGATGGCCATCTCTCCTTTGGTTCGGAGGTGGCGAATTACTTCACCGATCTGCTGGATGATGTTGGGCTGAATGCCTTCGGTTGGTTCGTCCAGCAGCAAAAGTTGAGGCTTGGTGATCAGCGCCCGGGCGATGGCAAGTTGCTGTTGCTGGCCACCCGACAGATCACCCCCGCGCCGGTTCTGCATTTTCTTCAGCACCGGGAACATATCGAAGATCTCGTCCGGAACGAAATGTTCGCTTGCTGCCAGGCAGGCAAAACCGGTTTCCAGATTTTCGCGCACAGTCAGCAACGGGAAAATCTCGCGCCCCTGCGGCACATAGGCCACGCCTTTCCACGCCATGCGATGGGCTGGCAGAGGCGGCAGGGCCTCGTCATTCAGCATCAGATCGCCGCCCGAGCGCGGATGCGTGCCCGAGATCGCCTTGATCAGGCTGGTCTTGCCCACACCATTGGTGCCCATCACGCAAGTCACCTCTCCTCGCGCGGCCTCCAACGAGATACAGTTGAGGATTTGCGAGTGCCCGTAATGCAGGGTCAGATCGGTCAGTTTCAGCATTGTTTAGCGCCCCAGATAAACGTCGATGACATCCTGATTTGATGTGACATGATCCAGCGAACCTTCGGCCAGAACCGAGCCTTCATGCAGAACCGTGACCCGACAATTCAGGCGGCGGACGAACTCCATGTCATGTTCCACAACCACGACGGCGCGGGTCTTGGCGGCCTGTACCAGCAGGTCGGTTGTGTGTTCGCGTTCTTGCGAGGTCATCCCGGCGGCGGGTTCGTCCACTAGCAACAGACGTGGTTCCTGCGCCAGTAGCATCCCGATTTCCAACCATTGCTTTTGTCCGTGGCTTAGTTCGCCGGATTTGCGGAGCAGTTCGCCATACAGGCCAATCTCAGCGGCCAGTTCCTCGACCTTCTCCAGATGATCCGTCGAAGGGCGATAGAACAGCACACCCAGCCAGCCCCGTTTATTCTTCAACGCCATCAGCAGGTTTTCCTGCACGGTCTGGTCCTCGAACACGGTGGGTTTCTGGAACTTACGCCCGATGCCGGCTTGCGCGATCTTGGCCTCGCTCATTCGCAGCAGGGAAACGGATTTCTCACCCCAGGTTACCCGGCCCTCGTCAGGCCGGGTCATGCCGGTAACAATATCCATGAAGGTCGTTTTACCTGCCCCGTTCGGCCCGATAACCGCGCGAAGCTCGGCCTTGCCAATCTGGAAGGACAGGTTGTTGATGGCGCGGAACCCGTCGAAGGTGACTGAAACGCCGCTGACCTCCAGCAGAGTGCTCATTCCAAGGCCTCCATTTCGCGCAATGCGCTTTCATCGGGTCCAAGCGGGGCACCGTAGCGTTGCGGCGCGCGGTGGTTGGTCCAGAGGTCGAATAGCCCTCCAATACCCTTTGGTGCGAACAGGGTTACCAGCACGAATGAGACGCCCAGCAGCACCTGCCACCAGTCGACCCATTTGATCGTGTAGAACCCAAGTGGGATGTCCGGCGCTTGTCCACCTGTGAACCATGTGCTGAGCAGGCTGACAAACGCCGCGCCGATGACCGCTCCATACAGGCGACCACGCCCGCCGATGGCGACCCAGACGGCAAGATATATCGAGGCAATGGGGGCCATCTCCTCGGGGTTGATGATCCCCGCCTGCGGATAATACAGCGCGCCCGCGATGGCGGCGATGCAGGCGGTCAATGTGAAGACAGCCAGCTTGTAATTCTCGACCGAATAGCCAAGGAACCGCACTCGCGCCTCATTATCGCGGATGCCGCGGATAACCGAGCCGAACTTGCCCGCCACGATCCATGCCGCCAGCATGTAGCCCAGCCCCAGGGCCAGCGCTGAGGCCCAGAGGAACCAGATTGACACCAAGTCCTGCGAGGCCGTGACGCCCGGCAGGTTCTGCAGGCCCGACAGGCCGTTGTTGCCACGCATACCGCTGTCGTTCTGGAACAGGTACAGCGCCAGTGCCAATGTCATGGCTTGGGTCAGGATCGACAGGTAGACACCCGTGACCCGGCTGCGGAACGCCAGCCAACCAAAGATCAGTGCCAGAAGGCCCGGCACCAGCACGACCAGCGCCAGTTGCAGGAACAGGCTGTCCGAAAAGGCCCAAATCAGCGGGAATTCGGACGATCCGACGACGCCGAAGATTTGCGTGCCGATGGCATCCACGACCTCGGCCGATGTTGGCGGAATGTCGGCTTGGGAGAGCGACTCCACCACGATCAGGCGGGTACGTTCATACATCAGCCACATGCCGATCATGTAGCCGCCCAGCCCGAAGAACGCGAAATGGCCGAGGGACAGGATGCCCGTAAATCCCCAGACCAAATCCATGGCCACAGCGATCAGGCAAAGGCACAGTGTCTTGCCCAGCGTTTTGACAAAGCTGGTCGAGATCACGCCAATCCCGAACCCTTCGGACAGGACGGTGACGCCCAAAGTGAACAGGGAGAGGATGGCCAGAAAGACCAGTACCGATGGGTTTTTGGCGACAAAGCTGCGTTCCATGGCTCAATCCCCCGCCGCACGACCTTTGAGGGCAATGATGCCCCTTGGCCGGAACTGGATGAAAATGATGATGAAGATGATCATGTATGTTTGCGCGGCGAGGGTGTTCGAGGGGTTCATCCACTCGATCCCCTTTTGCAGGAAGCCGATCATGCCCGCACCTGCCAGCGCGCCCCAGATGTTTCCGACGCCGCCAACAACCACGGTCATGAAGCTTTGCACGATATAGTCGCTGCCCAGATCGGACGTGACCTTTGCGAACAGACCAATCGCAACCCCGGCAATCCCGGCGATGCCCGAGCCCAAGCCGAAGGTCAGCATATTCACCCGCCCCGGATTGATACCCATCGACCCGGCCATGCGTGGGTTCTGTGTCACCGCGCGCATCTCAAGCCCAAGCCGCGTGCGCTTCATAATGTAGAGGAACAGTCCCAAAAAGATCGTCGCCAGCACAAAGATCGCGATGCGGATATAACTGATCGAAACCACATCGTTCAGCACCCACGCCCCATCCAGCCAGCCGGGCGCGGTCAGCGGGCGGGCCTGCGTGCCAAAAATGTTCTTGGCCAGCTGTTGCAGTGCGATTGAGATGCCAAAGGTCGCCAGCAGCGTCTCAAGCGGACGGGCATAGAGCCAGCGGATAACTAGCCGCTCCATCGCGACGCCCATCGCGAAGGTGACGGCAAAGGCCATCGGGATGGCGACGATTATCGACAGCGTGTGGTCGGGGATGAACTGCTGCACCACGTATCCGGTATAGGCGCCCATCATGATGAACTCACCATGGGCCATGTTGATCACACCCATCACGCCGAAGGTGATCGCCAGACCGATGGCTGCCAAGAAATAGATCGACGCCAATGAGATCGCGTCCAGTGTCAGGTCGAGCGTCTGGTTCAGGCCGACCTTCAGCTCGATCTGTTCAAGTGCCTGCACTGCAGCTGCGGTCACTTCGGGCGAGGGTTCCGTGTAGGTATCAATGAACACATGTTCAGCCAGCGCCGTGTTTATGTCGGCCTCGGTTACCAAGGCGGGAACGACCCTTGCCTCTGCCAAGGCTACATATGCCCGAGCGCGCGTTTCATCTGTATTCAGTTGCGCAAGCGGAATGTCACCAACGCGACCCCCGTCAATATTGGCCGCAAGAGCTGTCCGGATATCATCCCGTGACAAACGTGGGGGCGCCAGATTGCCAGTGACCAGCAAGTCATAGGCCTCATCGCGCGTCAAATCACTCGAACCCGGTTCTAAAACGGCAGCGATATTCACATTAGACGGCAGTTCCGGTGCTGCTTGTCGCGTCGTCGCGATCAGTGGATTTAATGCGCCACGGACGTCCACGCCCAAATCGTCGGACATCTGCTCAATCGCAGCCACGCGCGCCGCGGTATCTTCGTCATATCCAATCGTCAGCAATCGTTCGAGCCGTTGTTTGTGAGCTTTCAGATCAGCATCAGCTTCATCGGCAATCGACGCGCGTAGGGGCTCCAGCAAAGCACGTTCGGGGTCACGTTGGATGGATTGCAAAGCGGCCAGCCGCCGAGCGCGGTCCGGATCTGTTAGCTGGTACTGCACCAGAGCCGTGCCAATCATCGCGCGGATGCCGCTATTGGGCTTCAACTGCTTCAGGTTGGATTTCTCGAAAATACCAACGACCTCGCCAGTATCGAAATCGGTAAGCTCATACGACCGGCCTTCGACCTTTTTGCCTGCAAAGAACAGGCCGTCCGACTTGCGCATCCACACGTCCTTGGCGGCCCATGTCTCAAGCATCACCTGCGCTTGCGGCAACCCGCTGCTGGCAATCGCATCAATCGCGGGCCCGATTGTCTTGCGTGAGCTTTTGGCGATGATCTCCTGATGCTCTTGCAGGATCGGTTGCAGACCGGCCTCTTGCGCGTTGGCGGTCAGGTGGGCGCATAGAATTGCGAGGCCCGCAAGGAAAAGTCGTAACATGTGGTGAAACCCGAGTGTCTTTGGGGGCAAGGCGGGCATCACACCCACCTTGCGTGTCGGTTAGTAGTTCGACAGGGTCTGAACGCAGGTCTCGGTCTCGGTGTTGTACATACCGCAGCCCAGCTCTTTCCAATCCGATACCAGCACCGCCGATTCCGGTAGGAAGTCGGTCCAGGCGTCGCCCGGCACAACGTCGGTTTCGCTGATGATGTCGAACTGGCCGTCTTCCTGAATCTCACCGATCAGAACCGGCTTGGCCAAATGGTGGTTCGGCAGCATGACAGCGGTTCCACCGGTCAGGTTCGGGAATTCCTGCCCGTACATCGCGGCGCGCACGGCATCTACGTCGGTCGAACCGGCCTCGGTCGCGGCGTTAACCCACATGTTGAAACCGATGTAATGTGCCTCCATCGGGTCGTTGGTCACCCGGTCTTCGCCCATGGTAGCTTTCCATGTTTCAACAAATTCAGTGTTGGCGTCGGTATCCGCCGACTGAAAGTAATTCCAAGCAGCCAGATGGCCCACAAGGTTGGTTGTATCCAGGCCCGACAGTTCTTCCTCTCCGACCGAGAACGCAACGACCGGAATGTCATCCGCCGAGACGCCAGCCGCAGCCAGTTCCTTGTAGAAGCCGATGTTGGCGTCGCCATTGATGGTTGAGATCACTCCGACCTTCTTACCATCCGCACCCAGCGCAACCACATCCGCCACGATCTTGGACCAGTCGGAATGGCCAAAGGGCGTGTAGTTGACGAAGATATCACCGTCCGCGATGCCCTTTTGCTTCAGATAGCTTTCGAGGATATTGTTGGTGGTGCGGGGATAGACATAGTCTGTGCCAAGCAGCGCGAATTTCTCAACGCCAAGCTCGTCGAGGAAATAGTCGGTCGCCGGGATCGCTTGTTGGTTCGGCGCGGCACCGGTATAGAAGACGTTTTTCGAGCTTTCTTCACCCTCATACTGCACCGGATAAAACAGAAGGCCGTTCAGTTCCTCAATCACCGGCAGCACCGATTTGCGGCTGACGGACGTCCAATTGCCAAAGATCACATCCACCTCATGCACGGTCAGTAGCTCACGCGCTTTTTCCGCAAACAGCGGCCAGTCGGATGCAGGATCAACCACAACTGCCTCAAGCTGCTTGCCCAGCAGGCCGCCTTTGGCGTTCTGCTGGTCGATCAGCATCAACATCGTGTCTTTCAGCGTGGTTTCCGAAATCGCCATAGTGCCTGACAACGAGTGCAGTACGCCGACTTTGATCGTGTCTTCAGCAGACAGAGCGGCCGTTGCCATGGCGGCAAAGACAACCGATCCGAAGAGCGTGGATTTGAGAGATGTCATGTAATTCTCCTGGCGGGGCGGGCACAGAAGCCTTGCGTTGACACGCTGTCTTCTACTACCTGATCCCCGCAACTGTATGTTGCGTTACGTGTGGCGGTTGTGTCCGAGGTCCAATTCGCGCAGCCGTCACACACCCCCGGTGGTCGTTAGCCCGGTAGGCCCCACATCGATTCTGCATTGCAGCGAAATAGGCAAATCTGGCCCCATAGCATTCTGGCAAAGTGGACTGATATGCCCGATTTTTGATCTACATGCTGCATGCGTGATTAAAAAATGCACTTACGGGACGGGACTTGGTCGAAAATCTGCACCTGTCGATAGAGTTTCGACATCCCAAAGGTGAAAAAGCGCCAAACGTTCATGACGCGAAAGCCGCTGCCATCACTCAATTCACGCCCATATCGTCAGCGTCACATGCGAGACCGCCACGCGCTGAAGGCCGGGTTACGCTGTCGGCCAAACTGTTCCACGGGCGCAGTGTGATTGATCGCTTGCGGCCGGCGGGTTCGTTCAAATGTCTCTTCCCACGCGGACACGGCAGCCAATTGGACGCCGTGCTTTTGAACACGGCTGGTGGTGTTACTGGCGGTGATGATTTCCGGTTTTCAGGCCGCGCAGGCCGGGGCACCGAACTGACAGTGACCACGCAGGCTTGTGAGCGGGCATACAAAGCACAACCCGGTCAGGCCGCACGCATCGTCAACACTTTAACCGCCGGTCCGCAGGCAAGGCTGAACTGGCTTCCGCAAGAGACGATCCTGTACAGTGGCAGCGCATTAAACCGGCGCTTGCGTATTGATTTGGCCGAGGATGCCTCGGCCCTTATGGTTGAACCTTTGATCTTTGGTCGTACCGCGATGGGTGAAACTCTGACGGATATCCGCCTCAGCGATCGGATCGAGATTCGGCGCAACGAAAGGATGGTGTTTCTGGACGCCACCCGGTTCACCGGCGACCTTAGCGCGCATCTGGCCCGTCAGCACATTGCAGATGGCGCGGGCGCGATGGCCTTAGTCGCATTTGCCTCGCCCAGGGCCGAAGGGCATCTGAAGGCAATCCGCCAGATGCTGCCCGATACCGCCGGGGCCAGCCTGATTCAACCTGACCTGCTGGTCGTCCGACTGCTGGCCAAGAACGGGTTTGCCTTGCGCCGAAGTCTGATGCCCGTGCTTCGGCGACTGAACAACGACTCGCTTCCAAGATGCTGGACAATCTGACATGAACCTGACTCCCCGTGAAAAAGACAAACTGCTGGTCGCCATGGCCGCTGAAGTTGCCCGCAAACGACTGGCCCGTGGTGTCAAACTGAACCATCCCGAGGCGATTGCCCTTATCACCAGCGCCGTGGTTGAAGGCGCACGCGACGGGCGGTCGGTCGCCGATATGATGCAAGCCGGGGCCGAGGTGATCACCCGCGCGCAATGCATGGAAGGCGTCCCCGAGATGATTCACGAGGTTCAAGTTGAGGCCACCTTTCCCGACGGCACCAAGCTGGTGACCGTTCACAACCCTATTCGCTAAAAAAAGGAACACTGATATGACCCGCATGCTTTTCCCTGTTCTGATCCTGGCTGGCCCCGCCGCCGCGCATAACGGCACGCATATCCACGCGCATGGCACGGACTATGCCGCTTTGGCCGTGGGCCTCGCGATTGTCGCGTTGGCTGCTGTTGCCTTGATGGTGAAGCTAAACAAATGATCCCCGGCGAGCATTTCCCCGCTGAAGGCGAAATCACGTTCAACCTGGGCGCCGAGCCGTTGACGCTGATGGTCGCCAATACTGGCGACCGCCCGATTCAGGTCGGCTCGCACTATCATTTTGCCGAGACCAACCCGGCGCTGGAGTTCGACCGCGCTGCCGCCCATGGCCTGCGTCTGGACATCGCCCCCGGCACCGCCGTGCGGTTCGAACCGGGACAGGAACGCGAGGTTTCGCTGATCCCGATCGGCGGCGCACGCAAGGTCTATGGGTTCAATCAAAAGGTCATGGGGGCGTTGTGATGCCAGCAAAAATCAAACGCTCCGACTATGCCGCCATGTTCGGCCCCACCACCGGCGATAAAATGCGGCTGGCCGATACCGACCTGATCATCGAGGTCGAACGCGATCTGACCATCTATGGCGAAGAGGTCAAGTTCGGCGGCGGGAAAGTGATCCGCGACGGGATGGGGCAGTCTCAGGTCACACGGGACAAGGGGGCGGTGGATACAGTCATCACCAATGCGCTGATCGTAGATCATTCGGGTGTCTACAAGGCGGATGTCGGTCTGAAAGACGGGCGTATCGCCAGGATCGGCAAGGCGGGGAACCCCGACACGCAGCCAGGTGTCGACATTATCATCGGCCCCGGCACCGAAGCCATCGCGGGCGAGGGGCGCATCCTGACCGCAGGCGGGTTCGACAGCCATGTCCACTTCATTTGCCCTCAGCAGATCGAAGACGCGCTGCATTCCGGCCTGACCACCATGTTAGGCGGCGGCACGGGTCCGGCCCATGGCACGCTGGCCACCACCTGCACCCCCGGCCCCTGGCATATCGGACGGATGTTGCAGGCGGCGGATGCCTTCCCGATGAACCTCGCCTTTGCGGGCAAGGGCAACGCCTCATTGCCAGCTGCGCTCGAGGAACAGGTCAATGCCGGGGCCTGCGCTCTGAAACTGCATGAGGATTGGGGCACGACCCCTGCCGCCATCGACTGCTGCCTGTCGGTGGCCGATTCGATGGATGTACAGGTGATGATCCACACCGATACTCTGAACGAATCCGGTTTCGTCGAAAACACTGTCGCCGCCATGAAAGGACGCACCATCCACGCCTTCCACACCGAAGGCGCAGGTGGCGGCCATGCCCCTGACATCATCAAGATTTGTGGCGAGAATCACGTTCTTCCCTCCTCGACCAACCCGACGCGACCTTTCACTGTAAACACGGTCGAGGAACATCTGGATATGCTGATGGTCTGCCATCACCTCGACAAGTCCATCCCCGAGGACGTAGCCTTTGCCGAAAGCCGCATCCGGTGCGAGACCATCGCGGCCGAGGATATCCTGCACGACATGGGTGCGTTCTCGATCATCGCGTCTGACAGCCAGGCCATGGGCCGGGTCGGAGAGGTGCTGATCCGCACATGGCAAACCGCCGACAAGATGAAGAAACAGCGAGGGCGTCTGACCGAGGAAACTGGTGAAAACGACAACCTGCGGGTCCGCCGTTACATCGCCAAGTACACCATCAACCCGGCGATTGCCCACGGTCTGAGCCATGAAATCGGCAGCATCGAGGTAGGCAAGCGCGCCGATCTTGTCCTGTGGAACCCGGCCTTTTTCGGCGTGAAACCCGAGATGGTTCTGCTGGGCGGTACAATTGCCTGCGCGCAGATGGGCGACCCAAATGCCTCGATCCCGACACCGCAACCTGTTTACAGCCGTCCGATGTTCGGGGCTTATGGGCGGTCGGTGGAGCACTCGGCGATTACCTTTGTCTCGGCAGCAGCGCAGGCGGACGGGATCGGTGAAACTCTAGGCCTGGCCAAGAAAACAGTCGCCGTGCGGAACACACGCGAGATTGGCAAACGCAATTTGCTGCTAAACGATGCGACGCCCCATGTCGAAGTAGACCCGGAAACCTACGAGGTCCGCGCCGATGGTGAATTGCTGACCTGCCAACCTGCCGAGGTGCTGCCGATGGCGCAGCGATACTTTATGTTCTGAGATACAAGGAGCACCAAGATGACCACCGCGATCAAAACCGCTCGTATCTACCACGACCATGCGCATGCACCCGCTCATGCGCAGGTCTCGCTGGACTATGATGGCCGCTTCCTGCGCCGCAAGATGCTGGCCACGGATGATGGCGAGGCGTTTCTGGTTGATCTCTCCAACACCAAATCGCTGGATCATGGCGGGGTTCTGGTATTGGAAGACGGTCGTGAGATTGAAATCGTCGCGGCCCCCGAAGAGCTGCTGGAGGTAAAGGGCGACCACCTGCTGCGCCTTGCCTGGCATATCGGCAACCGGCACACACCCTGCCAAATCGAATCTGACAGGCTGCTGATCCAGCGCGATCACGTCATTCGCGACATGCTGATGAAACTGGGTGCCGATATTCGCGATGTCGTCGAACCCTTCACCCCCGAAGGCGGGGCCTATGGCCACGGCAGGACCCATGGTCACGCCCACTAGCTCTGACATCCTGACACTGACCCAATGGTTGTCCCCCGCCTATCCGGTTGGGGGCTTCGCCTATTCCCACGGGCTGGAGGCAGCGATTGAACTGGGCCGGGTCGCCAGCGCAAACCAGACAGGCGACTGGGTCGCCACGATACTGCAACATGGCTCGGGCTGGAATGACGCGCTGTTTCTTGTGGCCGCGTATAACGCCGATGACAGAGCCGCGTTGGCCCGAATCGATGCCACCGTCCGCGCCTTTTGCGCCGGGTCGGAACGGCTGATGGAATCCGACCTTCTGGGTCAGGCTTTCGGATCCGTGACCGGAGATATCTGGGGGCTCGACCTGCGGCGCCTCACCTACCCGGTCGCGGTGGGCCGTGCCGCGCGGATGCAGAATCTGCCGCGCCCGCTGGTGTCGCAGATGTTCCTTCAGGCCTTCATGAGCAATCTTGTGGCCTGCGCAACCCGCCTTGTCCCTTTGGGACAGACCGATGCTCAGCGGCTGATCCGTGATCTGACCCCGCTCTGCACTTCGATTGCGGAAACAGCACAACACACGGGCCTTGATGAACTGGGTTCAACCGCATTCCTGTCCGATATCTTGTCGATGAAACATGAAACTCAATATTCAAGGATATTCCGAACATGAGCAGTATGAACGGCCCCCTGCGCGTTGGTATCGGCGGCCCGGTTGGCGCTGGTAAAACGACCCTGACTGCCGCTTTGGCAGAGGCCCTAGGCGAGGCCTTTTCGATTGGTGTCATCACCAACGACATTTATACGCAAGAGGATGCCGAAGCGTTGATGCGGATGCAGATTCTGCCCCGGGACCGGATTATCGGTGTCGAAACCGGCGGTTGCCCCCATACCGCGATCCGCGAGGATGCCTCGATCAATCTGGCCGCCGTGGCAGAGATGCAGGCTCGTCACCCCGGCCTGGATATAGTTCTGATCGAAAGCGGCGGCGACAATTTGTCGGCCACATTCAGCCCGGAACTGGCGGACCTGACACTCTACGTGATCGACGTTGCAGCGGGTGAGGAAATTCCGCGCAAGGGCGGTCCTGCGATAACGAAATCGGACATTCTGATCATCAACAAAACAGATCTCGCCCCCCATGTCGGCGCGTCGCTCGAAGTGATGGAGCGCGACGCCACGCAAATTCGAAAGGGCCGACCTTTCGTGTTTTCGGCCCTACGCCACCGAACGGGCGTTGACGCGATCGTCAGTTTGTTAGCGCAGATTGGGGGTCTGAAAATTGCAGATGGATGTGTTGCAGAGGCTTCTGGCGGTTGACGTGTGCCTTTGACGGCGGAATGACGACCGAACCATGTAGCTCGTAGTCCGCTCACAATTTCGTTCTTGGGCGCGGCGAACCGGCCCGATCGCCGATACAGTGCTCCACCGCAAGGTGTCGTGCCGACACCCCCGAGGATGAACGCAATCGTCATTAATGGGTTATCTTCGGCAAGTCTCCGAAAGAGCTCGTTTGTCTCGTTGCTCGAAGGGTCCACCAGTACTTGCAACCAGTCTTCGCCTTGCCTCAGTTTTCCACTTCAAAATTTGTTGGCGTAACCTGACCATGTTGATCAGTTTATGGGATATGGCCAAAGTATAGAACCCCGCCTGAACATTGGACTTTAGACACTAGGCGACGTGTTTGGGCGGCCAAGGAACCTAGTCATTTGAAGCAGCTAAGTCTGAGTACCCGAGTCCTCAGAACGTCCGAACTTGTGGGCGAAATCGGCCCGAAGCGGACGTTCATCGACACATGTCGCCGCTGCGGTGCGGCCCGTCGAACCGGCCGTTCGCTGCAGGCGCAAATTTTCAGGGTGCACGAACTCACAGTCTGCAGACAAAGTCCGAATTCGCTGCGGTTGCTCGAACGACAGCTGCTGGCGGGTTGCGACGACAACGCCCTGCTGGTCGGGCGGGAAAGGTACTTGCACTGCGATTACAAAATTCTTTGCTACCCGTCGCGAATGGGGCCCAACGTACATCGGTCATCGTTGGGTGATAATTCCGGTTCTCAAAATGTGGTTCTGGGTGCAACTTTCCTTAGCCAAATAGACTATTTTAGTCGTGTAATAAAACTTTCAAACTCCGCGTCTGAGATTGTTGCGCATTCGCTTGGGCTTGGAAATTGCTCCTCTTCAACAGATTCTCTGAACGCCGAAAGCGCGACTCGGCGGTGGTGATTTATCTGTTCATACAGTGAATCGAGATCGCCAAAGGCACGCGCATGGCGCGGGCTTTCGGGTTGCTCCCCGCATACGTCATTTTGAAAAAGGTAGATAATGTCTGCACTGGGGCCCGATCCGAGTGAGGACGTTATCAGAGATGTGCGGGCGGAAATCTCAGCCATTACTCGATCACAGATAACTTCAGCCTCTACCGAAAAAGCTCCGGCATCTTCCATTGTGCGGAACGCATTCCAAAGCGCGATAGCCTCGTCCGCAGTTTTACCAACGGCACGCAGGCCGCCCCGCCAGGTGGATTTGCGAGGAACCAGGCCAAGATGACACATCACGGGGATATCTTCGCGCGCTAAAAGTTCAACAATGTGCGGCCCTCTTGCCGTGTAGATGCTGTCGGCACCATCCTTCATGGCCGCAAACGCGGCGGTCAGCACGTCCCTTTCCGTCGCAAAGTCCGGAAGACCAAGTGCAGCTGTGAAGAACAATTCAGGCGCGCCTTGACGCACGGCGGGCGTGTTGTGGGCATTGCCCAAAATCAAATCAATTCCGGCATCTTTCGCGGCTGCTGCCTCTTCGGTTGTATTCGCCGTCGTCTGAACCAGCTTGCGGATACCCTTAAGCGCACGAAGGTCGGAAGCGGTGTAGTTTCTAAGTGAGAACTTCGCGTCCCAGTCGTAGATCCGTTTCATGGCATCACCCGATATCGATAAAGACATCTCCGTCTTCGACCTTAACGGGGTAGGTTTTCAGGTTCACACAGACGGGTGAGCGCTTTGCCTCGCCGGTGCGATAATCGAATTGGCCGTTGTGCATGGGGCATTCGATCAGATGATCGATGACCAGACCGTCTTCCAGATGCACTTCTTCATGGGTGCACAGGCCGTCGGTGCAGTAAAAATCGTCCTCGGGGCTTCGGTAGATGGCAAAGGTACGATCGCCATTGTCGTAACGGATAAGGTCTTCGGTTTCGATGTCATCGCAAGCGCAGGCGCGGGTCCAGTTCGTCATGGGCTTTCCTGTATTCCGGGGATTGATTTACTCGGCCGCTATGGCTGTTGGTCGAGTGTATTCTGGGCTGGGGTTAGCGTCCTTGGGCAGCAACGGCTTGCGGTCGACAAAGTAGAACGGATCGCGCCGCTGGATCAGAATGGCTGGGAGCATTTCGCGAAACGCGGTCAGTGTTCCCGCGTACGCTGGTGGGCAATCGCCTTTGATTTCTTCGTGCAAGGCCGGGAGATTGTAGAATGGAACCATGGGATACATGTGGTGTTCAACATGGTAGTTCATGTTCGAATATACGAAGCGGAAGAACCGGTTCATGTAGACGGTTCGCGAGTTCAATCGGTGATCCGGGACGTCTTCTGCCAGCCCGGCATGCTGCAGTGACGCCAACAGGTGATGCAGCCACGAACCATAGAAAGTGGGACCGCCGATCAGCACAATGGGCAGCCATGATTGCAGCACCATTGCCAAAGCAAATGTCATTGCGAGGATTGCGAGATGAACACGCGACGCCAAGAACGCCTTAGAACGGTCGGCTTCGATGAGGAAGGTTTTCTGATCTTTGGTCAAACGACCAGCCGACAACCGAAACATCTTCTTCAATTCATTCCAGCCAGATTGCAGATGCAGCATGTTCCATAGGAGGTTGAGTGGATGCGGAGGCCGGGGAAATGCAATCTCGGGGTCTTTTCCGACGATCACCGTATCCGTGTGATGGCGTGTATGGCTCCACCGCCAAAGATAGGGGTTTTTCAGCGACATAAATGAGGCCAGCTGATAGGCCGCGGTGTTCAGCCAAGGCGTTTTGAACACAGTCCCATGGCAGCACTCGTGCCAACGACTGTCGGCACAGGATCCATAAAACACCCCGTACAGGATAACAGACGGCACTGCCCACCACGTACCCCAGGTCAGAATGACGAGAGCACCGGTTGCCAACACCAATCCCAGCCAAATCCCGTAGTCGATCAAGGCCGGAGCATCACGGCGCTTCATCAATTCCTTCATCCGTTTCCGGGGGACTGGAGTAGAATACCACTGTTTAGGTGCAAAGCTTGGACCGCTGTCCCGGCCCGTCAGCGAATAATCCCGCCAAGGAAGGGTATGGTCCTTCGGCACATCAGGTTCCTTATCTACATTGCTGTTGCCGAGCAGAACCGAAGGGCGTCTGAATCGTCAAACCTGTCGTGATATTTTCTATCATTTCTCTCAGAAAATTCTGTAAAATAGATGATACTTTTTATCATGGAGCGTGCTATGGCCCGTGTCACACTCAAAGACGTCGCAGAAAAGGCGGGGGTAGGCGTCGCAACAGTAGACCGCGTTCTGAATGCGCGCGCGCCAGTTACTGCGGCGACATCTGCGCGGGTTCTTTCAGCGGCGGAAGCGTTGGGGTATCGCTCGGCAGGATTGTTGCGGCGCCGGGTTGAGGAGATGGCTCCAGCAAAACGACTGGGCTTTATTCTTCAAAAGGAAAGCAAGTGGTTTTATCGCGAATTGGCAATCGAGTTGCAGCAAAAAGCAGAGCAGTTGCGCAGTATCCGGGCAAAAGTTGTAATCCAATACGTAGAAAGCCTGTCGCCGTCCGAGCTTGCAACTGCGATTGACGAAATGCACGGCAAGGTAGACGCCATAGGCTTAGTTGCGATTGATCATCCGGAGATCAATCGTGCGATCGCCAGCGCCGATGTCCCTGTCATTGCATTGCTCTCGCCCCTGTCATCGCCTCACGTTACTGCCTATGTCGGGATCGACAGTCGAAAAGCGGGGCGGACGGCAGGTTGGGCGATGGCGCGTCTTGATCGAACCGAAGGCGTGGTTGGCATCCTTATCGGGTCGCACAGGTATCTGGGGCACGAAGCGCTTGAGAGTGGGTTCAGAAGCTACATGCGCGAATTTGCGCCGCAGAAACCTCTTCGAGACTCTGTGGTGTATCTGGATGACGCCGCGGTCGCATATGAAGCGACAGCAGAATTGCTGCGGGCCAACAAAGACCTCTCCGGCATCTATCATTGCGGAGGCGGGGTGACTGGAGCCTTGAAAGCGCTGCGCGAGGCAGGGCAATCGCGGGAAGTTGTCTACATCTGCCATGAACGGACACCAGTTACCGAAGCCGCGCTTGCCGATGGCAGCATCGATTTGGTGATTAACAACCCGCTGGATCAGGTTGCAGATCGCGTGACACAGATGATGTCTCGGTGTCTGACCGGAAAACCAATTCAGGAACAGGTTGGAGTTATTCCGTTCGGTCTCTGCACATCTGAAAACCTGTGAGCATCAACCGAAGGTGGCGCCGTTGATGTTTTCACGGGTGATGACTTCAACTGGAACGACCTCAGCCTGATGGGGCCGGTTTTCCAGTGTCGCGATCAGGGTCTGAACGGCTTGTTCAGCGATCCGTTGCATATTCTGATGAATGACAAGATCCATTGATCCGTCCAGCAGGTAGTTTCTCGTCTTCGGCGTAAGGTTGTGGCCGATCAGCATGATTTCTCCCGTCAAATCGCGATCAGCCAGAGCCGCAACAATGCCTTCGTTGCCACCGCCAACGTTATAAATGCCCAGCAGCCCGGGATGTTCGTCCAGCATCTGGCCCACCACCACGCGATTTTCCTGCACATCATCGTGGCCGATATAGGTGCCCACAACGCGGAGGTGGCTAAAATCCCTTCGCAAGGCTGACCGAAACCCCATCTCGCGATCCGAATGGTTGCGATATAGTTGCTCGCCGGAAATCACGCCGACGGTTCCGGATTGCCGTAGCATTCGACCCATAAAATAGGCCGCTGTTCGTCCTGCGGCCATGTTGTCCGTCCCGACAAATTGGCCCAGAACAGGGCTGATCAGATCGGAGACGACAGGTATGCAGGGAATATTCAAACCGTGCAGCTCTTCAACTGCGTCGCGAACCCGCGGATCATCCAAAGCCTGAAAGCCAACTGCATCAATTCCCTGCCCGGCGCAGGCTCTTAGTTTTCGAGCCAACACTGATGGTTCCAATTTCGTGGAAAAGACACACTCGACAGTGGCGCGGCCATTGGTGAAAACATTCTGAAAACAGTTGCCCAGAAATTCTGTCGATGGTCCGGCTTCCTCTGGTAGAAATATCTTCAGCCGCCAGGGTCGCGCAGGCTGGTCCAATTGAGCGCCGGATTCGATCGCGTGCTTGGCCTGCAAAACCCGCTGGCGGGTCTCAGGCTTTACGTTTGATCTGTTGTTCAAAACCCGGTCAACCGTAGCGGTGCCGACCCCCGCGATCCTCGCAATCTCGGAGACACGTGCCTTCTTTGGGATTATTACAGCTTCATCGCTCATAAGCCTCTGCTAACATCATTCTCGATCAAAATCATCCTCAAATAAACCTCTAAGAACACCAAAAACCATCATTCCCGTCATTTGATGCAATTTTTCTTGCCACCGAATTGTAAGGGGGCTTATCCCAACGTCATGCAACGGGATCGAGTCCCGTTCAGGGAGGATAACATGACCTACACAGCTAAATTACTGGCCGGGGTAACCGGCCTATTAATGACGGCCAGTACAGCACTGGCGGCGGACTTCACCTTTAAATATGGTAATGAGCAGCCGGAAACCTCAATCCGTTCGCAGTCCATGGACTGGTTCAAGACTGAACTTGAAAAACGTACGGACGGTCGCATCGAAGTCGAGAATTTCTTTGGTGCCGCGCTTGGTAATGAGCGTGAAATGATGGATCAGGTGACGGCCGGTTTGCTGCAAGGCACGCGTGGCGGTTTCTTTGCCGACGCGTCCGGGGCATTCAACCTGTACCAGTTGCCGTTCCTCGTCGCGAATTGGGATGAGATGGAATGTCTGGTCGGTTCGGACTTCACCAAGGGCGTTCAGGCCCGTGCTGAGGCGAACGGATATCACATCCCTGCCACCGGTATCAGCCAAGGATTCCGGGCCTATACCAACAACGTTCAGCCAATAACATCGGTTGCTGATCTGCAAGGTCTGCGCATTCGCGAACCTCAATCTGATCTGATGATCGCCACGGGCACAGCCATCGGGTCGGTTCCGGTCGCCATGCCGTTTTCAGAGGCATATCAGGCATTCAAACAGGGCGTGATTGACGGGCAGCATAACCCGCCGCAAAATATCTGGGACTTCAATATTCACGAAGTGCAAAAGTATCTGACGCTGTCGAACCATATGACAGGCCCCGATCCTTTGATCGTCAACAAGGCGTGGTATGATGGTTTGCCCGAAGACCTTCAGGCCACCTTTGACGAGGTTGCGGTCGAAGCGATGGCGATGTCGGACAAGCTGTATCGCGATGCTGAAACGAACATCGTCGGCGAACTCGGCAAGCACATGGAGATCAACGAACTGACGCCCGAAGCCCTGGCGGGTTTCCAGGAAGCCGTTGCGCCGGTCTATCAACAGATGATCGACGCGGGTCATTTCACGATGGATGATATCGACGCAGCCCGTGCTGCAGCGGCGTCCTGCGGCTGATCTGAAACGGCAATTCCGGGCACTCTTACTTGCGCCCGGATTCGCTTCTTAACGGAACCGGTTTATGGATACGCTCTCTGCAATTGACCGTGTACTGACGCGCGTTATCGAAGCGCTGATGGTCGTGCTGTTTGGGGTGTTTTTGGTGATTGTCGTCACCAAAGTCCTGATGCGCCCCTTTGACATGGCGATCTACGGCGTCGACGAACAGGTCAAGATCGCGTTTCTTTGCACCTCGGCCTTGGGCGGTGCCGTGGCGATTACGAAGCGTGAGCATATCGCGATCACATTCTTCATCGACATGATGCCCTACTACGTCAAAATGGCCTTCTACGTGGCAGGGCTTGTCCTTGTCGGAGTGATGAACGCGGCATTGGTCTGGCTGTCCATCGATTGGATCGCGGGGCCAGGCAAAAACATGTGGCAACCCTTCGGGATGCCTCAGGCTTATGTGTTCATCATTGTTCCGATCTCCTGTTCGATTGCCGTGTTCTATTGCTTTGTTCGTGTGGTTCTGACTCTGGGCGGTCGGGATTCCATCGATGTTCTCTGGATGCCGGAGGACTGACATGCTGATCCTGTTCGCCACACTGGGAATACTGTTGGTCTGCGGAGTTCCAATTGCCTATTCTCTGGGGCTGGCGTCACTGGCGTATTTCCTGATCGAGGCCCCCGCAGCGACCGGGTTCGTTGTTCAGCGTTTCTTCTCCGGCATCAATAATTATCCGCTGGTTTCACTGCCCTTCTTCATCCTGATGGGCTTGGTGATGAATTCCGGAGGCATCACGCGGCGCCTGCTAGACCTGTCCATGTTCTTCGTCGGCCGCCTTAAGGGCGGGCTGGGATTGGTTAACGTGGTCGGCTCGATGATCTTCGGCGGTATCTCGGGTTCTTCTGCCTCGGATACTGCTTCAATCGGGTCTGTTCTGATCCCTGAGATGGAAAAGCGCGGATACCCCAAGAGCTTTGCGGCGGGGATCACAGTTGCCTCATCCACAATGGGCATGATCATTCCGCCGTCTGTTCCGATGATCATCTACGCTGTTGCCGCTGAAGAAAGCATTGGTCGCCTGTTTCTGGGCGGGATCATTCCCGGCATCATGGTTGGCCTGCTGCAGCTGATCGTCGTGTGGTTGTTGGCCAAGAAGAACGATTACCCGACCGAAGATGTACCGTTCACGTTGGCCGAGGCAGGGCGACAGGCGCGGCGTTCGGCTGCCGTGGCGTTGATGCCAATCCTGATCGTGGGGTCGGTTGTATTCGGTTTCGTTACTCCGACCGAGACAGCCGGAGCGGCGGTGGTTTACGGTCTGATCATCGGCTTATTCATCGTCGGCTTCGGCGTTCTCAAAGATTTGCCGGGGGCCATGCGCCACGCGATCATCATGTCCGCCAAGATCATGATGATCATCGCGTTCAGTCAGGTGTTCATCACTGTACTGGCGCTGGAACGTGTACCCAATCAACTGGCCGATTTCGTTTCGGGCCTCGGACTTGGCCCGGTCGCCTTCATGGTTCTGACAGCCATTTTGATCCTGATGGCGGGTACGTTCATCGACGTTAGTCCCGCCATTCTATTACTGACACCGGTTTTGTTGCCGGTCGCTGAAAAGCTGGGCGTGTCTGGTGTGCATTTTGGTGTGGTGATGGTCTCGGGACTCGCGGTTGGTGCATGCACACCGCCAGTAGGAAATTGCCTGAATGTCTGCGCTGCAATCTGCCGTATGCCGATCGGAAAGATTTTCGTCGGTGCCGCGCCGTTCCTGCTGGCAAATGTGGTGGTGCTGATTTTGATCGCGATCTTCCCGCAACTGGTCCTTTGGATACCGGACGCGGTCATGGGTCCGTAGCCACACGGAATTGGGCAGCGGGGTGTCTTCCGGACCTGCCCGGCCTTGGTCAGCCAAAGCCTGAAATCCCCGCACACATCGACGCCTCGGAAGATGGGGCGCCAAACCTCAACTCCGGCCGGGCCGGACGACACATTAGGAAGACAATTATGCAACGTGCAGGTGTCATTGGATTAGGGGATATGGGCAGCGGGCTGGCGAAGAACCTGATCAAAAACGGGTTCGAAACCACCGGGTTTGATCTGAGTGAAGCGCGCCTGAAGGCGCTGGCTGAAATGGGCGGAACGCCTGCAGCAAGTGTTGCAGATGTAGGGGCCAACGCGGATGCAGTCTATGTCATGGTCATGAACGGCGATCAGGCCAAGGCTGTCATTCTTGGTGAAAACGGTCTGGTCCGTCACATGGCGCAGGGCGGCGCGGTCATTCTGACCGCCACGATCAAACCGCGTGAGGCCCGCGAGATTGGCGAGGCCATGGTCGGTTCGGGCATCCACCTGATCGACAGCCCTGTCTCTGGCGGCTTTCCGGGTGCGCAGGGCGGTACACTAACCATGATGGCCGCAGCCCCTGATGCCGTACTGGACGAATTCCAACCAGTGATGGAGGCGGTCTCGGCCACTATTCACCGCGTAGGGGACGGGCCCGGCCAAGGTCAGACCGTAAAAGCATGTCTGCAGACTCTGATCGGTTCAATCTTTTCGGCAACATTTGAGGCGTCGGTTCTTGCCGCCAAGGCGGGCGTGAAGGGCGAAAACCTGTTCAAGGTCTTTTCGACCTCTGGCGCGGGATGCGGATGCACCAACACGGCGCTGGAGAACATCATCGACCGTAAATTCGAAAACACTGGCTCGGGCATCGGCACCATGCACAAGGACCTGACCATCTCACTGGATCTGGCCGAAGAGCTCGGCGTTCCAATGCATACTGCTTCATCTGCCATGCAGATTTTCCATGCTGGCAAAACCAAATTCCCCGATGGCGACAACTGGGCCTGCACCCGCGTGATCGAAGACATTGTCGGCGCTGAGTTGCATCGCTGAGAAAGGACAAGAACATGAAACTTGGCGTTATCTGTGATGGCATCAGTCGCGACCTGAAACACGCGGTCGATGTGATGGATGAGTTTGACCTCGAATATGCCGAACTGCAATTTGTCGGCGATACGGAGGTTGGCGATCACTCTGCGGATGAGATCAGGGAAATTGACGCGCTGCTTCGGGATCGGGGCAAGCCTGTATCCTGTCTGTCGCGCCACATCTTCGCGGGAATGACCGGGGCGAACAAACCAGGGGACGACCTGCACAGCAAGCATATGGATTCTCTGAAGCGCGTGATCGACATGGCACATGTGGTCGGCAGCCCATTGGTTCGCATTATGACCCCCAAGAAAGAGCAAATCCTTTGGGGGTATGGAGGTGCCGAAAAGTGGAACGTCGCCAAGGGTGCATGGGATGCTATGCTGCCCCTGATTGCACCGGCGATTGACGTTGCCAAGGACGGCGGAGTGACTTTGGTCGTCGAAACGGGCAACGGGACCATGGTGAATTCGAACTACTCCGCCCGTAAGCTGATCGATGATCTGGATGCCAAAGACACGTTAAAGGTACTTTGGGACCCGGCCAACAATTGCTGGTGTCACGAACAAGCGTTTCCTGCTGGGTATGACGAAGTGAAAGAAGGCTATCTCGGGCACATCCACATCAAGGACGTTCAAGTCGATACGCCCCGCGCGACATTGACGGTCAAACAAATGGGCGAAGGCCAACTGGCCGATCAGTTTCAGCCGATGGCGGATGCTCTGAAAACCGACGCCTATGATGGGGTGATATCATTCGAAAGTGTCTACCACCCCGGTAACGGAAATTTCGAAGACGGTTTCCGCCGCTGTATTGATCGCTTCAAAGAGCATTTTGGTTGAACCTCTGGCGAGACCAAAACGGCCAATCGATGTTCCTCCCAATACATCGTTCGACCGAAACACAGACCCGTCGTTAGGCGGTGAGCAGCCTCATCTGACTGGTCCAAGTTGATTGTTAGTGCATCATCGGCCTGTGATCCATCGGGATGATGGTTTCA